>JANOTH010000166.1:0-1625 GCA_031416275.1 Ferruginibacter sp. | reverse complement strand
TAATTATAGGGCTTGCAAAGTACCCATTCAGGGGGGTTTAGGGGGGCTGTTTTTTTTCTTTTATCTTCGCACAAATATTAAAATATGTTTCGTTCTCACACCTGCGGCGAGTTAAAAATGACCGATGTAAATAAAGAAGTTACCCTTGCCGGATGGGTACAAACCGTGCGCAAATTTGGCAGCATTACGTTTGTAGATTTAAGGGATAGGTATGGTATTACGCAATTGCTTTTTAATGAAAGTTTAAATGAGGTTTTAGATAAAAATCCGCTAGGGCGTGAATTTGTATTGCAGGTAAAAGGAAAAGTGAGCGAACGCAGCAGCAAGAATGCAAATATTGCAACTGGCGATATTGAAATTTCAGTGAGCAGTTTTACGGTATTGAATAAATCCATTACTCCACCATTTACCATACAGGATGACACAGATGGTGGTGATGAATTGCGGATGAAATACCGTTTTTTAGACCTTCGTAGAAATGCGGTCAAGAAAAATTTAGAACTTAGATATGCAGTAGGAAGAAGTACCAGAAATTATTTGCATGAAAATAATTTCATGGATATTGAAACGCCTTTCTTAATAAAAAGTACGCCCGAAGGTGCAAGAGATTTTGTGGTGCCGAGCCGCATGAATGGCGGACAATTTTATGCGCTACCACAATCGCCACAAACATTTAAGCAATTGCTTATGGTGAGCGGCTACGACCGTTATTACCAGATTGTAAAATGTTTTAGAGATGAAGATTTGCGTGCAGACAGGCAACCTGAGTTTACACAGATAGATTGTGAAATGTGCTTTGTAGAACAGGAAGATATTTTGCAAATGTTTGAAGGATTGGTACGCCGTATTTTTAAAGATGTAAAAAATATTGACTACACCGAAGTAATTGAAAGAATGACTTGGGAAGAAGCGATGTGGCAATTTGGGAATGACAAACCGGATATTCGTTTTGGAATGAAGTTGAACAATTTGAAGTTCCCTTCGCATACTTTCACCAGCAAAGAAGATATATCATCTATTATAGCAGGTGACTTTGCAGTGTTTAACGAAGCAGAAACAGTGGTAGCTATTTGCATACCAGATGCAAGTAATTACAGCCGCAAACAAACAGATGAATTGGTAGAGTGGGTAAAGCGTCCTCAAATTGGTATGAAAGGTTTAGCTTTTATAAAGTGCAATACCGATGGTACTTTTAAAAGCAGTGTAGATAAATTTTATACCGAAGAACAATTAAAAGCTATAGCCACAACCTGCAGTGCAGTACCCGGAGATTTAATTTTGATATTGGCAGGTGCAGAAGAAAAAACCAGAAAAGCTGCGAGCGACTTGCGTATGCACATGGGCACAAACCTAGGATTGCGCAGGGCAGAAGATTTTAAATTGTTGTGGGTATTGGATTTTCCATTGTTTGAATATGCAGAGGAAGATAACAGATGGGTAGCAAGGCACCATCCATTTACATCACCAAAGCCGAGCGATATTGGTACTATGATTGATAATAATCCAGCAATTGAAAATGCTGCTGATTACCTTAAACATCCTTACGCAAACATTAAAGCAAATGCTTATGATATGGTGCTAAACGGTAACGAAATTGGTGGTGGCAGTATTCGTATTTTTCAAAA
>JANOTH010000165.1:0-4097 GCA_031416275.1 Ferruginibacter sp. | reverse complement strand
CAGAAAATTTCTTCAGGAGTTTGATGATGTTGAAGTAGCAGATGATGGTATTTTGTATAATGACTTAGTAGAAATAAAGCAGGGGCTGCTTATGAATTACAAAGGAATTGTACTGGAAATAATTGGGAACAAAGCAAGGGTAAAAATTGAATGCATGGGTCTTTCGCTCACTGCAGTTTTTGAAAAGAAAAACCTTGCGGGAACAAAAAAATAATTATGAAACCCTTCAATATTTTTTTGAGAAAAGCAAGCATACCTTTCCTGTCTCAAATTTGTAGTAAAAACAAAATTGCCTTCCTATTTGTACAGCTGTAAAATACTTTACAGCGAATTGAAACACAATAACAATGAACATTAACGACAGAATATATGTAGCGGGTCACAATGGTTTGGTAGGCAGCTCTATATTAAGGGAGTTACAACAAAAAGGTTATCGTTACATTATCACTGTTGACTCTGCCGATCTTGATTTGAGAGAACAGACAGCGGTTCGGAAATTTTTTCAGCAGGAAAAACCACAATATGTGTTTATGGCTGCGGCTAAAGTTGGTGGCATTATGGCCAATAAAACTTACGGGGCTGAATTTATTTACGATAACCTTGCTGTGCAAAATAATGTAATTCACGAATCATTTAAAAATAATGTGGAGAAACTGTTGTTTTTAGGAAGCAGTTGTATTTACCCTAAACTTGCACTACAGCCAATAAAAGAGCAATATTTTATGACGGGCGCTTTGGAGCCTACCAACGCCCCCTATGCCATGGCAAAAATAGCAGGCATAGAAATGTGTAAGGCTTACCACGAGCAGTATGGATGCAGGTTTATAAGCGTAATGCCGACAAACTTATATGGCCCGGGCGATAATTATGACCTTGAAAATGCACATGTACTTCCTGCACTTATCAGAAAGTTTCATGAGGCTAAAATGAACAACGAAAAAACAGTAACCATTTGGGGTACGGGCAAACCACGAAGGGAATTTTTACATGTAAATGATGCAGCAGCTGCTTGTATTTTTTTAATGAACAATTACGAAGATCCATCGATTATAAACATCGGCTGTGGTGAAGATTATTCCATAAAAGAAATGGCCGAAGCGATACAAAATATTACAGGTTTTACGGGGTCGCTTGTTTTTGATGAATCTAAACCCGATGGCACTATGCAGAAATTATTGGATGTACAAAAGATAAACAAACTCGGGTGGAAACATAACATTCCGTTATTGGATGGTATAAGTGAAACCTATAAAGATTTTAGTACTCGCTACAATTATTACATTACAAAAAAAAGAATAAACAGTTTGCCGGATAATGTGTAGAATAGCCGGTATTGTTCACCCATTAATTTCTGTTGAAAAATTGCAGCAAACGGTGGCAGAAATGTGTACGTTGTTAAAACACGGAGGTCCTGATGATGAGGGTATTTTCACAGCGTCAAAAGAGCATGTAGTATTAGGCAACAGACGGTTATCATTGATGGATCTTTCCCCATCAGGGCATCAACCAATGCATTACCTACAACGCTATACCATTACGTACAATGGTGAATTGTACAATTTTAATTTTCTTAAAACATTGTTGCAGGCAGAAGGAATGCAGTTTAACACTACATCTGATACCGAAGTAATACTTGCTGCATTTGCAAAATGGAACACCCAAAGTTTTAGCAAGCTCAATGGAATGTTTGCATTTGCATTATGGGATAATCAGGAAAAAAAATTGTACCTGGTAAGAGATGCTGCAGGCATAAAACCCCTTTATTATTCCACCCATACAGGAGGCGTAACTTTTGCCTCTGAAATACGGGGCTTTAAACCTGTTGAGTACTTGCAGGAAAAAAACAAGCATTCAGCTGTTTACCAACTTGCTTACGGTTTTATACCTGAACCTGTTACTACACTTGCCTGTGTAAAGCCTTTGCCAAAAGGTTGTTTTTTTATGTACGATTGCAACTCGAAACAAACAACCCTACAATCATTTGCTTTTTTTAGTTTTAACGATGCTATTAAACAGCAGGAAGCAGCAAAAGAATTAATTTTTACGGCAACTGAAAGTGCAGTTAGCAGGCAAATGCTTGCCGATGAAGAAGTAGGTATTTTTTTAAGCGGTGGCACAGATTCTGCAATATTGGCTAAACTCGCCAATAGTACTGCGTTAAAAAAATTACACACCCTTTCTATTTATTTTGAAGAAGCAAAATATTCAGAAAAAAAGTACCAGGACCTTGTAGCAAAAGAAATAAAAAGTATGCACCATGCCATTCTTTTGAAAGAAGAAGATTTTCATGAAAATTTTGGTGCCGTTATTAAAGCCATGGATATGCCATCATGCGATGGAATTAATACATGGTTCATTAGTAAGTTTGCAGCTGCAGTTGGGTTAAAAGCAGTATTGTCAGGCATTGGTGCAGATGAATTGTATGGAGGCTACCCATCCTTTGCCCGTATGCAAAAAACGTTGCTAATGGGTAAAATACCTGCTACTGTACTTGGTATGAGTGCAAAAGTTGATTTAAAAAAATACAACAGGCTTGCCTATTTGCGCATGGAGGGCATTAGAGGTGTTTACCTTTTTTTAAGAGGGCATTTTACCCCAACGCAAATTGCAGCACAACTTGGGGCCTACGAACAAGATATTTGGAACATACTTGAAACAGCGCCAACATCGCCAAACCTCAGCAATATAGGTACCAAGAACAAAGCAAGCTGGATGGAATTTAATATTTATATGCAGGACCAGCTTTTAAGAGATGCAGATGTAATGAGCATGGCCCATGGGCTGGAAATTAGGGTGCCATTTCTTGATAATGAAGTTATAAAAACGGCATTCTCCATAACAGAAAACGTAAAGTATGCAGGAATTTTACCCAAACAGTTGCTTACTGAAACGTTTAAAAAATTATTGCCCGATGCCATCTGGCAACGACCAAAAATGGGATTTAGTTTTCCATTTAATGAATGGTTAAAAAACAGCCCATTGGTGCATGAGCTTGCAAACACAAAAAACATTGCCACACAAAGGGTAGTTGCGGATTTTATAAAGGGTGATCTACATTGGAGTAGGGTAATGTCGTTGTTGGTGTTGAGGGGGGAGGGGTGAGGGAGAGGATAGACACAAGACACAAGACACAAGATATAAGACAAAAGACACAAGATATAAGACACAAGACACAAGATATAAGACACAAGACACAAGACACAAGACAATGGACAATAGACGATGGACGATAGACGATAGGTTATGTTAAATTTAGTATTCACCATTCACCATTCATTTTTCACACTTCACAATGCACAATTCGTAATTAATTAGCTTTTGCAAAAACACACCCTCTTCCTTACCCTAAAAATTTTTTCTGCTACCGGTGGTATTGAAAAAGTGTGCAGGGTAATGGGTAAAGCATTGTTTGAATATGGGCTTCAGCAGGATAAGTGTGTTGAAATTATGAGCATGCATGATGCACAGTGTGAGGCCGATCAAAACATCTATTTTCCCAAAAGAATATTCTCAGGATTTGCTGCTAACAAAGTGGGGTTTGTTTTAAAAGCAATTGAAAATGGAAGAAAAGCAGATGTGGTGGTGATAAGCCACATAAACCTTTTGATAGTGGGTTGGCTGATAAAAAAAGTAAATCCCTCGGTTAAAATTATTTTGCTTGCGCACGGTATTGAAATTTGGGGAAAGCTAGGCGCTTTAAAGAAAAAAATTTTACCTGGCTGTAACCAAATTCTTTGTGTAAGTAATTTTACAGCAAATAAAATTAAAGCAAATCATCAACTACCTTTTACAGAAGTGCAGGTATTAAATAATTGTATAGATCCTTTTTTGCCATTGCCAGGTTTAAACTATCCCGGCAAACAACTGAGAGAAAAGTACAACATAAATGATGATGATATTGTGCTAATGACGCTAACTAGATTATCATCACGTGACCGCTACAAAGGTTATGATGTGGTATTAGAAGCCATGCTAGCAATGTTGCAACAAAACAAAAAAATAAAATATTTACTTGCCGGCGGGTACAATAATGCTGAAAAAACATATATCGATACGCTTGTGCAAAGTTATGGGCTTACAGAAAATGTAATACTTGC
>JANOTH010000164.1:0-7398 GCA_031416275.1 Ferruginibacter sp. | reverse complement strand
ATCAATTAAATTTTCAGGAAGCGGCTCAGGATTATGTGCAAATTCGCCGGTAATAGCTCCGTGCAAAACGGAAACATTTTTTACTCCAAGCTTTGCAAGCAAAGCGGGTACAGCAATAGCCCCGGTACTATTTACGACGTCTACCACTACAGAAAAATTTGCTGCCTTAATAGCATCTATATCAACAGCTTTGTGCGCAAGAATTTTATCGATATGAACATTCAATGTTGTTTCATCAATTGATATATCTCCTAATTGATCGACAGATACAAAATCAAAATTTTCCGCTGCGGCTATTTGTAAAATTGTTTCGCCCTCGGCGCCACTAATAAATTCGCCTTTGTTGTTAAGTAGTTTTAATGCGTTCCACTCTTTTGGGTTGTGGCTTGCAGTAAGAATTATACCGCCATCGGCCTGCAACGAAACCACCGCCATTTCTACTGTTGGCGTTGTGCTTAAATCTGTATCTACTACATCTATACCGAGCGCACTTAGTGTGGCAACTACAATATTGCTTACCATTTTGCCGCTTATTCTTCCATCTCTACCAATAACAACTTTTGTATTATTTGTTTTGTTAGGCGATTGGGTTTTAAGCCACGTACCATAAGCTGCGGTAAATTTTACAATATCGAGTGGTGTTAAATTATCATCGGGTCTCCCTCCTATTGTTCCTCTAATGCCTGAAATACTTTTTATTAATGCCATGTGCTATTGCTATTTTTAAACGATTGCAAAGTTAATGATTAGATTATATTTTACTGATTTGAATTGCCAAATGGGTATAAAGAATTGGCACATAAAAAGATGAAAAAAGATAGTCAGCTGACCATTTACGCCCGATAGCAGCGACTTTACTTTTTGTGAGCCAAAGGCTTAAAAAAAGATAGTAGCGAATAGCGGGACCGCAGCTGAAATACAAACCAAAAGCTTGCGTTCCAAACATAAATTTTCTAAAAAAAGTTATCTCGCTAAATCCTTATTTTTGCCAAATGCAAGATGCCTGGTTTAAAGATTGGTTTAACTCTCCCTACTATCACAAACTTTATGCACACAGAGATGAAACAGAGGCTGCAGGCTTTATTGATAAGTTAATTGCTCACCTACAACCTGCTAAAGGTACCCGAATGCTTGATGTTGCCTGCGGAAAAGGGAGGCACTCCATGCAACTTGCTGCAAATGGATTTGATGTAACCGGCATTGACTTGAGCAAAGAAAGTATTGCCCATGCATTACAGGGAGAAAACGAACATTTGCATTTTTATGAGCATGATATGCGCCTTCCATTTTGGATAAATTACTTTGACATTGCTTTTAATTTTTTTACAAGTTTTGGTTATTTCAATACGCAACGTGAACATGATAATGCCATAAGAACTATTGCAACTTCTTTAAAACCGGGTGGCATATTAGTATTGGATTTTTTAAATGTAAAGTTTTCTGCGCACGAATCAATAGCAGAAAGTACCCAAATTATTGAAGGCTCGAAATACCAAATCACTAAATGGTTTGACGAAAAACATTTTTACAAAAAAATATTGGTAGAAGATACTGATTTGGTGAAGATGTTACAGTACACCGAAAAAGTTTCGAAGTTTACTTTACAGGATTTTGAAAAAATGTTTGCAAAACAAAACTTGAAAATAAAAGAGGTTTTTGGCGACTACAGCTTTAATAATTATGATCCAAATACATCGCCAAGGCTTATTATGATAGCAGCTTTGGAAAAACTTTAGCGTATAACAAGTTGTTTGTTTTTTTCAATTTATTTGTACTAAGGCATTTTAAAAAGTCCATATTTTAAAATACAAAAGATGGCTCTTACGCCATCTTTCCAACCAATTTTTTTTCCTTCAAGATAAGTTCTACCATAATACGAAATACCAACCTCATAAATTCTAATATTAGGAATACGGGCAATTTTTTGTGTAACCTCAGGCTCAAACCCAAACCGCTGCTCCTTTAATTGTATAGACTTAATTATTTCTGCTTTAAACATTTTGTAGCAAGTTTCCATATCGCTAAGGTTTAGGTTGGCAAACATATTTGATAATTGTGTTAAGAATTTATTGCCGATGGTGTGCCAAAAGAAAAGTATGCGATGAGGTTTTCCACCCATGAACCTACTACCATAAACAACATCTGCCACTTCATCTTCTAATGGTTGCAATAAAATCTTATATTCTTCAGGGTTATATTCAAGATCTGCATCTTGTATAACAATATAATCGCCTGTTGCCGCAGCTATCCCGGTATGCAAAGCAGCGCCTTTGCCCTTGTTAACGGCGTGGCTAAAAATTTGAATCTCAACTTCTGTATTTGCATTTTTATAATTTTCAACAGCTGCAACTGAATCATCGGTGCTGCAATCGTTAACAACAATTATTTGCTTTGCAATATTATTTTGTAGTTGTACAGTTTTTATTTTGGCAAGTGTTACTGCAATTGTTTTGCCTTCGTTATAAACCGGAATTACTATAGAGAGTACTTTCATTTGCGGGAAAAAATTTTAAAAGGCGTTTCAGTCTGGTAAAAATACAGAAAACAAGGTTAGCGCCTTTTTTAAGATGAGAAGGTTTTTTTGAACCGTTATATTTGTAATTCAAAATAGAATGATGTTTAAATGCTGAAGAAACTTCTTGAAATTGACCGTTATCTTTTCTTGAAAATAAACAGAGACTGTAGCAATAGTTTTTTTGATACGGTTATGCCATTTTTAAGAGAACCAAAATTTTGGGCACCTCTTTATCTTTTTGTTTTATTCTTCATCATTTTAAATTTTAGGAAAAAAGCTTTCTTATGGAGTATTGGCGCTATAGTTACCGTTGCACTTACAGACTCCATTAGCAGTAAAATAATTAAACCGTTTTTTGCAAGGCCAAGACCATGTATGGATGTTGACTTTTCAGCTCAGGTGCGGCTGGTAGCAAGTTATTGTGGTGGTAACGGAAGTTTTACATCATCTCACGCAACCAATCATTTTGGGCTTGCCATGTTCTTTTTTGTAACGATGCAGCACCTTGCACCTAAATATGTTAAGTTCTTTTTTTTATGGGCAGCACTAGTGTGCTTTGCTCAAATATATGTTGGTGTACATTACCCATCAGATATTATTGGTGGCGCATTATTTGGAACATTGGTAGGAAATTTTGTAGGTAAATTTTTCAACAATAAAAACGGCTTACTGCAATCTTCATTATAATTATGACAAAAAATTTCCTGTATTTTATTCTGCTTTTAATTCCGGTTTATATCATTGGTTTTGGTATTGATGTGATGGATATTGATGCGTCGCAATATGCTGAAATGAGCAGAGAAATGAGCATCAGCAACAGCTACCTTCAGGTGTATGAAATTGGCAGAGACTATTTGGATAAGCCCCCATTTTTATTTTGGATTAGCGCATTTAGTATGAAAATATTTGGTGCAAATAATTTCTCATACCGGCTTCCTTCCTTCTTATTTGCTCTTTTTGCTTTGTTCTCTACTTACAAATTCTCCTTACTCTTTTACAAAAAAGAAATTGCATCGCTTGCAACATTGATACTAGCTTCTTGCCAGGCATTTTATTTAATGAACCATGATGTTAAGACAGATACGGTTTTAATGAGCTGCGTAATTTTCAGCATTTGGCAACTGGCAGCATGGGTACAAAATAAAAAAATAAAACACATCATTTTTGCCTTTATAGGCATAGGGTTTAGTATGCTAACAAAGGGCCCGATAGGTATTATTGTGCCTGTTTTAGCGCTTGGCTCCCATTTATTGATTACACGCAATTTTAAAGCAATTTTTAGGTGGGAATATGTGTTGGGGATAATTATTACAGCCGCCGTTCTATTACCAATGTGTTATGGGTTATACACTCAATTTGATTTACATCCTGAAAAACTAGTGAACAATAAATCAGGTGTTTCAGGATTGCGCTTTTTCTTTTGGACGCAGAGTTTTGGCCGCATTACCGGCGAATCAATTTGGGATAATAACGCCAGCATTTTCTTTCTTTTTCAAAATTTACTATGGGCATTTTTACCGTGGATAATAATTTTTATAATTGCATTGGGTGCAGAATTTAAAACCATTGTGGTGCAAAAATTTAAAATAGAACCTACCGCAGAATGGATTTGTACAGGAGGTTTTACTTTAACCTATTTAGCGCTTGGCTCAAGCAAATACCAATTGCCCCATTACATTTTTGTCGTATTGCCGTTTGCAGCAATTATTACTGCAAAATTTTTAATCAAGTTATACGAGGGTGAGCAACCTAAGCTTTTAAAAATTTTAGAGAAAAGTCATTTTATTCTTTTTTCTCTGTTAATGGTTGCCTTAATAATATTAACGACATACAGTTTTGCAGCGCCAATATGGCTGTCAATAATCCTCTTTATTTCGGTCATTATTTATTTTTATTTTTTTCGTAAAACCAATATTTCACACTATCTCACTAAATTATCTGTCATTGCTTTTTTTATAATCAACATTTTTTTAAATGCTTGGATATACCCTTCGCTACTAAAATACCAAGGTGGTAATAATATGGGGAGGTTTTTAAAAGAGCATAATATTCCCGCAAAAAATACCTTTATTTACCAAGATCATATTTGGCATTCACTGCACTTTTACAACAAAAATATTGTGACCCACAAAGACAGCCTACAGCATGTTTCAACGGGTGACTTTTTAATAGTAAAATCAGGAAAAATAAACGATTTTGTAACTGCAGGTAAAAAATTTGACATCGTATATCGCCTGCCAACTTATGGTGTGAGTAGATTAAAAATAAAATTTTTAATCCCTTCAAGAAGAAAAGAGCTTACAGAAGACCTTGTTCTTATAAAAATAAAATAGCAATTAGGCTCATCTTTATATCTTTACAGCTATAACATTTAATTAATTTATAATAAGACATTCGTCAGCATGACAGCAGTTTTTATACTTTTTCTTTTAATACTTTTAAATGCGCTTTTTGTAATGAGTGAAATTGCTCTGGTAAGCGCTCGAAAAGGCAGATTAGAGGGGCTCGCAGCAAAGGGCGATGAGAAAGCAAAGGCAGCACTTGAACTTGCTAATAATCCTGAAAAATTTTTAAGTACAACGCAACTTGGCATCACCCTCATAGCAATACTTACGGGTGTGTATGCAGAAGATAAATTTAGTAAGCATTTAGCTCCATTACTTAAAAACCAATTTTCTCTTTCAGATAAATATGCAGATGGAATTGCAACTACAGTTGTAGTTATTGTGGTAACTTTTTTATCAATCATTTTTGGCGAATTAATACCGAAAAAATTTGGTTTGTTGCGTGCTGAAAAAATAGCGAGGGGCAGCGCTATACCAATGAATTTTCTTTCTACATTAATGTATCCTTTCGTTTGGCTTTTATCAGGAATTACCAACTTAATTTTTAAAATATTTAATATTAAAAAAGCAAGCGATAGTGCGGTTACTGAAGAAGAAATAAAAGCCATGATATCGGAAGGAAGTGAACACGGATCTATTGAAGAAGATGAGAAAGATATTATTGAAAGGGTGTTTCATTTAGGCGATAGAAATATTACTTCGTTAATGACACATCGTACAGATATTGTGTGGTACGATGTAAAGGATACACTTACAGATATCAAAAATAAATTTGGCGATATTGTTTACAGCACCTTCCCGGTATGCGATGCAACTGTAGATAATATAAAAGGCATTGTATATGTAAAAGATCTTTTAAAATCTAATCCCGACGTACCTCTTGGAGATATTATGAAACCTGCATTATTTGTTCCGGAAAATAATTCAGCATACCAACTGTTGGAAAAATTTAAAGGCACAAGAATACATTCTGCATTTATTGTAAACGAGTACGGCACATTGGAAGGTATGATTACCTTAAACGATATTTTAGAAGCAATAATTGGCGATGTACCACAAACCGGACAGGAAGAGTACGAAATAATAAAACGTGATGATGGAAGTTTTTTAGTGGATGCGCAAATCGGCTTTTACGATTTTCTTAGTTATTTTGAAAGAGCAGACTGGATGAACGAAGGCGAACATGAATTTGATACACTAGCCGGTTTTGTATTACACGAACTGGAACATATTCCTGCAACAGGAGAAAAATTTGCATGGAAAGATTTTAGCCTGGAAATAATTGACATGGACGGGCAACGTATAGATAAAATATTGATAGTGGTTTCAGAGGAATTAAAAGAAGAAATGGAAGATTAGTCCATCTCCCTTACGAGCATTTCTAAAATTGAAAAATAACCTTATTATCAGCACCAGATAATTTCGTGCTTTTTCTATTTCCTTCAACAGTTGTATGCACCAGGTTTATTTGCTGTGAATTAAATTCTAATAACACATTATTTGTTACTTCTAATTTTTGGGGTGTAGAAATGTTTTGTGCCTCAAAGTAGCTGTAAATACCTTCCTCAATTTTCTCGTATCCCAAATACTTTAATGAAACGAGTTTTCCATCTGCGCTTATTTTTAAGTGTCGCTGTACATAATCGTTTACAACTTTATCCATCGCCGGTCTAATCTTTTCATCCAATAAATCAATATGGGTTTTATATTCAGTCCGCAGGGTTTTTTCAAAATCGTCGGTAAAAATTTTGCAGCTCACCTCAAGGGCTTTTTCCTTTGAATTGTGCTCTATTTCTGTGACACTAACAAAAATGGGATGAGTTACATTGCCATTGAATAAAGGGAAGCACGCTAAAGAAATAAACAACCAATTAAAAAACATCCCTGCCATAATTTTAATTATTGATAACTACCAATGGAATTAATTCTAAAAGCACAAACATAGTTTAAAGTATTAACCCATGTTGCAAGCATAAATGATTTAGCATTTTATTTTAAAGAAGTCTAGAAACTCCTCATTCTTTTAAGTGTTAAATGACGAGCCCTTTATAACGCAACTCACAAAAACTTGTATCAGTAAAGATTTGAAACAATTATTAGTAATCGTAACTGACTTTATAATTTCCCATTCATCTACAGTCGCATCGAACGTTTTTAATAAAAAAATCTGTATTAAAAAAACACACAATTTCTACAGGCAGTTATCATTATTACAGCAGTTAATAATTTTCCAAAAAAAAATTAATCAACAGCAATTTCAAATCATTTATTTTCTATAATTTTTGTTTTTATAATTGACTTAGTTTTTTTAAAAGCAGCAGGTGTGTAATAGCAAAACAATCGATAACACAGGATTGTCGGGCGATAAACCAGGGCAGGGAATACTACTAATGTTTTGCAACCCACTCTTTCTACAATTATACTATTCTGTAATAAATATTATTGGCCCGAAAGAAATCTGATACAGTAATATTTTAAGTACAGTAATAATTATTTGAGCGGTAAAATTTGCTATTGAACGAATACCATAAAAATATA
>JANOTH010000163.1:0-3379 GCA_031416275.1 Ferruginibacter sp. | reverse complement strand
TTAGGTTTGGCAACTCCCCTTGTAACCATTGCTGCAATTGCCCGAGCAGCAAGAGAAGGAATACTTGTAAAAGGTGGTAAATTTTTAGAAGAGCTTGCAAAAGTTACTACAATTGTTTTTGATAAAACAGGAACCCTAACGGTCGGTAGCCCTACAGTTAATCGTGTTGAAATAATAGATAAAAACTTTAATGAAAATAGCTTGGTGCAGTTAGCTGCGGCGGTAGACAGGCGATCCAGCCATCCTTTGGCAAAATCAATTTTAAGCTATGCAGATAAATTAAAACTAACCTACGGAGAACCCGAAAATTTTGAAGTAGTTAAGGGCCGTGGTGTTTCAGCAAAAGTAGAAGGTAAGCAGGTTTTATTTGGTAATAAATCTTACATGGAAGAAAGCAAAGTAGCCATGTCGCAATCTTCCGAAAATCTTACTGATACAGCGATATATCTTTCAGTGGATAATAAATTAGCAGGCGTTTTTTATATCTCCGACGCAATCCGTGAGGGTGCAAAAGAAATGGTAGAAGGGTTAAGAAAAAGTGGTATAAAAAATATTGTTATGCTCACAGGTGATAATCCTGAAACTGCTAAACATGTTTCTGCTCAGGTCGGCATTACAGATTTTAGAGCGAACTTATTGCCCGAAGATAAAATCAGGATAGTAAAAGAATTGCAAGCCAACGGTGAAAAAGTGGCAATGGTGGGTGACGGCATAAATGATGCACCGGCATTAGTGCAGGCAAACATTGGTATTGCAATGGGGGCAATGGGTACAGAGGCTGCTATGGAGGCAGCAGATATTGTTTTGATGCAGGATAAATTAGAAAAGATTGCAAGAGCAAGAGCAATCAGTAAAAGGGCATTCCGCACAATTAAAGAAAATATTTTTGTGGGCGTTGGCGTAGTACATGTAATAGGTATTACACTTGTTTTAATGAGAATACTTGGCCCGGTTCAAGCAGCAGCAATTCACTTACTTCCAGATACATTGGTTTTTATTAATTCAATAAAATTGTTGAAAGTAAAAATTAAAGTTTGATGCCACCCACCCCTTTCTTATTTATGTTTTTAACCATTCACTGCCTGTATTCTTTATAAACAATTTTATTTTACAGGCAGCCTTGTCTAATAAAAACGCAATCAATCGCATCTGTTGCCATGTGCATTAATAATCCCAGGGCTATAATTCTTATTTTGGGGTGAAGTAACATAATAAATTAAAAAACGATGGCCACATAACTATGCAGCGGATGAAATCCAATGCTGCAGCGACACGCATCAAATAATGGCGTTGCTAATAAATGATCGAGGTCAACTAACATTGTAAGCAGTAATATTAAATGACTTTTAAAAAGCGTTTTTTTATAAAAAAAGAAAGCAACTATAAAGGGAAATATAAGATGTAAAAAATAATGGATAAACTGCTGCATGGAAGTAGATAAAAATTTTATTGTAAATGGCATATCTATTAACAAAGGCAAATATGAACTATTTACAATCTCAGGCAAAGCTGAATGGATTGTAATTATTAATAAAAATTTCAATCAACATCTTACGGATGTTTATTAGTAAAGCGAAGATGTAGTTTGAATAAGAGTGAAACCCAAAAAACAAAAAGCAGTAACGGTAAGATTGCAATACTACATTAATTCCACAGGGGCTGACAAAGGTAATATCTCCATTGCATGGGAAAAGCTTACAATAGAATTTGCAATGAGTATTGAAAAATAAAGTATAACAAGCGATCGTGGTGTAATATATGTGTTAGTATATATGAATGATAAATATTCATTTCATAATTAGCATAGTTTATTTAGAAAATAATTCTTTAAATATACAATATGGAACAGCAACACTACACATGCCCAATGCATCCTGAAATAATGCAGGACAAGCCGGGTGACTGTCCTAAATGTGGAATGACACTTGTTGCTATGAATATGGCGGATGCTGTAAAACCTTCGCATGAGATTATAAAACAAAACGCTGTTGATACTGACTCTGAGCATACACTTCAAAAATATACATGCCCTATGCATCCCCATATAATGAAGGATGCGCCGGGAAAATGCCCATTGTGTGGAATGAAATTGGAACCTGTTGCAAGTATTGGATCTGATACTGCTCATGGCAAACACAACAAGCACAGTGGTATGATTGCTGATTTTAAAAAACGTTTTTATGTAGTATTAGCGCTTACCATCCCCATCATGCTGTTATCAGAAATGATTCAACATTGGTTAAACCTCAATATCAATTTTGAAGGTTCCAAATATGTGTTACTCTTATTATCATCTGTGGTTTTCTTTTATGGTGGATGGCCTTTTTTAAAGGGTTTGGTAGATGAGGCAAGGGCAAAAAATCCAGGCATGATGTTCCTGATTGGCTTTGCCATAACAATAGCGTATGCTTACAGTGTGGCAGTAGTTTTTGGGTTAAAGGGGATGGATTTTTTTTGGGAATTAGCAACACTTATTCTAATAATGTTGTTAGGCCATTGGATAGAAATGCGGTCAGTTGCCGGCGCATCCAGAGAGTTAGAATTATTGGTGCAGCTTATGCCTGCAGAAGCTCATAAATTAAATGGTGAGCAGGTGGAAGAAGTAAACCGCCTCTTTAAAAGAAGGCGATATCATAATGATAAAGCCCGGTGAAAAAGTAGCAGCAGATGGTATCATTACCGAAGGTGAATCATATCTTAATGAAAGTATGCTTACCGGCGAAAGCAAACCCGTTCAAAAAATAAAAGGTGAGAAAGTAATAGCAGGTGCAATAAACGGCAACGGGTCCATAAAAGTTGCAGTTTCTCATGGTGCAAAAGATTCTTATTTATCACAGGTTATAAAGTTGGTACAGGATGCACAAAACTCAAAATCAAACACACAGCTATTAGCTGATACCGCTGCCAAATGGTTAACAATTATTGCCATCGTTGCAGGCATTTCCACTTTTTTATATTGGTATTTAACAGGGCAGTCACTTGCCTTTGCAATGGAAAGAATGGTAACGGTAATTGTTATTTGTTGTCCTCATGCATTGGGTTTGGCAGTGCCATTGGTGGTTGCAAAATCTACAGCGCTTGCAGCAAAAAGCGGCTTGCTTATAAAAAACAGAACAGCCTTTGAAAACGCAAGAAAAATAACAACCATTGTATTTGATAAAACAGGTACGCTTACGGTAGGTAAGTTTGAAGTTTCAAAAATTGTGTCCGTAAACAAAGACATCAATGAAAACGAGCTTATACGTTTGGCATCTGCATTGGAACAAAAATCTGAGCATCCAATTGCTACAGGAATTTTACAAAAAGTAAAAGATTTGTCCATCACTATTCCACCAACAGAAAATTTTAATGCCATTACAGGCAAGGGTGTTGAGGCAAC
>JANOTH010000162.1:0-13125 GCA_031416275.1 Ferruginibacter sp. | reverse complement strand
GACGATGATATAAATGCAATTGGAAACAATTAAGCAGTCAAACCTTTCATAGTCGGGGGACTGACAAATTTTTATAGTAGTTTATCGCTTCTCTCTGCGTTTCTATTATTGGTTGTTTTAAATTTGTAAAAAGCCCTTTTGTCAAATTTCAATTTACAATCTTCATACGTACCCGCCGGTGATCAACCCGCTGCCATTGCCAAGTTGGTAGAAGGTGTAAACGAGGGTGAAAAACACCAGGTATTGCTGGGCGTAACTGGTAGTGGTAAAACATTTACCATGGCCAATGTTATTCAGCAAACGCAGCGGCCAACGTTGGTTATCACCCATAACAAAACGCTTGTAGCGCAGTTGTATGGGGAGTTCAAGCAATTCTTTCCGGATAATGCCGTGGGGTATTTTGTATCTTATTACGATTACTATCAGCCTGAGGCTTACATGCCCAGCAGCAATACTTATATTGAAAAAGACCTTGCTATAAATGAGGAGTTGGATAAGCTTCGCCTACAGGCAACCGCCCAATTATTAAGCGGTCGCAGAGATATTATTGTGGTGGCAAGTGTGAGTTGTATTTATGGTATGGGCAACCCGGCGGAGTACGAGAACGGCATTATCCGCATCCGCAAAAACCAGGTCATTAGCAGGCAGGGCTTTTTACATTCGCTGGTAAATAGTTTGTACAACCGCAGCCAGGGAGATTTTACCCGTGGCACTTTTAGGGTAAAGGGCGATACGGTAGATATTAATTTGCCTTATGTAGATTATGGTTACCGGATCAGTTTTTTTGGCGATGAAATTGAGAAGATAGAAACGCTGGAACTGAGCACCGGCAAGCGTATTGTAGAAGTGATAGATGCAGCTATTTTTCCGGCGTCGCTTTACTTAGCGCCAAAAGACATGCAAGCAAGAGTCATTAGCCAGATACAGGATGAGTGTTTTGCGCAGGCAGAATATTTTAAAAAGAGCGGTAAGTTTATAGAAGCGCAGCGCATCACCGAACGGGTGAATTATGATATTGAAATGATCAAGGAGCTTGGTTATTGCAATGGTATTGAAAACTATTCCCGCTTTTTTGACCAGCGCCTACCGGGAGCAAGACCGTTCTGTTTAATAGATTATTTCCCTAAAGATTTTCTTTGCATATTGGATGAAAGTCACCAGACCGTTCCGCAGATAAGCGGAATGTATGGTGGTGACAGAAGTAGAAAAATTACATTAGTTGAATATGGTTTCCGTTTGCCATCTGCGATGGATAACCGTCCGCAGAACTTTCATGAGTTTGAAAATTTGGTAAACCAAACAGTTTATGTTTCGGCCACTCCGGGCGAATATGAACTGGAGAAAAGTGGTGGCGTGGTGGTAGAGCAAGTTGTTCGTCCGACCGGTTTGTTAGATCCGCCAATTGAGATCCGTCCATCCATAAACCAAATAGATGATCTGCTGGATGAAATAGATAAGCGCATAAAAATGGGCGACCGTATTTTGGTAACAACCCTTACCAAACGAATGGCGGAAGAGATGGATAAATACTTGCACCGCATCAACATCAAATCTAAATACATACACAGCAATGTACATACGCTGGACAGGATAGAAATATTGCGTGAATTGCGGTTGGGAATTATTGATGTACTCGTTGGTGTAAACTTATTAAGAGAAGGTTTAGATCTACCTGAGGTATCGCTCGTTGCTATTTTAGATGCAGACAAAGAAGGTTTCCTACGCAATGAAAGGAGTCTTACGCAAACGGCAGGTCGTGCTGCCCGTAACTCAAAAGGACTCGTAATATTTTATGCAGATAAAATTACGGAGAGCATGCAAAAAACAATGGATGAAACAGATAGACGAAGAGAAAAACAAATTGCATTTAATACACTAAATAATATTACACCAACAACTATTTCTAAAACAAAAGAACAGGTTTTTGCACAGGGAAGTGTGTTGGATATAAAAGCATTTGATCCATCAAAACCCAATGCCATTGCAAATGACCAGGATATTTTAACCGTGGCTGCAGAGGAGCAAACGGATTACAAAACCATACCTCAAATGGAAAAAGGTATTGTAAAAATTAAAAAAGAAATGGAACGTGCTGCAAGGGATATGGACTTTATGGAAGCCGCAAGGTTAAGAGATGAAATGTTTAAAATGCAAAAAGAGCTTGAAACTATGAAGTAATTAGTTCAAAATTGGTTGGTATATTTTCCTTCCAAATATTTTTTGCACCATAAGCATAATTTACTTTTTAAAGCTGAATAAGATCGTTGCATTTGCATAAAATAAATTTTTTGCATATTCTGATAACTCAGGTTTACCGGCAACAGTCACAATATTTTGTGGCATTACGTAAGATGGAGTCACTATAAAAAAAACATGTTTGCGGGCATAAATAAGCGGCACGCTAAACTCATGGCTAAGTATCTTAAAACGTCTATTATTTTCAATGGTTTGTTGGTTCATACCTGTTACGCCGCCCAGCAAGCCTGCTCGTGTGCGCACGTTGGTAAAATTTTGAGAACCTGCATTTAGTACATAGGTTGGGGTGACTAAAAAAACTGCTTTGTTAATCTTTTTTGTAAATGATTTGTTTACGCCTGTAGAGGCAAAAAAATCTGTACGCTCTTTACTAAAAGCGCTGCTACCCGTGGCAGAAATATTAAACGGCTTCATTAAATAATTAGAGTTGAAACCTACTTGTTCTTGGAAAGCACTTTGTGGTAATTGTGTAGTATTGTAAAAGAATTTGTTTCCATAAATATTCCCTGTCAACCCTTTTAGTTTGCCAAAACGATAACCTGCTTCTACTATTGTTCCGGCATATTCGAATGACTGTATTTTATTGCTTAAAAATACAGCGGTGCCACTTCCGTACAAACCAACACTATCAAATTGCAGCGTAAAAGTTGGCAGCAAAGCGTTACTTTTTAAAGAGTCTGTGCGACCATAATAATGTAGCCTTGGAGCAAAAACCAACCCTCCTAAAAATGTCGCTGTTGTTTTAGCAGGCACCGCTGTTGGTATTGATTGTGCTTGCGTTTGATCCGCATTTTGTTTGTTATTTTGCTCTTGTGCAAAACCAAATTTTTGTACAAATAAAAAAGCTATAAAAAGGAATAAATTGTTTTTCATGGTAAATCTTGAGGATAAAAAAACCCTGTCCACGTATTGCAGACAGGGTTATTAATCAAATAAAATTATGGCCTTGTTTTGCTTGCAGAACCACTTACTTTAGTCTCCGTTGTTGCAGCACCACTTACAGAAGTACTACCATTGCGGCCTTTAGTAGCAGATCCATTTACCTTTGTAGCAGAATTTACATTGCCATTTACAGATGATGCAGAAGTGCGGTTACCACGTCCGGTACCTGTTACATTACCACTTGCATTTGTTGCAGAGTTTAAGTTACCTTCTGCTGATGAAGTTGTAGTACGTGATCCACGTCCATTACCTGTTACATTACCACTTGCATTTGTTGCAGAATTTAAATTACCTTCTGCTGATGAAGCTGTAGTGCGTGATCCACGACCTCTTTCTGTTACATTACCACTTGCATCTGTTGCAGAGTTTAATGTACCATTTATAGAGGATGCGCTGCTGCGTGTTTTACGCCCGTTACCTGTTACTTCAACACTACCATCAGTAGCAGAAATTACAGTACCATTTGCTGAAGATGGAGCGTTACTATTTCTACGAGTGCTGCCATTGGCTTCTACAGAAGAATTGGAAGATGCGTTGATGCTAGAAGAATTTGAATTGGTATTTTTTGATGATTGCGCTGATACATTTGCATCAGTATTTATCCCTCCATTTATTGATCCGTTATTACTGTTATTGCCACCATTGCTAGATCCAACTATGGTTGTTCTTGCCTCAGTAGCAACAGCCGCACTTTTGCTTGCATTAGCTGCATTGGTGGCAGTATTAGTGGCTGTTGTAACTGCAATACCCGCTTGTTTAGATGCCTGCGCAGATTGTTGTGCTGCCTGAGCTGCTACATTTGCCTGTGCTGCAGCTTGTGTAGCAATGGTTACTTGTTGTGCAGCTTGTGATGTTGTTTGAGTTACTGTGCTAACATTTGCAGTAGCTGCTGCAGCGCCTGATACAGCACCACCAACATTGCCTAATGAGCCTAGTTGTGCTGACGCATTGTTTGTTAAAAGTATAGCAAATGCTATAGCTGATAATTTAAAGAAATTGCGTTTCATAAAATAAGTTTTAAATTAAAAAATTATAATTCGGCACCGTTATTTCAATTTCTGTGCCAACGACAAATACGAGGTTAATAATAAATCGGTTTTGAGGGTAAGAAATAGAAAATAAATACAGGTTATTTATAAAATAAATAAAGTTTTTACCCTAAATGTTAGCTGTTCATTTTCATCAGTTTACTTTTTATAAAAAATAAAATTCGCTGTTAATTCCATTAATTTTTTGTTGTAGATTTTCTTTAAAATTTTAATAAAAGAATTTTTATCACAGAGAATTTGTGCTTTCTCAAAAAATTAAAATGTAAACAATAATGAAGGTAATTTGAAGGGTAATCTTATCGTTAAGCGCCCTCTTTTTAAAACTAATTGTGTGAGCTGTAAAGCTCGTTTGCAGTAATAATACAAGAAGAAGTACGTTTATTGTTTAAATTCGTAACGTTAAACACTTATTTATGAAATATTTGATACCGATTCTATTTTGTATTTTTTGGATAATAGCCTGCAAAAAAGCAACTATACAAACCGTAAATACTAATAATACCCGGGATTCACTAACCTACCAACCAAAAGTACCCGGTTCAAAATGGACGTATAGAAGAACAGTTGGAGGTATTCAAAATACAACCTTTACTTTTCTTAGACTTGATAGAGACACAGCTGCATATAGTAATACTTTTCAAATTTTCAGTAGTGATGACAATACAACAAGTAACCTAAACCAATATATCAGGCAGACCGGAAATAAATATTATTCCATTCTTACAGGTTCCACTAATAAACCAGAACTGCTTGTATTGGATGCAGATAAAAATGTAGGGGAAAGCTGGACGGGCGGCGTTAATGGTTCTGATACCTATACCTATACCATGAAGGAAAAAATTCCTTCGTTTCAGCTGGATGGTTTTACTTTTAAAAATGTGTTGGTTGTTACCTTAAACAGAACAGGTCCCAATCCCGCAACGGGCGATACTTACTATGCACAGGGTGTAGGGCAGGTAAAAAGCACAGGAACTGCTACAGCAGGTGGCTTTACGGTACAAGTAGACGTAAAAGTTTTAACGGTAGATTTAAAATAATTAATCAACGATTTATAAAATCAAAAAGCCCCCATTTTAAATTATGGGGGCTTTTAATATTATGTACTGCTTGTTGCGTCTTTGCAGTTATTTAATAGGCTCACAGATTATTCGGATTTGCCCATTTTTTTGTTCCCTTCGTGAATCTTTCCACCTTAGCGTCTTTGTGGTTCAGCTAAAAATATTAATCCATTTTCTCCGGCCGCATCATTGGAAACAACAACACATCCTGTATTGAAACCTGCCCGGTTAATAACATACAAAGCCTGTCAATACCAAAGCCGATGCCGCTTGTAGGTGGCATACCGTATTCCAATGCACGTAAGAAATCATGGTCAATAAACATAGCTTCGTCATCGCCACGCTCCATTAATTTAGCTTGCTCCTCAAAGCGTTCCCGCTGTTCAATGGGGTCGTTTAACTCAGTGTATGCGTTGGCAATTTCTTTTCCGTTTATCATTAATTCAAAGCGTTCTACCAAGCCAGGTTTGCTGCGGTGCTTTTTAGTAAGCGGGCTCATCTCCACCGGATAATCCGTAATGAAAGTTGGTTGTATATAATGGTGCTCGCACTTGCTACCAAATATTTCATCTATCAATTTTCCTTTGCCCCATTTTGCATCTGCATGTATTTTTAATTGCACGCATACATTTCTAATACCCTCTTCATCCATCTCAGATATATCAAAACCGGTATGTTCTTTTATAGCATCGTACATGGTAATGCGTTTGTAAGGCGCTTTAAAACTTATTTCATTTTCGCCGCTTTGTACGGTTGCAATTCCGTTGGTAGCAATGGCGGTTTTCTCTAACAATTGCTCCGTTGTATCCATCATCCACTCGTAGTCTTTGTACGCTGTGTAAAATTCCAAAACAGTAAACTCAGGATTGTGTGTGCGGTCCATACCTTCGTTGCGAAAATTTCTACTAAACTCATAAACCCACTCAAACCCACCAACGATAAGCCTTTTGAGGTATAGCTCATTTGCAATACGCATATACATGGGTACATCCAATGCATTATGATGTGTACTAAATGGACGAGCCGCCGCACCACCAGGTATACTTTGCAACACCGGCGTATCTACTTCCAACGCACCATGGTCATTTAAGAATGCACGAATGGCATTCAGCATTTTTGTACGCTTAATAAATACTTCTTTTACGCCGGGGTTCACAATTAAATCTGCATAACGCTGGCGGTAACGAAATTCAGGATCCGTTACTTCATCATACGTTTCACCATCTTTTTCTTTTACAATTGGTAAAGGGCGAAGCGCTTTGCTTAAGATGGTAAACGCTGTTATGTGTATAGAAGTTTCGCCTGTTTTTGTTGTAAAAACATAACCTTTAATGCCTACGAAATCTCCAATATCTATTAATTTTTTCCAAACATTTGTGTACATGCTTTTGTCATCACCGGGGCAAATATCATCTTGACGAATATAAAATTGAATTTTACCGCTGCCATCTTGCAATACCGCAAAGTTTGCCTTGCCCATGTCACGCACACTCATTATTCTGCCTGCAATGCAAACGTCTGTAAAGTCTGCTTTGTTCTCTTCGCCCTTGTAATTTTCTTTAATTGCAGCAGCAGATGTATTTACGGGATACAAAGCTGCAGGGTAAGGATCTATTCCTGCTTTTTGTAATTCAACCAGTTTCTCTCTTCTTATAATTTCCTGTTCAGATAAATGTTGTTCGCTCATAATATTTTTAAGTTCGGCTGCAAAGGTAAATGCAAAAAAACTGAATTGGGAAAGCGCTTTAAATTAGATAATGAAATAGCCTGGATTATTCTCTCTTTCATTCTGCCATGTTCTTTTTACTTTTGCTCTTCTTTAAATTGCGATATTGACAACAAAGACAAAAGCTCACCTTGCACTATTAGTAACGAATATATTTTTTGCACTCAATTTTACTACGGTCAAGTACTTAATTAATGGTGGGTTTTTAAAGCCGTTTGGGTTAAACTTAATTCGTGTAGGAGTTACAGCAATCCTGTTGTGGGTATTGTATATTTTTAATAAACAAAAGAAAGGGATTCAAAAAAAGGATTGGGGAAAGTTTTTGCTGTGTGCTGTTACAGGTATTGCCATCAACCAATTAGCATTTATTAAGGGATTATCGCTCACTTATTCTATACATGCTTCGCTACTGTTACTCATTACACCTATATTAATCACGTTTATTGCTGCATGGGTTTTAAAAGAAAGGCTTACTAATAATAAGTTGATTGGGCTTGCATTGGGCATTGGTGGTGCAATGGTTTTGATACTGGCGAAGGACCGCTCGGGCAACCCGGGAGATGTGCTTTTGGGTGACTTGCTTATTATTCTAAATGCAATTTCATACACCATTTATATTGTACTGGTAAAGCCGCTGATGCTTGATTACAATCCAATTGCAGTTCTGCGGAATGTTTTTACCATCGGCTTTTTTATCATTTTGCCTTTTTGTTGGAGTGAATTCTCACAAATAGATTGGGCAACTTACAGCAGCAAAGAATACTTCACTTTAGGGATGATTGCTATTCCGGGGACATTTTGCGCTTACCTATTTAATATTTACGGTATCAAAAATCTCGGTGCTGCTATATCAGGCAACTACATTTATACACAGCCCTTATTTGCTGCAGCATTGGCAATTGGTTTTTTGGGCGAAGAATTATCTGCCTACAAAATACTTGCAGGGTTACTAATATTTGGAGGTGTTTTTCTTGCAAACAAACAGACAAAAAATGTTTAAAATCATAACTGTACAAACCGAAACTGAATACGCTGCTGCATCTGCCTTATTTAAAGAATATGCTGAGTGGCTAAATATTGATCTGAGCTTTCAAAACTTTGAGGAAGAATTGCTGCAACTAAAAGAAATGTACAGCGAACCAACAGGTGCTATCTTTTTATTACAGCAGGAAAATGAATTTATTGGTTGTGTAGCCATCCGCAAAAAAGGAGAGGGTATTGCGGAGCTAAAGAGAATGTACATTCAACCAACTATTCGCAAAACAGGCGGCGGTACCATGCTGTTGGAAAAAGCGCTTGCAGAAGCAACGAGATTGGGTTATAAATTGATACGGCTAGATACCCTTGCCAATATGGCCCCGGCGATAAACCTTTACAAAAAAAATGGATTTTACGAAATAGATCCGTACTATTTTAACCCTGAGGAAAATGCTGTTTTTTTTGAAAGAAAATTATAGTCATGTTCACTTTTTACCTTTTAATTATCAATAGCTATAGGTTGATAAGGTAACAAAATGTGGGAGACTCATCATTTCATTTGGCCTTACGCCAAAAAGTTATTGTATGCATATCGAAACAAAATAACTGGTAACAGTGTTTTCGCATGCTGCTAACAAAATCCTTTCTTATATTTACGGGTATGATACAACGCATAATTGTAGGTTTTACTGCATTGCTTTTTGCAACGGGTTTACATGCACAAAATAAAAATATGGCTGCGCAGCAATGGGCTGATAGTGTGTATAAAAAACTTTCTAAAGACGAACGCATTGCACAACTAATGGTAGTGCGTCTTTCCACCATTGATAGCAGAACAAAAACAGTTACTTTTTACGATAATGATGTAGAAAAGCTCATCAAGAAATACAACATTGGGGGCATTTGTGTTTTTCAAGGTAGTCCAGTTAAGCAGGCGAAAATCATTAACAGGTTACAGTTAAAAGCCAAGACACCCATACTGATGTGTATTGATGCGGAATGGGGAGTGGGCATGCGCTTAATTGATAGTGTGTTACCCTTGCCAAGGCAGATGATGCTTGGCGCTATGAAGGATGAAACTATTGTTTATAGATATGGACAGTTAGTGGCGGAGCAATGTAAACGTATTGGCTTGCAGGTAAACTATGCGCCTGTGGTAGATATTAACAACAACCCTAATAACCCAGTAATTAACGACCGCAGCTTTGGCGAAGACAAATACAAAGTTGCAAATTTTGGTGTGCAGTATATGAGGGGAATGCAGGATGCCGGGGTGATGGCATGTGCAAAACATTTTCCCGGTCATGGCGATGTTGCAACAGATTCACATTACGATTTGCCTGTTATAAATAAGACGATGACGCAGCTGGATTCGCTGGAGCTTTATCCCTTCCGTAAAATTTTTGAGGCAGGCGTTGGGAGTGTGATGTTGGCGCATTTATACATCCCATCTATCGATACTACAACCAACAGAGCAACTTCATTATCGCCTCAAAATATAAATGGTTTGTTGCGCACACAATTAAATTACCAGGGCTTAACATTTACTGATGCGCTGGAAATGCAGGGTGTAAAAAAGTTTTATCCAGATGGTGCTGCGAGTGTACAATCCTTAATTGCGGGCAATGATATGCTTTGCCTGCCAGGTGATGTACCCGGAGCAATTAAAAAAACCAAAGAAGCCATAAAGAAAAAGCAACTGAGCTGGGCTGATATTGAAATGCATTGTAAAAAAGTATTGGCTGCAAAATATGCATATGGTCTGCACAATCTTAAACCTATAAATACAAACAATTTAACGGCTGATTTAAATGCTGGT
This sequence comes from Ferruginibacter sp., assembly GCA_031416275.1. Classification (GTDB taxonomy): domain Bacteria; phylum Bacteroidota; class Bacteroidia; order Chitinophagales; family Chitinophagaceae; genus Ferruginibacter. Next base: position 3,297 of record JANOTH010000162.1, on the reverse strand, counting down.
ATTCCTGCAATGAGAAGGCTAGTAGCAGAAAATGCCATCACCCTTGTTGCAAAAAAAGACCCTTCCTTTTTTCCTTTAAGAGATACAAAAAAAGGGGATGTTGCATTTGTAGGTTTTGGTATTACTGCAGAAAATGAGTTGGTAAAGCGAATGAAAAGGGATTACAACGCAACAGTTTTTTATAGCGGCGACAATGATTTGCTCAACAAATTAAAATCCTATAAAAAAATAGTGATCGGCATACACAATGTTGGTAGATATGCAGCAAGCAATTTCGGCTTCACAAAAGCCAATCTCGATTTATTGAAAACACTTCAACAAAAAGAAAACAGTATCTCCTTTTTATTTGGCAACGCCTATGCGTTAAAAAATATGTGTGCAGTTGCCAATATGGTTGTTTGCTATGAAGATGATGAGATTGTACAAGGCACAGCGGCTGACCTTTTGCAAGGAACAATATTTTACAAAGGTTCGTTGCCTGTTACTGTCTGCGAGAATTTAAAATATGGTTATGGTATAGAAACTGTTGCCGCAAAGCCATTATTTGAAAACCTTTCTGCCGATAAATTGAACCAAGCTGTGCTTTATAAAATAGATTCAATTGCGACAGACGGTATTGATAAAATGGGAATGCCAGGCTGTGTAGTACTCGCTTTAAAAGATGGTAAAGTTGCTTATGAAAAAGCCTACGGTAATTTTACTTACGAAAAAAAAAAGCCTGTAACACTACAAACAGTTTATGACTTAGCATCTGTAACAAAAACATGTGCTACTACTTTAAGCATTATGAAGCTGTATGAAGATGGTAAGCTTGATCTAAAGAAAAAGCTAAGCGATTATCTGCCTGAAACTTATGGAACAAACAAAAGTGATTTAGTTATTGAAGATATTTTGTTGCACGAAGCTGGGCTTGTGTCGTACATTCCTTTTTATAAAGAAACGCTTGATGCAAATGGCAAGCCTTTACCGGCTGTGTTTTCTTCCACTGCAAATGATTCTTTCAATGTTGCCGTGACAGAAAATCTGTTCATGAAAAATACATGGAAGGATACCATTTACAAAAGGATACTTACAAGCCCTGTTGGCCCAAAAGGTAAATACATTTACAGCGATAACGATTATATATTTCTAGGCAAAGTGGTGGAGCGTTTAACTGGCATATCTATGGATGAGTATGTATTGAAGAATTTTTACCAACCCATGCAACTGCAAAGCATAGGCTACGATCCGCTACTGCGCAACAGTGTAGAAGATATTGCGCCTACAGAAAATGAAAAGATTTTTAGAATACAACTTATACAAGGCACAGTGCACGACCCCGGTGCTGCAATGATGGGCGGTATTGCAGGGCATGCAGGCCTCTTCAGCAATGCGTATGACCTTGCGGCAATTATGCAAATGTTGTTGGATGGTGGAATTTACAAAGGTCACCTGTATTTTAAAAAACAAACTGTTGATTTGTTTGCTGCCTACCAAAGTAAAAACAGCAGGCGTGGTTTTGGTTTTGACAAACCTGAGAAAGACAATGCTACAAGAAAAGAGCCTTACCCAAGTGTGCAGGCTTCACCACTTACATTTGGACATACCGGCTTTACCGGAACCTGTGCTTGGGCTGACCCAGCAACAGGAATGGTGTTTGTTTATTTAAGCAACAGGGTATATCCTGATGTTAGCAATACTATGTTAAGATTAAATGTACGTGGTAAAATAATGGATGTGCTTTACGATGCAACTCGAACATCTTCTACTGTTGTTCAATAATTTTTTAAGCTGATTCTGTATATTGCACTTCACTATCCCCTAATACAACATGAAAAAGCTTTATTTATTTGCATGCATTTCATTGTGCAGCCTTTCGTTAACATCCTGCAAAGATGAATACACACTTTGTAACCAAGTAAAAGACGTAAGATTTACGGGAGGCTTTTATAGAAAAGTTGGTTCAAACGATGTAGTTGCTCCTGCACCAAAATTTACACTATCGCAACTAAACAGCGGGAGCAATATTTACAACCAACAGGTAAATGTTGATGTGTTTTCTTTGCCATTGAGCCAAATAATTGATTCAGCAAAATATGTACTAAAGCTTGATAACAATTTACTTTCAGATACTGTTACTATTAGGTATACTTCACAAGGTGTTAACCTTTCTCTTGAATGTGGCAGCGTTACTTACAATACTATCACGAGTATTTCCACAACAATAAATACCCTCGATTCTATTAAAATTATTAGAGCTTTGGTAAATACCGAACCTGTACAAAACGTAAAAATTTATTACTAATTATTAAAGTAGGTGGGCATTATGGGGCGGATAGTAAGATCGTTGCTAAAAATATTCCTAGTATTTTTTGTGCTACTAAATGTAGTTGTTATTTGTCACGCCTATAAATTTACTCACTATTATAATGTTGGCGAGGCTAATATTAAACAACAAAAAGATAAAAGTAGTTGGGATAAAACGAAAGATATTTTATTTGGTTTTGATGCAGTTAAGCAAGTTAACAGTAAGCCTGACAGCAGTTATAAAACTGTTTACCTTAAAACAACAAACAATTTAAAACTTGAAGCCTGGTTAATGCAAGTACCAAATCCTAAAGGTACTGTTGCCTTGTTTCATGGGCATGGCAGTAAAAAATCAGCAATACTTACAGAGGCATATTCCTTTCAGCAATTAGGTTACAATACACTACTGTTGGACTTTAGAGCACATGGCAACAGCGAAGGAAATACCTGCACCATTGGTTACAATGAAGCAGAAGATGTACAATTGGCTTACAACTATTTACAACAACAAGGCGAAAAGAACATTGTACTCTATGGTATTTCACTAGGTGCAGCCACAATTACAAAAGCCATCAATGATTTTGGTATTGCACCTCAAAAAGTAATTTTGGAAATGCCTTTTGGCTCATTGCCCGATGCTGTTGCAGGCCGGGTAAAAATAATGGGCTTGCCGCAGGAACCAATTTCAACCATGCTTACATTCTGGGGCGGTATTCAAAATGGTTTTTGGGCTTTCAATTTAAAGCCATCTGAGTATGCAAAAAAGATAAAGTGCCCGGTATTGTTGCAACATGGTACCAACGACCCACGGGTAACCCAAAAAGATACCAAAGAAATATTTGATAACATTACTTCTTCCAAAAAATGGGTGGAATATAATGCAAGCGCACATCAATCGCTGTGCACAAATGAACACCCTAAATGGATGGCGGAAGTAGCTGCTTTTTTACAATAATGAACCCGAAATCCATATCTGTAAACGATTACGACTACCATTTACCTGATGGAAGA
>JANOTH010000161.1:0-1940 GCA_031416275.1 Ferruginibacter sp. | reverse complement strand
GCCCGGAACCGCTGCTTGTTAAAGATATAAAAATGATGTTAAGAACTAATGCCCAATGTTGCTTGTCCCGCCCGAACAAATGCCGCTATATTGTTGATGTTGATTGCTGCAACTTCAAGCCACACTTGCACAAAACGCATTGTTGTACGTTAGGCCGATTTACGCTTACAAAATTTTAGACAGTTCTGCTTTTAGCTTCTCACCATATAATTCTTTACCCACTATTTTGCCATTTCTGTCAATTAAATAATTTGTCGGATAATCTTTAACGCCATAAATAATTGCAGCTTTGTTTTTGTCTCCTTTGAAATCTGTAACATTAATCCAAGGTAAATTATCCATTATTATTGCTTTTGTCCAACTGCTTCTTTTAGTTTCAGCCGCTACACCAAAAATTTCAAACCCTTTTGAATTGTACTCGTCATAGATTTTCTGAAACATTATATTATTTTCTCGACAGCCCTCACACCAAGATCCCCAAAATTCTAAAAGAATAATTTTTCCTTTAAAATCTGATAGTTTTACTTTTTTCCCTAATGTATCTGTTTGATTGAAATCTATAAAATTGTCTCCAATTTTTAAATTTTTGTTTAATAAAAGAAAGCTACTCAAATTTTTGCCATAATAACTTAGTCTTATTTCCTTTGGTAAAGATTTGTACAATATTTCAATCGTGTCCTTACTCCAAGTTTGTCGATTTTCATATAAAGACTTAATTGATACTATCGAGTTAGGATGATTTTTTATGAATGAATACTTTGCTCTTCTTTCATTTTTTGCAGTATCAAACAAGGCATAATACTCTCGTTGTTGTTCTTCTGATTTTGAACCGATAATTTTTCCTGCTCTAAACTTACCTTTTTCAATCTCAAATGAGATTATTTTATTCTCGCCCCAAAAACTCACTCTATCCTCGTTATCTTTTGTGGTTATTCCAAGTTTTACAGCTTTTGATTTTAAAAGTCTTGTAAAGACAAACTTATTATTTGTAATTATTGTTGAGTCAATCAGATTGTAAGTTCCGTCAGTCAAATCATTCAAATAAAGTTTTGTATTGTTTGCAAATCCGATTATTTTTCCATCGATAGTCATCTTATCATTTTTCTGTTGTCCAAAAGAATTGGTAACAAAAAATGTCATTGTATAAGTAATTATAAAGAGAAGTTTCATTTCGAAGTTTGATGTTTCAGACGGCTTACGTACAACGTTGGGGCTTTGTGGCAGGTGTGGCATTAGAATTCCCGTCCGCCCGTAACTGCTGCTTGGCTTTTGCTAAAGATAAATAATAAGAACTAATGTTTAGCGATGTTTGTCAAGCCCGAACAAATGCTGCTATATTGTTGATGTTGATTGCTACAAACTCAAGCCACACTTGCACAAAACGCACTGTTGTGTGCCGTTATGGTTTTCGCTCTGATACTTTTTCTAAATAATCAGCAAAGTTTTGATAGTTTTTGAATACAGATAAATAGTCTCGGTAAGCAGGATAGTAATATTTACACTCTTGTATTATTTCGCCTCGGTCAATTTGCAATTTGTGACATACATTTTCATAACGCTCTGCTTCTTGAATTAATTCTTCGCATTCTTCAATTGTTGCGCCATTGGCTCCATATAAAACACCTGTCGGAATTTCATGTAACGTATAGTTTAAATAATTCCTTGTCTTGTTTTCAAATACTTCAAGAAGTTCCTTGTCATCTGGTGAAAGGTTTAAGCCTTTGTCCAACAATGCCCAAAATGAATATTTATAGTCCTTTGTATAGCCCTGATAACTTGTCAAATGTTGTCCAAGTCTAGCCAATGTTTTGATTGCTTCAACATTATCTTTTTCAATCTTCTCAGAAAGTATAGGATAGATTAGATGCTGGAATAAAGGTTGGCGAATTGTAATATTTTCATTTGTCAAATGTTTGACGATATCCAAAGTGTCTGTAAAA
>JANOTH010000160.1:0-10803 GCA_031416275.1 Ferruginibacter sp. | reverse complement strand
TTGCAGCATACATGAACAATGGCAATTTCCTTGATTATGTAGTTGGAAATATAACGCTGGGTAAAGCTGCATCGCTTTTATGGTCATGGGAAAACGGAAGATTTATGCAGGCCCCCGCTTTGTTTTTATTTGGATTTTTAGCCGGTAGAAAAAAACTTTTTACAATAAATGAAATTACAATTGCTTTCTGGAAAAACGTATTGAAATATGCCGCATTAATTTTCTTACCACTCTTTTTATGTACATCCTTTTTGCCTGAAATAATAAAAAGACCTGCATTGCTCAATCCTCTTTCTATAACCTTTTCATCTTGGACCAACATTGCTTTTATGCTTATTTTGGTTGCAGGCTTTGTACTACTTTTTCAAAGAAGCACTTATAATAACATACTAAAAAATCTTGTGCCTTTTGGTAAAATGGGGCTCACAAATTATATTTTACAATCTATTGCCGGCTCTACATTATACTACAAATATGGCTTTAGATTGTACAAATATACAGGCGCTTTTTATGGTTTGTTTATAGGCATTGCACTGTTTTTCTTAAACCTTGCTTTTTGCAAATGGTGGCTTAGAACGCATAAACAAGGGCCGCTGGAATATTTATGGACCCGGGCTACGTGGATGCGTTTTGGTAACAATATTTCTTCAACTTCCAATCAAATTATTTCGCCTGTTATTAATAACGGAGGAGGTAATACTATTTAGACAAAAATTTATTGCTGATCCAGGTTTTATTGAAAGCTGTTACTCTTCCGTCATTCAGTAACTTATTCAATTAGTATACAAAGATTTTTAAACGCTTGGTATTGATTGCAAAGTAGCTGTAATATTAAATATAACACGTAGTTTTAAATACAGCCATGGTGATGGTTTCCTTATGACAGTTACTATCACTATAATGGTTGTCAGGTAAAGTTTATCAATCACTAGCCGGTTCAATTGTTTCGTCAGTACCAATTATCATTTTAAACATGTTTTATGAAAAACCGTCTTTCTTTTCTACTTGCCGTCACTATTTTAATGGCTTGCAACAATAAAAAAAAAGAAACCGCAGTTTCTTCTAAACTTAGTAACGACAGCGCTTTTGCAAATGTAAAAGACAGGGCATGGTGGAAAGAAGCAGTGGTTTATCAAATATATCCCCGCAGTTTTAAAGACAGCGATGGTGATGGTGTAGGCGATTTACAAGGGATTATTTCTAAACTGGATTATTTAAAAAGTTTGGGGATTGATGCCATCTGGCTAAATCCAATATATACTTCTCCTAATGATGACAATGGGTATGATATAAGTGATTATGAAAGTATCATGAAAGAATTTGGCACAATGGATGATTTTAATGTGCTGCTAAAAGGCATGCACGACAGGGGAATAAAAGTAGTGTTAGATCTCGTAGTAAACCATTGCAGCGATGAACACAAATGGTTTACAGAAGCACGTAAAAGCAGAGACAATCCATACAGAAATTATTTTCACTGGTGGCCGGCGGAAAAAGGCAAACCTGCTTTTCGTCCCGGATCTTTTGAGGTAGATGGAAGTGGATGGCGGTTTGATTCAACTACCAATGCTTATTACCTTCATTATTTTAGTTACAAACAACCGGACCTTAACTGGGAAAACCCAAAACTGCGTCAGGAAATTTATAATATGATGCGCCGCTGGTTCGATAAAGGTATAGATGGTTTTAGAATGGATGTAATTCCTGTAATAGCCAAGGATACTACGTTTCCTGTAATTACTCAAAAAGAATTGGATGAAAAATATGGTGGAGGATGGTTTACATATTTTGCAAGTGCACCTGCAGTGCATACTTATTTGCAGGAGATGTACAAAGAAGTACTGAGTAAATATGATGTGATGACGCTGGCAGAAGGTGCAGGTACCACCAAAGCAACTGCAATGAATTTTGTAGACCCTGCAAGGCATGAACTCGATATGAGTTACCATTTTGAAGGAGTAGATATTGGCTACGAAAAAGGGAAGTACAAAGTAATGAACCCCAACTGGAGTTTATTGGAATTTAAAAAAGTGTACAGTGATTGGGACAGTGTATTTGCAGATAAAGGCTGGGGCACTATCTACCTTGCCAATCATGATCAGCCACGCATGGTAAGCCGCTGGGGTAATGATGCGCCGGAGTTTAGGGAGGCATCATCTAAAATGCTTACAACTTTTTTGCTCACCATGAGAGGTACACCGTATTATTATAACGGTGATGAACTGGGAATGACCAACGCAAAATTTGAAAAGATAGAAGATTACAGAGACATTGAAATGATGGCTGAGTATGGGAAAGTGAAAAATGCGGGAGGAGATTTAAAAGCTTTTTTAGAATCTCAAAAAATGGGTGGCGCAAGAGACAATGGACGAACGCCATTTCAATGGGACAGTACTGTTAACGGTGGTTTTACTACAGGTACGCCCTGGCTTAAAGTAAATGATAATCATACATACATTAATGCCGCAGTAGAAGATACAGATGCAGCAAGCCCGTTAAATTACTTTAGAAAAATGACGGCACTTAGAAAAAGCAGTCCGGTTTTAATTTATGGAAAGTATACGCTGCTGGATAAAGAAAATCCTCAGGTATATTCTTACACCAGAGAAATGGATGGAAAAAAAATATTGGTGATGCTTAATTTTTCTGCTAAAAATGCAACGGCAAATACGGGCATTGATGTAAGCAAAGGGAAAATTTTGATGAACAATTATGCAACTGCTTATGGCGGAAAAGAACTTAGACCTTATGAAGCGGTTGTTTATCAATATTAAATAGTAAAATGTAAGAAAATAATAACTGATCTAGTTCAAAGGCTTAATAAAATATCATGAAAAAAATAATTTTAATATTCGCTCTGTTGTTAAGTATAAAAAGTTTTGCACAGCAGCCGTTGCCTCCCGATAAAATTTACGGGCAGTTATTTACAGATGTGCAGATGGCAAAAATTTATCCCGATGGTAAAACTTTTGTGGATTGCATTCCTAAGAGAGATCCTAAAAGAATTGTAGCGGATTACGTGAAGATAAAAAACAATCCTGCCATACGTTTTTCATTAAAATTATTTGTTGATGATAATTTTGAACCACCATCTGCTATAAAAGCTACAGTAACTGACGGAAACGAAAAAGATGTAACGCAGCACATAAAAAAATTGTGGTCGGTTTTAAAAAGAGATGCAGATAGAAAAGTAGATGGAAGTTCATTGTTGCCATTGCCCAATTCTTATATTGTACCTGGTGGTAGGTTTAGAGAAATTTATTATTGGGATAGCTATTTTACCATGCTTGGTTTAAAGGAAAGCGGTGAAATACAGATTATGGAAAATATGCTCAATAACTTTTCTTACCTCATAAATACATACGGCCACATTCCAAACGGTAATCGTAGTTACTACTTAAGCCGGAGCCAGCCACCATTTTTTAGTATGATGGTAGATTTACTCGCCACCGTAAAAGGTGATAAAGTGTACAAGACTTATTTGCCCGCATTGCAAAAAGAATATGATTATTGGATGGATAAATCTGCAAAAACCAAACATGCAGTAAAAATGCCCGATGGCAGCATTTTAAATAGATATTACGATAGAGATGAAATACCCAGGCAGGAATCTTACAGAGAAGATATGGAGGTTGCTACTGTTAATAGTTTTGAAAAGGCAATATCCGGTGAAACGTGGATGAAGAAAGGAAATAATTTTACTGCAAAGCAAAAAGAGATGTTTAGAAATCTTCGCTCAGGCGCCGAAAGCGGGTGGGATTTTAGTAGTCGCTGGTTTGCAGATGAAAAAAATATTGCAACCATACAAACTACCAATATTATTCCTGTAGATCTGAACTGTTTATTGTACAACATGGAAAAAGTGATGGCTAAGAGCTATTCTTTAAACAAGGATATGAAGAATGCGGGTCTTTATAACAGCAAAGCAACTGCAAGGAAAAAAGGTATTTTAAAATATTGTTTTAATACTTCGCAACAATTTTTCTGTGATTATAATATCGCACTAAGAAAGCCAAATAATATGATTACTGCTGCAGGATTGTTCCCATTGTTTGTAAATATTGCAGATAAAAAACAAGCTGCTGCAGTAGCGGATGTATTTAAAAATAATTTATTAAAGCCTGGCGGTGTAGCTACCACCAATAATAATACCGGGCAGCAATGGGATGCACCAAATGGGTGGGCGCCATTACAATGGGTGGCAGTAAAAGGCTTGTCGAACTATGGAGAAAATGACTTGGCAAAAACAGCAGCCGAGCGTTGGGTAGCTGTAAACGAAAAAGTGTATGCAGCCACAGGTAAAATGATGGAGAAATATAATGTGGAGGATATAACAAAAGAAGCCGGTGGTGGTGAGTATCCAGGTCAGGATGGTTTTGGCTGGACCAACGGCGTATACCTCGCAATGAAAAAAAAGTTATCTCAGCAAAGTGCCATTTCAACAAAGGCTAATAAAAATTAAAATAAAAAATTCTTCACCACAAACGTTTGCTGATTTGCAGCCACTAATTTTTACTTAGTTTTAAAGGAATCTAATTGCAAATTGATAGTATGAACATCACAAAACCAAGCCTTAGCTTCTGGCAAATCATCAACATGAATGTCGGTTTCTTTGGCATTCAATACAGTTTTGGTTTGCAACAAAGTGCCGTTAATCCTATTTATGATTTTCTTGGTGCAAAGCCTGATGAAATTCCGTGGCTTAATCTTGCAGGTCCGCTAACCGGGTTAATTATACAACCCATTATTGGCGCACTCAGCGATAAAACATGGCATCCAAAATTTGGTAGGAGAAAACCCTATTTTTTCATCGGTGCCATTATGTGCAGCATTGCATTGTTCTTTTTTCCTTTTAGCAGTTCTTTGTGGATGGCTGCCGGTTTACTTTGGATATTAGATGCAGGTAACAACACCGCTATGGAGCCTTACCGGGCTTTTGTGGCAGATAAATTACCAACGGAGCAACAGGGCCTTGGTTTTCAATCTCAAAGTTTTTTTACAGGGTTTGGACAAACACTAGCCAATCTTTCTCTTTTTATATTCCCCTTAATTATTGTAGGTAAAACAGGCAAATTGCCTAACTGGGTTTTTGCATCTTTTATACTTGGTGCTATCTGTTCCATTACGTCTGTATGGTGGAGTATGAAAACTACGCCTGAGATAAAACCGACCGATGAAGAGATAGCAGAAATGAGAGCTACTCCATTAAATGTTTTATCTCCATTTAAAGATGTGTTTAATGCTATTGGGAGTATGCCAAAAGTAATGTGGTTGTTAGCGCTGGTATATTTATTTCAGTGGTATGCATTGTTTTGCTACTGGCAAAATTCATCGAAAAGTATTGCACAAAATGCCTTTCAATGGCAACAGTTAAACAAAGAGCAGGATGTAGTAAATAAAAAATTCAGCACATTTAAAGATGCGGTAAAACAATATGCATTACAAAACAATATTGATCCGGCAAATGCATTAAACGGAAAAGAAAAATCATCAGTTACCTATGCTTCCTGGAAAGATAAAGTATCATCAGATATTACTCCAAGCGATTTGCCTGCAATGGATGAAATAGACAGTAATGCCGGCAAGTACGAAGAAGCTGTAAAATGGACAGGACTGGTAAATGGCTGGTATAATATTGTTACTTTTTTAGTGGCTTTTTTACTTGTAGGTTTTGCAAAAAAGTACGGTCCTAAATGGGTACACTTTGTATGTCTTATAATAGCCGGCATTGGTTTTATTGCTTTTTCAATAGTGGAAAATAAATTTTTATTTTTTCCTGCCATTACAGGTTTTGGAATTGCCTGGGCAAGTATGATGGGCATACCTTATTTGATGGTGGTAAGCGAAATACCTAAAGAAAAATATGGTGTGTACATGGGAATCATAAATATGATGATAGTGATCCCAATGTTTATACAGACAATTACCTTCGGTTATGTGTTAAGAAATTTCTTAAACAACGATCCAAGCAAAGCAATAGCTTTTGCAGGCATTCTTTTATTGATAGCTGCAGCAGCTACCTTACTCATAAGAAAGAAAAAACTTACAGAAGATATTATGGCACTGCCTGCAACGGGAGGGCATTAATTAAATTTTTGAATATGGATAATCTTCTTGCATACACAAAAGCAGTTACATTACTGCACAAAGTAAGCACAGCTAAGGGCTTTACTGCTGCCGCTGTAGTGGAAGATAATTATTGCAGGGTATGGACGAGAGATTCTGTAGTATGTGGCCTTGCAGCCTTGCTTTCAAACGATGAAAAACTGATTGAAACTTTTAAAAATTCTCTTGTAACAATTTGGAATAACCAACACGCTACAGGTTTTTTGCCCAGCAATGTAGATGCAAATAATAAAGTGAGTTATGGTGGAACTGCAGGTCGTGCAGATGCACCTGCATGGGCTATAATAGGGTTGTGTATGTATAGCATGCACACAAAAGATAAAACACTTTTAGCAGCATATGAGCGTAATGTAAACCGAGCATTTCAGGTAATGGATGCGTGGGAATTTAATGGCAAGCATTTAATGTATGTGCCACAAAGCGGAGATTGGGCAGATGAATATATACAACACGGGTATGTATTGTTTGATCAGTTGCTACGTTTGTGGGCACTGCAACTCGCAGCACAAGTGTATGACCATACAATATTTTCAACGAAGGCAATGCAGATAAAAATGACCATTGAAAATAATTTTTTTTATAGGACTGATGCTGAGAATTGGTATGCCCCAAACATGATACATCAAAAGGAAGAGGTACCGAAAGGTTTTTGGTGGATGGGTTTTAACCCTGCCCAGATTTATCCTCAATTTGATTTACAGGCAAATGCACTCGCTATATTATTAAAGATTGGAACAGTTGAACAACAAAAAAGTACCATTGATTATGTACAAAATTTGTTGGAAGAAAGAGGAACAATGCTGCCATCCTTCTGGCCTGCTGTAGAATACAAGGATAGACAGATGGATGAACTCCAAAATAACTTTGCCTACAGATTTAGAAATAAGCCAGGCGAATTTCATAATGCAGGTTTGTGGCCGGTATGGAATGGATTTATGTGTGCTGCACTTAAGGCTTCAGGAGAAGAAACAATGCAGAAAACTCTTTTTGAAAAAATGATAGAAGCAGTAGCTAAAAATGATTTTGAATTTAATGAATGTTACAATGCCCAAACGAATACTGCGTGCGGAGTGCATGAGTGTGCATGGAGTGCAGCAGGTATAGTATTTTCTGAAAAGGCACAGGAGTTTTTTAATTAATTGTTTAAAGAAATGCAATGATATTAGCTATAGGAGAATTATTGGTAGATCTGATTAGTACAGAATTTGTGCAGGATTTATCTGAAACAAAATTATTAAAGCTAAAAACCGGTGGAAGCTGTGGAAATTTTGCAATTTTTTGTACTAAACAAGGTGCACCCCTCACTTTAATTGCTACTGTGGGTAGAGATGGTTTTGGAAAAATTATTTTAGATGTTCTGCAGAAAGATGCTGTGAACACAAACCATATTTTACAACATAAATATTTAGAAACCTCTCTTATTGTGGTAAGTAAAAGCCATGCTACGCCTGATTTTATTCCTTACCGTCAGGCAGACTTTCAAATTGGAGTGATAGACGAAAAATTAATTGAGGAGTGTAAAATAATTCATACAACTGCTTTTGCATTAAGCAGGCAACCTGCACAGACAAATATTTTAGAGGCGCTTATTTATGCAAATCAAACAGGAAAGACCATTTCTGTAGACTGGAATTATGCACTAAAAATTTGGGGACATGATAGCAATGCGCAGGAGATATTTACAAAAATAATTGCCACCAAACCTTTGCTAAAAGTAAGTATGGATGATGTAGATCGTTTTTGGGGTGCAGAAAATAATATAGAAAACGCAAAAAATATTCTCCAAAAATTTGATACAAAAGTTACCTGTCTTACCTGCGGTGAAAAAGGTGTATGGTATCGCACAGCAAATAAGGAATGGAAACACAAACCTGTTTTGCCTACAAATGTCATTGATGTAACGGGAGCAGGCGATGCATTTTGGAGCGGGTTTGTAACGAGTTATATAAAGAAGGAAAATATTGACAGTTGTATTGATAATGCTTTATACATGGCTAAGCGACGATTGGAGCAAAAGATATAGAATGCATAGCATGTCTGTTTAAGATAGACTGTTTATTTAAAATATTCCACCACTTTATTTTGGTTTTTTAGCAAAAGAATAAAAGTGTTTTCTCACCCGCAAGCAAATGCTGATTTTTCCGAACACTTATTAAGGAAGTAAAGTCAATCACAAATGTTACCTACCAAAGTAATTACTATGACCAGTCGTATTTTATAAGTGAGTTTAAAAAGCTTACCAATCTTAATCCAAAAAAATTCTTTGATGCCATCACAGTTTTAGATGAGCAGAAGATTATCTGGAAGATTAAATGACTGTCGTAAAAGTCCAATTTTATACATTTTCTGTAAAGGAGATTTGTATAAAATTATAGAACATGAAACAACCGTTTAACAAGTATCTCTACATCGCATTTCTACTTTTAGGATTGTATCAAGCTATCTTCAAACAAGATTATATGGAAGCGGCTGCATCTTTGGGTATTGGTCTCGCTTTTGATCCATTTGATACAGCACAAAAATGGAACGACAGACCTACATTGCAAAAGGCGGTATTGGTCATTCATTTAGGGTTTGTAGCTGCTATGTTTGGCTTTGGTATTGGATTGAACGATAAATAAGCAACGCAAAGTTTAGCTTTTGAATTGGAAATAAATGCTGTGTGCGCAGCAAAAAACTGCTAATCGACGAGCATTATTGCATAGTTTTATAGTGCCTTGCAACAAGAGAAGGTCACATTTTTGACTATGAAAAAAAGTATCCCATTATTTGTATTAATACTTTCCATTTTCCTTGCTGCCTGCAGCAAACCAACAGTCCCCACGGTCGCAGGTCCACCACCTGTTGTGGTACCACCGCCGGTAGAACCCGATCCTGCACAGTTTGGTACGCCATTTAACAATGTGCCCGACAGGCAAGATGCAACCATTTATCAGGTAAATATCAGACCATTTAGCCAGCAGGGGAACTTTGCAGGTGTGCTAGCCAGGTTAGATTCAATAAAAGCACTGGGCGTAAATGTTGTTTACTTAATGCCTACCTACCCTGTCGGCATTGTGAACGCTATAAACTCTCCTTATTGTGTAAGAGATTACAAAGGCGTAAACGCTGAATTTGGTAATTTGAGCGAACTGCGTGGCATTGTTGAAGCAGCACACAGCAAAAATATGGCGGTGATATTTGACTGGGTAGCTAACCATACTTCGTTTGATAACCCGTGGACCACACTACACAAAGACTGGTATTTACAGAATGGTACCGGCAATATCATTAGCCCACCGGGAACAGGCTGGAATGACGTGGCGCAATTAAATTTTACCAATAATAGTATGCGGCTTGCTATGATAAAAGCTATGAAATATTGGGTACTCACTGCCAATATTGATGGCTTTAGGTTTGACTACACTGACGGACCTCCGTTGGAATTTTGGAGACAAGCAGTAGACACACTTAGAAATATGACGAGCCATAAATTGCTTCTACTAGCTGAAGGAAGTAACACAGGTAACTTTACAGTGGGGTTCGATTTTAATTTCGGTTTTACTTATTTTGGTCAGTTAAAGACGGTGTACAACAATAATAAATCTGCACAGGTCACCGATAGTCTAAACAATGTAGAATATGTCAATTCAAGCAATGGTCAGCAGGTTGTACGATACTTATCTAACCATGATGTAAATGGCAGTGATGGCACAGCACTGGATTTGTTTGGGGGCAAAAAAGGATCGATGGGAGCATTTATAACTTGTGCTTACATGAAAGGCGTACCCATGATTTACAATGGGCAAGAAGTTGCAACGCCCATCAGGCTTACATTTCCATTTACTTCTATAAAAATAGACTGGAGCATAAACTCCGATGTGACTGCCGAATATAAAAAAGTAATTGCTTTTAGAAATGCAAGTGCAGCAGTGAGAAGAGGCTCCCTTACCACCTACAGCAATCAAAACATTTGCGCATTTACCAAAGAACTTGCGGGCGAGAAAGTATTGGTAATAGTAAACGTGAGAAATATCATTGTAAATTATGCTTTGCCCGCTGGTTTATCCAATTCTACCTGGACAGATGTAATAAATGGCGGGTCGGTTGCACTGGGTACACAAGTAAGTTTGCCTGCTTATGGGTATTATATTTTGAAACTGTAGCAGCACACTTTAAATTATGTAGGTTGGATACCTATGTGAATTTACACTCAGCCTAAGAACCAGTAAATGTATGTACACTCTGAACATACGAAACAGGTAGCTGAGCGATTGGCCCAATCGAAACCAAAGAAGGAAGCAAGAGAGGTGTTTAGCTGCGCATTCCTTGACCAAAAATATTTATTAGCGCATACAGGGCAGCTTAACTGATTGCCTTTTACTTCTACTAATTGGGGTTCTTTCTTTTTGAAAAGATTCATGATTGTTTGTAATTCTGCTGTTTAAATGACCAATATTTCTAGTGAGTCGGTACATTTGGGCTGGTCTAAGAACGTTCAGGGCTTTGTACTCGTGTGGCAATAGAATTCCTGCAAGTAACCTCTCCTTGGTTTTTGATAAAGATAAATATTTAGAATTAATGCCTGGCGATGTTGGTCCGAACAAGTGCTGCTTTGTCGATGTTGCTAATTGCCCCAACGTAGCACTTGCACAAAACTCATATTGGCAGTTCCTCATTTCTCGTATGCTTTGTCTA
>JANOTH010000159.1:0-1833 GCA_031416275.1 Ferruginibacter sp. | reverse complement strand
CAATCGCATAACAATGCGTTTTGTGCAAGTGTGGCGGAAGGAAGCCCAATGAGCGGCGGTTCGCTATTGGGCTGTGGTTCGGGCAGAAGTACATAGCCTAGCTTTTTGTTCTTATTTTTATCATTTATATCTTTAACCAGCAGCGGTTACGGGCGGAAGGAATACTAATGCCACACCTGCACAAAGCGCTATCGTTGGCAGAAATAAACTCGAGAATGACATAAACAAACTTCTGAGATATCAAATGACCAAAATGTTAATTTTTTTTTGGTTTGTAGGTTTTATTTACAAGCTATAAAAAGAAATTTTATATCACTATACGAACAAAAAATTATTTACAATTCCATAATTGGCATAAATAAACGCAAACATCTCAAAGCTATGAGCGCAAACAAATATCGAAATTGATATTGAGTATGAAAGGAAAGTTAAAATATGCCACAGGTAGAATTATCTGAAAACTACCTGCAATTGCTTAGACTGTTGAAACAAACAAAGTAAGAAGTTTAACTTAACCACGTAATAATATATATCAATTACTCAAAAAATTAATTTATGAAAATAAAATTATTGGGGGTTACTATTTTATCATTACTGATTTTAAATTCTTGTCAAAAAGAAAAAATTAGTCAAGATGTTGAAAGTAATAATTCAGCTATAAAAAGTCAGACCATAACCCAAACTTTAAAGTTTGAACATGTTGATAGAGAACTTATTCAAAAATATATTAACTACCAACAAGAAAGAGAAATAAATTCGATGCTTTTAAAATCAGGAGTTAGTAAAACAAACATTGTATCGAATAAAATAAGTCCTGAAGAAGCTAGAAAAATGATTGATAATTATCTTGCCAATGAGAGAAATGTTTTAAGGCTTAATGCAGCATCTTCGTCTTCTAGAGATCCTTGGTGGTGGGAAACCCCTGTCGAAATAGAAGGAGATGGCGGTCCTACGTTTCCGCCAGTTACAGGCAATATAAATGGGACAGGAAATACAGTTACGATTGTTATAACAATGAATGGTACAACTATAACATCATTGAACTATTCTGTAGGTGGGTTTCATGGAACGATTGCGGCAGTTGGCGGATTTACACAAAGTGTGTACAATGGTGTTACTACTTATGGCATAACTTTAGGAGGTTCTTGGGCAGTAAGTGGAAATGTTGGTGCTTCAGGTGGAGGTGTAAATGGTGGTGCAGGCGGAAGTGGTTTTTATACAACCAATGTTTATATTTACGGAAATGTTTACAATGGTCAATTTACCGTTGGTGGCTTGGTATTAACACCTTACCCTTAAATAAAAAATTACAAATAGGTACAGGAATTAAATTTCCTGTACCTTATTAAAACTTAAAAATGGATACAAAAGAAGTACAAACTTTCATGGATCAAATTGAAAGTATAATAATATTTAAATCAGTAATTATTACTTTAGTAGTAATCGGAATTTTTTATATGGCGAATAAATATTTGAAATCAAGAACTAAATAGCATACAGAATATTCAATCTTTTGGCAAAAGACGAAATTCTTAACCATTACTTCTGCCAACAATGCGTTTGGCAATATGGTGGCTGACGGAAGCCCAATAAGCATTAGGTTCGCTATTGGGCATTTGTTTTGGCTTGACAAACATCGCTGAACATTGGTAAGTTATATTTATCTTTAGTACAAAACCAAACAGCGGTTCCGGGCGGACGAATTTCAAATTCCACCACATCGCCAAGCGCTTCCGTTAGCAGAAATAGTGCAACATCACAACATCTCAATAAATTAAGACGAACCCAATGAAAAATTTGTTAACATTAAATCTTTTAATTTTTGTCTTTCAT
>JANOTH010000158.1:0-8712 GCA_031416275.1 Ferruginibacter sp. | reverse complement strand
CGTTAGGAGGAGCTACCGCACTCGTAAAATATTGTCAAGCAAATACAATACCTGTAAGAGCAAATATTAATAATGATCAAATGGGCACTATGATTTGCCAGACTCCGGCAAGCCAACCCGGTTGCACGACTAACAATACTTTTGACACTACAAATATTAGAATATTCTCAAGTTCATCAAGACCGCCTGCAAAGCAATGGGCACGCTACATAAAACTCGCTTATAAGGATAAAGCGCTTCCGACAGCAACTGTACCAATGACTATAAATCTAATGGCGAATATTGATAGAAATAGCAGAGGGGGCGATCACATGCCTTTTGATACCGCGGGCTTTACAGCAGTAAGGTTAATGTGTGCAAATGAGGCCGGAACAGGCTCTGGAACTTCTAGGATCCATTCTTCCAGAGATATCGGAGGTAGCGATAACAACAGCGATGGTGTAATAGACAGTTTTTATGTAGGCTTTAATTATATGCAACGCAATGCAATGATTGATGGCTTAGCAATGGCACTTGCGGCTGATGCGCAAACGCCCCCGACTTATACTGTCACTAATATGGGTAACAACAATATAAGGGTTGTAATAAATACACAGACAGGATACCCTTTTTACAGAATTGGTGTACGAACTACCAACAATGATTTTGATAGTGTATATAAAACATCATCCTTAACTACCACCCTGATAATACCTGTAAGTGGCAGCGGACAGTTTTATATATCTGTAGCAGGCTTAGATGCAGATAATGTGACTACCTTTTTTGGTACAGAAGCAAACATCGCAAGTTCAGCCACCACACTATCCGTAGATTATGTAAGTTTTGATGCGAGAAAAAAAGCGAATACCAGTGAACTTTCATTTGTAATTGCGGAACCAACAAGCGGTTCAATTTTTTATATTGAGCGTAGTACAGATGGAAGTAATTATAAAACTATTGGAAACCTGAACAGTATTGCCAATAACGTTAAATACAATTATATAGATTCTTTACCAGTTTTAAATAACATCAATTATTACAGAATCAGAGAGTTGGACCAATTTGGTAAAACGTCTTACAGCAGCATTAGATCGGTAAAATTTATTGCTGATGATTTAATTAAGGTTTTCCCCGTACCTGCCTTTACGTCTTTCACGGTTGTATTTACGGATGTCTTAAAACAAAAACCGACGAGTTTGGTTTTATACAATGATATGGGACAAATGGTTTATATAAAGAACTTATACAACACAAAAGGAAAGGAGGTAATTGATGTGGGAGATCTCCGCAACGGCAATTATGTAGTTAAAATAATCACACAGACCGGAAGTGTAAATAAGGTCGTACAAGTAATAAGATAATAGGATATTGCAATCTTTGAATTGAAGTGTTTAACAACAGAATTATTATTCTGCTGTTACACACTTTTTTTATTTCATTAATAAATTCAATGATTGTAAATAAGGATTTTTCAAAAATGTAGATTTTCTTGTTCGAACAAAAAAGATCAGTATCACAAAGATTATAACTTTTTGGTATTGCTCCCAACTTACGTCTAGCAGCCCATAAAAACCACCTATAATTATCTTTACAGTTGCTTTCAACTTGCGCTACTTATTCACCAATCATAAATGGAATTATATTTTTTATTCCATCGGCATCTACTATTGTCGCATTATAAAGACCCTGGGTTGCCGTAGGAATTTCAATTTTTAAAGTCTCACTTGCTGTCATATGCTTAAATGACTTAGACAAGATAAGCTGCCCTTTTATATTGCGAATACTGATGATGTAATTACCAAGGTTTGCATTCCCAAAATTTAAGTTTACGTTCCCGTTTGTAATAGGATTCGGGTAAATATTAATTTCTTTTTCTGTGGATTCTTTTAATGCTTTTATAACCGCAACATTACTGTAAAAAGCTGATGCAGTAACGTTATCAGCGATTATTCTATAATAATTAATTTTTGCTGAGGCACTTGCATCGTTAAATGCATAATAAGGATTTCCAAAATTATTTGCTGTTGGCGTTTGTGTACCTATTGCTGTATAATTAATGCCATCATCACTTCTTTCAATTTTATAGCTATTAACATTATTCTCATTCTCGGTATTCCACGTAATATTCGCTGATTTATCTGTATGACGTACAGCAGTAATTGCAGTAAAACGAACGGGTGAATTTGCTTTAAATACAATCGCAAACCTGTCTTCCAATCTACTAGCAGGATCAGTTGTAATTTCAAAGTTGATATTAGTTGTGTCTGACAAACTTACAGCAGTCTCGGCCTTTAAAAACTTGTCTTTTATGTATGCCTTTAACGGGAAGCCATTTAGAACAGATGGATCAATTTCTAATTTATAATTACCTAACCGAGTATTTAAAATACTCAAAACGATGCTATCATTTGGTTGCATTGCTGTTCTTCTTTCTGCAAATAATTTAATGTTATTCTTTAATATTGATAAGTTATCAGTTACATTAAGGAACTTTTTTACATCATTATTATCAATAGAATTACTCCATCCATTATCAAAATTTACTACGGCAGCATCTACCTTAAAAAAGGTATTGTCTGTTCCTTTGGTTAAAAGATTTATTTCTAATGTGGGTGAGGTAACGCCTGCTCTACTGAATAAGCTACTGCCCGAGCCTTTATCATTTTCATTAATTGTAATCGTTCCGGACCCGGTAGGTGCTGCTGTAATAAAAAATGCTTCTCCACTTTCTATGAAATTCTTCACTCCATAGATAGATGAAAAATAATCAGACCCAAATAAGGCATATTGTTGAAACCTGCCTACACCATAACCACCGCCGGTATTAGCAGGATTCCAGGCTACAAAAGAGTTTTCTATATTTGCAGTTTTAGTTACGGAAGAAAATCTTATTCTCGAGGCATAAGGATTTCCAACCGATTGGAAACTGTTAGCATTTACTGAATAAGTTTGAGGCCCCGTTCTTAGCTTACCTTTAGCACGTAATGTAGTTGCTCCTGTAGCTCCACTAGGTACATTTACACCTCTATCGCCCCTTACAAAGACATAATATCCCTCATCATTTGCAATTGTTCTGTTGGCCGCTAAATCTGCGCTTGTTATTTCTCTATAATTATTAGCAGCCATTTCATAAAACTTCATTGATCCTCTCTGCGTATTTTCATCTACACCGGCAGAGAAACCTATTGTACCGGGACCTGTTATCCTCGTTCCAAATAATGTCGCAGCCAACGTGGTGCCATTTTCTCTCCAAGAGCTATTTATGGTAGGAGATGTGGGATCCTGAGCGAGTTTTAATAAAGGAACAGATAAAAAGCGCCATGACTTTTGACTGAATAGATGTCGTTCCACTTCAAATCGTCCGCTTCCATAAGTAAAAGCTGCAGTTGTAGGTACTGCTGAAACATAAGCTGTAGTGACCGAGTTAGATTTTAAAGTCGCATCAAAATTATCCAATGCCATAGTTGTATTGCCGACTAGGCTAAGATTTCTAAATATTGAAATTTTACCTCTTAAAGTTTTTGTACTGCCATTTGAGAGGGTAAGGTTTCCATAGCTTTTAACTGAATCGGTGAAGCCTGGAATACTTTGAATTGCACCGTTAAATTCAACAGTGCTTGTGCTATCAAGAGTAATTGTTGTAAATCCTGATGGAAAATTACTACCTCCAGTTAAAGTTGCTGTACCGGCTGCCGAAACGCTGCTGCTGGCTCCAAGTTTCAGTTGAGAAGTATTTCTTAAAAGAAAAGTGCCTCCATTAGAATTTCTATTTAACTGACGAGAATTTAAGTCTAAAATTGAAGATCCATTTATTGTGATATTTCTCAAAACGTTATCGGGTACGGTAGCCCCGGCTAATAATACAGTTGGATTGTTTGTCTCACCTACAATCAAATTAGGAATATAAAAATAACGAATGGAATTATTATAAGTGATGGTTTGAGTATTAATCGCATCAAAAACTACTGTTGTTGAATTGAATGTGGTGGAGTCGGTGGTTGCTCTGTTCCCTAGGGATAGATCTCCCTTAAAGATATATGATCCCGTAGTTCCCGGTGTAGTTGAACCTACCAGTACATAGTTGTTAACCACAGTGCTTCCATCATCAAAATTAACATTCCCATTGAAAGTATATTTCGCCGGGGCATCTCCGACATTTAAACCTACAAAAGAAGATGCTCCAGTATTTAGCGAAGAAGTAGTTGTACTACCTGCTACTACGATTGTGCCTGAGTTATTTACTCTAATCGTATTTATAGCAGGTGAAGTGCTTTTATTTGCTAATGAAAAAATTCCTCCGATATTAAAAATACCTGTTGAATTTACAACTATGAATATATCATATGTCCGGTTTCCATTTTGGCCACTAGCAGAGTTATCAAATACGACATTTGAGGCAGTAGATAAAGTAAAATTACCAACTGAAAACAACAAACTCCTTCCTGTATTTCCTGAACCAACATCATTGATACTACCGATAATTGACAAACTATTTACAGAAATATTTGCGGTTAAATTAATTGTTGCGTTAATGTTGGCTATTAGGTTAATTGTTAAATCATCTTCCGCTCTCGGAACTCCATTAGGACTCCAGTTAGTACCAAGATTGAAATCACTAGTACCCGCTCCTGAACCTGAACCTATCCATGTTCTAGGCACAGCGAAAATATTTTGGGAAATAAAAAAACTTAGCAGAAGAAAGACAAAATTTCTAAAAAGTAATTTTTTTGAGTGTATCATTCTATTCATAATTTTTTGAGTTTAAGCAAAAGCCTACATGATCACGTAATAAATGATCATTACCAATTTCTTTATAGAAATCGAGGGTTTAACTAGCTCATTAAAATTTACATAAAGATGTAAAGGATATTAGAATGAGGTACAGCAGTTTTAAGGAGGAAATAGGGATTAGTGACAAACATACACAAAATTTCTACAATTTGGGTATTAAATGGGGAATTATTGCATCGCAGCCAATTTCATATCACGTGCCGTCGCTTCACCCAAATATTTGTTCATGCGGTTCTCCATAATGTATATAACAGGCGTGAGCGCCACTGCCATCAAAGATTTGTAAGCATAATTCACCATACAAATAGCAAGTACTTTTTGCATACTCCAGCCCTGTCCTAAATAAAATGCAATAAAAAGAACAATAAAACTATCTACAAATTGAGAAACAAGGGTAGAACCCGTTGCACGCAACCAAACCTTTTTTTCACCAGTTGCTTTTTTTATTTTGTGAAATACAAATACATCTACCAATTGGCTAACCATAAATGCTGCAATACTTCCTAAAATAATCCACATGCCTTGGCCGAATACAGCATTAAAAGCGAGTCCCATATCAGGTACACCTTCGCTTACTTTTGTACCGTACCAAAAATCGGCACCCGGCACTTTCATTGCCAGGTAAAACATTAAAAATGCATACGTAATTAGCGCAACTGCTGTGTAGGAAATCCTTCTTACGGCTTTTGGCCCGTAATATTCATTCACAATATCAGTAATAATAAACTCCAGTGGCCACAATAAAACACCGCAGGTAAGGCTAAGCGATAAGCCACTTTCTCCTAACAGAGAAAAATTAGAAGGCGCCATTCCAAATACTTTTTCAAGCGAAAATATTTTACCGCCTATACATTCAGCAATGAGTGCGTTCGCTACAAAAAATGCAGTAATGCTAAGAAAAAGTTTAGCGGGTCTGTCCTTTAGTATATTGGTAATCATAAATTGAATTTACAGCAAATGCAAATTATTTATAAACAAAATTAAAAACGTGTAACACATATTTTAATTCCTAACAAAAAATGAATACCAGATCTCTATCGGAAAAATGAGTAGGTTAAAAAACAAAATAAAATTATTTACAGGTATTGGCTTTCTTGTAGACTTTTGAAATAAAACGATAAATACGAAAGCAGCATTCAATAATACAGCTACAATAAATCCAAGTACCACTATGGTTCCCTCTATTGCCTGCAAAGGAATAACCGCATTCGGATTTCCATTTTTACGCATGCCATACTCCACAAGGCGCATCACTGCGGAAATGATGAAGCAAATATTGCAGATGAAAACTATTTTAGAAAAAAACCGCAAGTGTTAAATTATGAATGATGGATTGTGAATTATAAATTGGAATTGGGAATTATGTGTCAAGCGCAAAAGACAATGTGATCTTTTATCTTTAGTCTAAAATCTACAATCTACTTCCCTCTTCCCCAACCAAGCCAGTCATTTCCGTTAGCATAAAGCATAAGCGATAATAAAATAATCATACCCGCTATTTGTGCATATTCCAAAAACTTTTCACTTGGCTTTCTGCCTGTAATCATTTCTATTAGCGTGAATAAAACGTGTCCGCCATCTAATGCCGGGATGGGCAATAAATTCATAAATGCCAACACAATTGAAAAGAATGCTGTGATGTTCCAAAACTGTTCCCAATCCCAAGTGTTACCTGAAAAAACAGAACCCATAGATTTAAAGCCTCCAACTCCTTTGTATGCACCGGTCGATGGCTGGAATATGAGTTTAAACTGTTGAATATACTCGCCTAACTTTACATAAGCCAATTTTACCCCTGCAGGAAACGCCTGAAAAAAAGAATAATTTCTTGTCTCTATTTTAAAATAACCAAGACTATCCATTTGCTTACCCGATAAAATGGGTGTTCCAATTTTACCATCTTCATTCACATTCACGGGTATATTTACAAGGCTGCCGTTTCTTTCAACCGTTAGCAATACCTTACCATTTTTATGTTGTGAAAAATACGATGCTGCTTCATCTAAAAATGTAACCGGAGTTGAATCTACTTTTACAATTTTATCCCAATACTTAAGACCTGCTTTTTTTGCAGGGGTTGTGTCGTTACTATCAAACTGACCAATAATAGTTGGTAGCCTCTGAAGCATTAATGGCGTTTTAGATCTCTTTTTTTCTACAAGTTGCCCAATTAAACTTACTGGAATGGTTACGTTTGTCGGTTTTTCATCTCTAATGACTTCAATATTACCACCGCCACTAAACAAGATCTCCTTAGCTACATCATCAAAATATTTAATTGAATCACCATTTACAGAAACAATTTTGTCGCCGCTTCTCAACCCAATATCATACATTAACGAATCAGAAACCCATACACCGCTTTTGAGGGAAGCGTTAGGTACTTTTTCTTCACCCCAATGCATTAAAATGCCTGCGTAAATAATAAAGGCGAGTAATACATTTACCGTAACACCACCAAGCATAATGATTAACCTTTGCCAAGCCGGCTTACTTCGAAATTCCCATGGCTGTGCAGGCTTGTTTAACTGTTCCTTATCCATACTCTCATCTACCATTCCGGATATTTTTACATAGCCGCCGAGTGGCAACCATCCAATACCGTATTCAGTATCTCCTATTTTCTTTTTAAATATAGAAAACCATGGATCGAAAAAAAGATAAAATTTTTCAACCCTACATTTAAACCATTTTGCAGTGATGTAATGACCAAATTCGTGCAGAACCACCAAAATTGAAAGAGAAAGAAGAAGTTGAGCAGCTTTTAAACCTACACTGCCCCAGTTAATTGCTAAAAGTATCATTTATGTTGTTAGTTATTGTTAGATGTTTTATGTATTTAGTTAAGAGTTATGAGTTTTGAATTATAAGTTTTAATCAGTTCTAAGTCACTTTACTGCTTAGGATTCACATTTCACCATTCACATTTTCATTACGCTTGCAGCAAAGTTACGTGCCTCACCGTCGCTTTCATAATATTCATCTATTGTTGGGTTTTCTATAAATCCAATTTTATCCATCGTTTTTTCAACAACGGCCGTAATATCTAAAAAACCAATGCGATTTTTTAAAAATGCCCAAACCGCTATCTCATTTGCCGCATTTAGTACACACGGTTTGTTACCTCCTGCCTTAAGGGCATCTATTGCCAGACCTAAATTTCTGAAAGTTTTATAATCAGGTTCTTCGAAAGAGAGATTTGGGTATTTCTTAAAATTAAACCTCGGAAAATCATTCTTCATTCGTTCAGGAAAACCAAGCGCATATTGAATTGGCAACTTCATATCTGGCAAGCCCATTTGTGCCTTCATGCTACCATCTTCAAACTGAACCATACTATGTACGATGCTTTGAGGGTGCACAACAACCTCTATTTGCTCAGGCTTTAAATTGAAGAGCCACTTAGCTTCTATCATCTCTAATCCTTTGTTCATAAGGGTTGCAGAGTCGATAGATATTTTTGCACCCATACTCCAGTTTGGATGTTGCAGTGCATGATCTCTTTTTACGTTCACCAAAAAGTTTGGCTTTTTTCCTAAAAATGGCCCTCCACTTGCAGTAAGAATTATTTTTTCAATTGGGTTTCGGGCTTCGCCAACAAGGCACTGAAATATGGCAGAATGTTCACTATCAACAGGGATAATGGGCGATCTGTTGTCCAACGCCTGCTGCATTACAATATCGCCTGCAACTACCAACGTTTCTTTATTTGCCAGAGCAATTACTTTTCCTTTTTTTACACCCGTTAACGTCGATTTTAATCCGGCAAAACCTACAATGGCAGTAAGCATCACATCGTAAGTATCAAAATCTGCCACCTCTTCTAATGCGTTTTCGCCCGCAAATACTTTTATCGCCGTAGCGCTTAATGCTTGCTTTACCTGTTCATACTTTGACTCATCCCCAATTACAACTGCATTGGGTAAAAATTCAAGTGCCTGT
>JANOTH010000157.1:0-3174 GCA_031416275.1 Ferruginibacter sp. | reverse complement strand
TTTTCACTTAAAAAGTTCTCTTCGGTCATGTCAAATATTGGCATTCCAAATATTGCAAAGGCTTTTATTAATTTTTGATAGTTCTCAAGAGTTTTATTTTGCCATACATCTAAGTCTTGGGTTGTTCTAAAGTAGCCATGCATTATAACAGCATAACCTCCTACTACAATGTATTCTGTGTTTGTTATTTTCAGAGCAAAAAGAAAATCACGAAAATCTGATTGAAAAATATCTGCCATTATTAAAATTTATATGCTTTAAAAACTGATTTATCAATTTTTAATTCAGCGCTTTCATTCAACCCGTATATTTTACATACTAGGTCGAACGATTGTTTCAATCTTTCTTCAACAGAAACATTTTTAGGAAAAAGATTTGCTCTTTCAGCTTCCGCAAAACTTTGAGCTAAAAAAACAGACTTATCTAATTTGTTTTTTTCCATGATTGAAATTAATGAAAATTTTTAGCCACAGCAATATGTAATAAATTCTACTTAATCTATTGCACAATTAAAGATGAAAAAAGGTAAAAGCTACACCAGCGGCGGTGGACTGAGCGATGTGCCATGCAATGCGAAGCGTATTGCAGGGTACGGTACAGCGAAGGAGACCGGACCAAAGCTGATAAACGAACAGATGTAAACCGCACCAAAAAGTAAAAACCTACTTTTCTCTCATCATTAAATCTGCAGCTAATTTTCTAAGTTCATTTTTACGGGAATCTAAAACAGCCACATCATCTAAATGTTTTAGTGCAATGTTGTAGTATTTATCTTTTAACTCATTGCTCCATTCGTCAGCTTTACAATCTTTAAAAATTTGTAAAACCTTCTCAACTTTATCTGCCGGGTTATCTTTTATCAAATTGTCCAACTCAATGTTAGCTGCGGGAGTGCAATACTCACGGGCGTGAATGAGCAAAAATGTTTTTTTGTTGGCAATGATATCTCCACCTTGTTGCTTACCAGTTTTGCTTGCATCCCCAAACGCATCGAGAAAATCATCCTGCACTTGAAAAGCAATGCCAAGGTTTTTTCCAAACTCATACAAATGATCTTGATTGCCCAAACCTGCACCACCAATTACCGCACCCATTTGCAAACTTGCTGCAACCAAAACTGATGTTTTTAGCGTGATCATATTTAAATAATCATCAAAACTTACATCGTGAATATTCTCAAAATCCATATCAAGCTGCTGACCTTCGCAAACTTCTTTCGCTGTTTTATTAAAAATTTCGATGCTGCGTGGTAAATAAGTTGGGCTTATTCGGCCAAGGTTTTCGTAGGCTGTTACAAACATTACATCGCCTGCAAGCAATGCTGTATTATCCCCATATTTTTGATGCACCGTTTCTATACCTCGCCTCAGAGGCGCTTTGTCCATGATATCATCGTGTATCAAACTAAAGTTGTGAAACAATTCTATGGAAGCCCCTGCGTGGTAAGCGTCGTCATTTATTGGAGAAAACAATTCGTTTGCAAGGTAAACGCACACAGGCCTTATTCTTTTTCCTTTTATGCCGAGAATATATTGTGCAGGATCGTATAATGTTGGTGTATGCGTAGGAAAGTGCCGTACATTAAATCTTTCTTCAAACTGAGCAGATAATTCCTGAAATGAATGCATGAATATTGGAATAACGGCTGTTGCGCTAAGATGCAATAGCATTTAATGTATGAAGCGTCTTAGCGCCGTTAAAATAATTTTTAAAATGTAAATGTTGAAATTCTACCATCAACATCATACCTCATAAACAATGTTATAGTAAACTTTTTTAACCAAGTAACGCAAAAGGGAAAACAAGTAAATAAGATTTATTACAAATTATTTTCTCTTTACAACCTTTTTAGGGGCGCTTTTTGTGGCAGGCTTTACTGATGCTTTTGAACCTTTACCTTTTGCCTGATTTGCCTTACCTTCTACTTCGGTTACCCACTCGTAATCAAGCTGGCGTTTATCTAAATTGGCTGATACGACTTTTATCATTACATGGTCACCCATTCTAAAACGCCTGCCGGTGCGCAATCCAACCAAAGAATAATCAGCTTCGTCCTGTTTAAAATCATCGTAGTCAGATAAATCTTTTACGCTTACAAGCCCTTCACATTTATGCTCCACCGTTTCTACCCAAAAACCAAAACCTGAAACGCCGGAGATTACACCTTCAAATTCTTCGCCCAAAAACTGCTGCATATACTCAACTTGCTTGTATTTGTTGCTTGCACGTTCTGCTTCCATAGCCCTACGTTCCTTATCGCTGCAATGTTTATTTTTTTCCTCCATTGCCTTATCGATAAATAAATTTTTATCAATAATGCTTTGCAAAACCCTATGCACCATCACATCTGGATATCTGCGAATGGGAGATGTAAAATGACAATAATTTTCAAATCCTAAACCGTAATGCCCCACATTTTCCGTTGTGTATTTTGCTTTTGCCATGGTACGTATACCAAGCTGACCAAGCACATGTTCCTCGGGTGTACCCTTTACCTCTTTCAACAAATTATTAAAAGATTTTGCAATTGTTTTGTCGTCGGTCATATCAAAAGTATAACCGCATTTTTTTGCGAAAGCAACAAATGGCTTTAGCTTTTCAGGGTCAGGGTCATCATGCGTTCTGTAGGAGAAAGGAATTGGCTCTTTGTTTACTTTTATTTTAGAAACATATTCAGCCACGGCACGGTTTGCAAGCAACATAAATTCTTCCACTAATTTATTGGCATCTTTGCTTTCTTTTACCATTATACCAATTGGCTTTCCCGCATCATCTAATTTAAACTTTACTTCCTGCGATGAAAAGTTGATAGCACCATTATCAAAACGTTCTTTTCTAAATTGTTTTGCCAGATTATCCAATAATAAAATCGGTTTAAAGTGAAGCCCATCCTCAGTTTCAATGGTTTTCTGCACTTCTTCATAAGTAAAACGGTGGTTACTGTGTATCACCGTTCTGCCAATCCATTTGTGCTTTATTTCTGCACGGTTGCTTATCTGAAAAATTACAGAGAAGGTATATTTATCTTCATTTGGGCGAAGTGAACAAAGCTCGTTTGATATTCTTTCGGGCAACATTGGATTTACACGATCAGGCAGGTAAACACTGGTAGCACGTTCATACGCTGCTTTGTCCAGGATACTTCCAGGCGTTACAAAATGGCTCACATCAGCA
>JANOTH010000156.1:0-1775 GCA_031416275.1 Ferruginibacter sp. | reverse complement strand
AGCAGATGGCAAAAGCCTGGGGACATTACCAATGTACCAAAAGTGTCTTTGACTGTAGATGCAAATAACAGCAATTCTTCAAGATGGTTGTACGATGTTTCTTTCCTTCGTTTAAGAAACGTAAACCTTGGGTATACGCTTCCGGCTAACATCGTAAGCAGAGCTAAAATAACAAGTGCTAGAATTTATGTTGCTGCTACCAATATTCTAACGTTTACAAAGTTTGCAGGTTGGGATCCTGAAGTTGTTCGTTATAGATTTAACAACGGCGCTTCAAACGGTGCATCTAATGCTCCATATCTTCCAAGTCCACAGGCTAAGAGTATTAACCTTGGTTTAAACATCACTTTGTAATTGTTATAAACATTAAAAAAACAACAATGAAAAAACTTATTTTATATTCTTTTTTAGCAGCAGCCATATTCTCAACAGGTTGCAGCAAACTGCTTGATCAAATTCCCGGTGATGCACAACCCGGAGAAGATGTATTGAAATCAAGTGCAAATGTGTATGCAGTTTTGGCTGCATCTTATGACCGTTTTGTAAACAACGATTTCATGGGCGGCAATAATGTGAAAACTTCCGAATTGTATGGTGATCAAATAAATTTTGTTAATGTAACAGGAGGATCAGAAGTACAATTTACACAACGTGCTTTTAGTACTTTTAACGGAATTGGACGAAGCCTTTGGTTTACAGGATACGATGCAATTGGAAGGGCTAATGTTGTTATTAAGGCACTTTCTGAAAACACTTACCCTGACCTAAAAGATTCTGCAAAGAACATATGGAATGGTGAGGCTTTATTTATTCGTGGCGTTTCTCATTTTGAATTGACAAGATTATTTGCTAAGCCTTATACAAGCAATCCTTCAACTGATCCAGGTGTTGTAATAAGACAAAAAGCACTGAGTGCTTCTGAAGCGCAAATTCCAAAACAAAGAGGGACCGTAAAAGAATCTTACGATGTAGCTATTGCAGATTTAAAGCTTGCTGAAAATTTATTGCCAGCTGCCAATACTAGTGGCCGTGCTAATAAGTGGGCTGCTAAAGCATACTTGGCAAGAATTTATTTCAACATGGCTGATTATGCAAATGCGTTTGCTTACGCTAACGATGTAATTACAAACAGCGGGTATGTATTAGGTACAGATGTTACAGCTCCATTTAAGACAGTGGGTAATGTACCAAACCCTACTCCCGGTGTAATAATGATGATACTTGGAGATGCAGGAGTGCAAAGAGGAAGTTTTTGGAACAATGATTTAAACAACACTTACTTGCCATTATCAGGTAATACTTATTCTTTAATTACTGCAAGAGGTGGAACACGATTGACAGCACTCACTGCTATGTCAACCACTCCTGCAAGAGGAATTTCAACAAAATGGGCACAATTGGGTACGCAAGGTGTAAATGTTCCATTGATTAGACTTTCCGAAATGTATTTGATTCGTGCAGAAGCTAGAGTACAAAATGCAGGCTTTACAGATGCGGCTGTTAGAGCTGATTATAATGCAGTGCGTGCAGTAGCCGGTGTAGCAGCTGACGTTTCTACTACAGGAGCAACAGCTTTGCTTTCTGCCATAAGAAATGAAAGGGAAGTTGAATTTTTTACCGAAGGTGATGGTTACCATGAATTGAGAAGACTAAAACTTCCTGTAAGAGGAATTCCGTATAATGATGCCACAGGATTATTAAAAATACCTGATGGAGAAACTAGAGCTAACCTTGGAATAATACAGAATTAAAAATTTAAAAAAATAGAAAAACAA
>JANOTH010000155.1:0-4357 GCA_031416275.1 Ferruginibacter sp. | reverse complement strand
GCACAGTGACCGCGACTATCGAAGGATAACTTCTTCATCTCTGATCCTCAGAAAAAGATATGATTTTGTTTTTTTTGTTTTCTTGTCAATGATTTTAATTTTCGCACCATTGTAATTGTCTTCAAATATTACTTGTCTGTTTTCAATACTTTTATCTGACCATGTTATAACGAGATTTCCATTATTACCAAAGGTATACTTACCTGTCCGCTGATTTTTGTCCCAAATGTTCTCATTAGCAAGTCCACTTCTTTCTTGAATTGTCCCGTCAGCCTTTGTAAAAAACTGCATGGCGTCAATTGAATCTCGTAAAATCCATGAACCGATAATTTTATTTGATTGTGAAAAACCCAAGTGAGCGAGGAGAAATAAAAAGCCAAATAAAAATAGTTTTTTCATAACGATTGTAATTTAAATTCTGTTTACCTTTGGTTACCATCCCAAATTAAATAAAACTCTTGAAAGTAATTGCTGGTATTGTTGAACCCTACCACACCAGCAACCCCACCTTGCTTTTTATTAAAACTTATAAGTGTATACAAATGTTGTTGGTGCGCAGGCCGCACTTTACCTTCCCTTCGAAACCGAACAACGGCGGAGTTTATGATTAGGCAAAGGGTAGATTCACAGTTACCAACAAGGGTAAAAATAAATGCCCCTGATTACATTATCTCCGTAAGATTCTGTCAATATCTTCATTGCTGAGGTATTGCTCTTCGTCTTTTAGTTGCCTCCATTGCTTTACCATTTGCTTTATGTAACGGAGCCCTAAGTCAGACTTAAAATCTATCACACAATTTTTAAAATGTTTCACCATGAATTCAGTTTCTACCAAATGCTTTTGAACAGTCTGCACTGGAAACCTTTTTACATCCCAACCAAATTGCTCCAACAAAACTGCGTATTGCGGGTGTTGAATGAGTTCTTCTCTCTCATATTCAAGTTCCTGTGCCTGCTCTTTTAAAATTTGCAAGTAAATAGCGAGTTTATCCTCAGTTAAGCTTTCTAAATGTTCATTTTCTTTGTGTATCCATTTTAACTCAAGCGTTAGCAAAGCATGTAGGTTTTTTGCCTCATAAGCCACAGTAAGTTCCTTCATCAAAATTTCCTTCTCCAACTTACGGTGTTCATCCTGCTCCAAATCAGGGTGAAAAAGTTTTGCAAGCTGTTTGTAAATAGTACTGATGTTTTTCTGCTTTATTTCATCTACCTCTTGTTGGAGTTTTTCGGCAGCAAGTTGTTTGGCAGATTTCGCTTTAGGAGCCTGTTGCTTTCTAAATTGGTCATTCATTTCACTTTGTTTCTCAAACATCGCCCGCCTTGCTTCGTACAATTTTTTTGCAAGTGCATCAGCATCGCTTGTATCCAAATCTGTAAGATCTACTTTCATTTGTCTTAATTCTTCTGCCATACCTGCTCTTGCTATTTCTCTTTCCATTTCAAGCATTTCATCATAATTATCGCCATCCAATTGTTCAAAAATATCTTTTATAACTGCATCGGGTTCTGTACCAATTTCTATTAGTAAAGATTGCAAATGCTCCCTTATTAGTTGCTTAAGGTTACGCTGATCAGGCTTTGCGAGTTTTTTAGTTGAATAATTTTCCCATAAAATGATGATTAATTCACGCCGTTGTTTTGTTACAGCTCTTTTAGATATTTGTACATCTGTAGAATATATTTTCATTGCAAGGTCAAGCTGCAACTGTTTCTTCTCAATTTCTTTTTGAAGTTTTTCAATACGTGTAGTTAGTTTATTAAAAGCCTCTTGGTTTTTTGATAGCTTTTTATTTGTAGTTACTGAAATGGCAAGGCCAGTAGATGAGTGATTAATTTTTATTTGAGGGGAAGGATTGAGCATTTAAATAAATAATTTTTATAGGATAGATTTACAGTTAGCTAAAACGAAAAGTCTTTTAAAATTAATTTTTGTGTTGATTTCACGAAACACCGTAAAAATGTAATACCGGACGCACAGCTAGCATTGAAGTTTTTTTATGAAGATGGGGGACAAGTTAATGCGAGGAACAAAAAACACAGTTAATTTACCTTGTCATTCTCCCATTTGCGCTCTCTATCCATCCAGTTCACTTCTTTCTTTGCCTTAAGTGCCTGCACAATTCCTATAAAAAATATAGCAAAAACATTGGCACTTAAAAACGCTAGGTTGTAACAATTATATTCAGAAATACCGTTGTAGTGCATCTTAAAAAAGATGATAAAATCTAACACCCAAAAGTACAACCAACTTGCAATGGCAATTGTAAATACAGCATAAGAAAAATACCTAACTGCAGCAGAGAAATGAGTTTGTGTTTGTTTGAAATATATTAAATACACTGTTATAAAAAGTACTGCAGGTACACATACAATTAACAACATAAACATGGCAGAAAACCATGGAATATAATTTAGTACGCCAAATAAAACCTTCAGCCCGTACATTATTATAAACAACGCTACAATAAAACCAATTAATGTAAAAAACAGCGTTCCGAAGAGCCTAAAAAGTTTGCCATTATCCTCCATTGTAATTTATTTAAAATAACTGAGGTTGGTTTTTGGCGTAAGCGTTACCAAAGTTTCGTACATTAATTTTACAGTGTTTTCAATATCATCTTTGTGCAACATTTCTACCGTTGTATGCATATACCGGAGCGGTATAGAAATCAATACACTCGGGCAACCATCGTTGGCATAAGCAAACGATTCCGTATCGGTTCCTGTACTTCTGCTTACTGCTCGCATTTGGTAAGGAATTTTATTTTTATCTGCGGCCGCCTGCACAAAATCCAACAATTTATTGTGTACAGCAGGGCCGTAACACAAAGATGGACCTTTGCCACAAGCACAATCCCCTTCAATCATTTTATTTATCATCGGCGTGGTACTATCATGCGTAACATCTGTTATGATAGCTACGTCAGGCTTAATTTTACGGGCAATCATTTCTGCGCCACGCAAACCTATTTCTTCCTGCACGGCATTTACAATGTATAAACCAAAAGGCAATTTCTTTTTATTTTCTTTCAGCAAACGGGCAACTTCAGCAATCAAAAAACCTCCTACTCTATTGTCAAAGGCACGCCCAATTAAATATCCATGCGCCAATTCTTCATAGCATTCTTCGTACACTGCAACAGCACCAATATGAATACCCAAATCTTCTACTTCTTTTTTACTACGTGCACCACAATCTAAAAACAAGGTTTCTACTTTAGGTTGGGGTTCTTTGTTTTCATTGTTGCTCATTCGTGTGTGTATAGCTGGCCAGCCAAACACTGCACGAATCTTTCCTTTTTTTCCGTGTATGGCTACACGCATGCTAGGTGCAATTTGGTGATCAACACCCCCGTTCCTTTTCAAGTAAATTAACCCTTCTGCCGATATATAATTTACGAACCAGCTTATCTCATCAGCATGGGCTTCAATCACAACTTTAAATGGCGCATCAGGGTTTATTACACCAACGGCAGTACCGTATGCATCAGTAAAAAACTCATCTACATAAGGCTTTAAATATTGCATCCACAATTTCTGCCCGCCACTTTCAAAGCCTGTAGGCGATGGATTATTGATGTACGATTCTAAAAATTTATAAGAATTTTCTGTGATAATACTTTTCACTTTTGCTGCTTTTGCCATATTGTATTTTAATGCTGCAAAGCTACAAAAAGAATGGTTGCTTTAAAATACAAAATGTACTAAATGCAATATTTTTGGGACTGTTTGGTTGATTGCAAAAATCATCATTTTTTGGGTCTCATTCGCTGTACCGTATGTGTGCATATGCGCGGTTAGCGCATGTACACATACTTAGCTCATTCCACCGCACTTTGTCCCGTCATTATTGTGGGAGCATTTCAGCAACAAAACATTTTTCAACTTTACCCACAAAATATCAAAAAAACGTAGCGATAAAACTGCCTAAAGCACTCACGATCATTAATCCATCAACCACAAAATAATAGAAAAGATAACCCTGCTTTTTTAGAGACAAGGTATATATCCACCATACAAATCCCCCTGTAATTAAAAATGCAAACATTTGTGGTTTGTCATTAAAATTATACCTAAGCATCAAGCCTATAACAACGTATGCAATGAAAACGAGGTGGATAATTGTATTTAAACTTTTTTCAGGAGTATCTGTAGCAAGACTATGCAACCCGTGCGATTTATCTACTGATATATCTCTTTTATCAAAAATAATACAGAGCAAAAGCATGAAGCAAAAACGAGCTACAAACAACACACAAAGGGGAATTATTTTGGTTTGCAACAAATCTATTGCCGGCAAAATAGTAGTAATATAAGCCCAGGTAAATGCAAGCAGAACAGTTTTAAAAAAACCTAT
>JANOTH010000154.1:0-1795 GCA_031416275.1 Ferruginibacter sp. | reverse complement strand
GAAGCTGCCACACATGCCGCCGATACAGGTTTAATATTTAAGGCCGCCATCCCCGCAATTGAAAAAGAAAAAGAAGCAGATAAAGGGGAGGCACCGGGAAAGGAAGAAGCTAGTATCACATAAAAAATTAAAATTTTCCCTTAGTTGGTAGCCACACTTCTATTATCATATGTCCAATCTTGTTCTTCGAACAGCCCATCAATTCATTAAAGTTCATCATTTCAAATTTTTTTATGCAGGTGTCTTCTCTAAAGACAAGTCTTGCGTTTAATTTCATTTTATCTGGGTACCAATTAACCACGCCGCCCTGCGGGTACCCCCTCCACAATAGGGGAATTGGAAGTTTGCGCCCTCCGCAAATATTATCTTAAATTTAAGCTAACAATTAAGATCAAAGCCCGAATATTATTTAGGCAGATCTTTAGTATATAAATTTTCCGTTCTGCGAGCAATTTGAATTTTAAAAAAATCTTAGTAAGTAAATTTTTGCTTTGCAGCGTATCTTTAATACAGTCAATTAATTGTTGTCATAAAGTCTCTTATGCCCAAAAACACAATAATCGAAAATGGAGTTTTGCATAATTTGCCGGAAGATTTGGAGACAGCTATGCTTGGCAACACTGCCTTAATTGAAAAGTGGAATAACTTAACAGCTATTGCCCGAAATGAATGGATTTGTTGGACAACTATTGTAAAAAAACCTCAAACAAGGATACAGCATATAGAACGGCTTTGCACCGAAATATTGCAAGGTAAAAAAAGACCTTGCTGTTGGCCGGGCTGCCCGCATACAAACCCTAATGCCAAAAAATGGTTTAAAGATAAAAAGTAAATATTTCAATTGAATCCAAACCAGTAGCATGATCTACATCAATTTCCTGGCGCATCTTTATCCTGCATACCTTTCTTAATTGTTTTATCAGCCTTTTCCTTGGTGTCGCTTTCTGCTTTCACTTTTGGCTGATCAGCTTTTTCTTCCGGTATATAATTGAGGGTAACCATCATGGGGAAATGATCGCTGCCTACTTTGCCGAGTCGTTGTAATTGTACCAACTTAAAATGGTTGCTATGAAAAAGATGATCGAGCGGCCATCTAAAAATGGGATACTTTGCATGAAAAGTATTGTAAAATCCACGTCCACGACGGGGATCTAAAAAGCCCGTTACCTCTTGAAAAAGCTCTGTTGTTTCTGACCATGCTACATCGTTAAAATCTCCTGCTACAATAACACCCTGCTTTTCCTTTTTTGCTTCTTTGGCTACCATAATTATTTCTGCATCCCGCTCCCTGCTATCGCTCGCTTCTGAAGGCACCGGTGGCCTTGGATGCACAATAAACAGCGTTATACGTTCACCGGATCTAAGTACAACTTTTGTTTTTATTGATGGAATGTCGGGCTCTATCAAATACCTAATAGTGGCACCTTCTAACGGTAATTTTGAATAGAGATGAACCCCATAGGTATTTGAAAGAGGCACCATAACTCGATGGGGAAACTGTTCTTCCAACGGAGAAAGTGCTTGTTGCCAAATGCTGTCAGACTCGGTTGTAATAAAAATATCCGGATTATTTTTATTCACCATTTCCAATACTTTATTGTACCCTGTATTGGTTTGCAAAACGTTTGAAATTACAAACTTTATTTCTGCTTTTTTGTCTGCATTTGCAGCCACCATTAACACCTGTTTTTTACTCAATGGCGTATAGGGCAATGCTTTAATGGCTTGTATAATAATAACACCCGTAAACATAAAGGCAAAAACAAAACCCGCTCTTCCTCTTTTAAAATAAAAA
>JANOTH010000153.1:0-4992 GCA_031416275.1 Ferruginibacter sp. | reverse complement strand
ATGGGAAACATAAATTGATAATAAATACACGTGAAAGCAATTAAAAACTTCGGTTAGCGAAAGTAGTTTTACGATGAGCCGTGCAATTATTTAAGTAATAATATCCTGTTGATCGATTAAAACATGAAGTACAGGAATTTGCACCGCCCATAAAATATTTGCTCCATAAAAATTTTGGCACATTTATTACAAATAATAAGTACAGTAGCGTGTTGCTAAAAACCATTATCATTTAATATTTTTTATGATTGTACTATCGCACCAGCAAGGTTGGAAAATTATTACACAAAGATCACACGGGTTGCTGGCTGCTATGATAGCCTATGAATACGATATTGATTTACCGGCAGAGGTTATGTTGCCTACACTCGTTGCAATTGCCGAGCATGATGATGGCGTAATGGAAATGCTGGCACCGCAAAACCTCACCGATGTAGGCGCTCCCCGTAGCTTTCTAGTGGCAGACGGAAACACTAAAACTGATATTATCCCACTGTTGAGCTTAATGGAAATAGGCAATGCTAAAAGCCGCCTCAATGGTCTGCTTACTTCATTGCATATTAAATTCTTATACGACGGTGAAAAAAGAAAGACAGACAAAGGATTAGATAAATTTTTAAAGGACCAGGAAAAATATAGAACAACAGTTTTAAAAGACCTGCAGCTTGACAAAGCCTATGCAGACAGCTTATATAGGTTTTTGGAATGGAATGATGCGTTCTCGCTTTTAATTTGCCTGGATAAAATACAGAACGTAGGCAGAAAAATGGAAATTTCTAAAAGCCCTAACGGGGAAATGAATACGGTACATTACAAGCCCAATAAAGAAATATGTGTAGAACCGTGGCCGTTTAAAAGTAGATCCTTTAATGTGTTTTATGAATATAGAATAATAGAACAATTACAATTTAAATCCATTGAAGAATTTAACGAAGTTTACAAAAAAGCCAAAGTACAACAGGATGTATTTACCGTTTCCAAATAAAATCTGTGTAAATCCCTCAAATATGCTGCAAAACCTTCTAACCCGTCCCTAAATAAACGCAACAATAAATTCGTGCAAACCCCTCAAATCTGTGAGCAAGCTCTTCTAAACCAGCCCCAAGTAATCGCAACAAAAAAGTTCGTGCAAATCCCTCAAATCTGTGAGCAAACTCTTATAAACCAGCCCCAAGTAAACGCAAAAAAAATTCGTGCAAATCCTCCAAATCTGTGAGCACTGCTAATCCGCCAGCATCTCTTTCATCTTCTCTATTAACTCTGATTTTGTGAAAGGAATACCCATTATTTTATTGTAAGCCACAGCATCTGTGAGGTAAACATCTCTTATTATTTTTACGAGCTGCCCGTTGTTTAATTCGGGCACGAGCACCTTATCGAAGTTCCTAATAATATCACCCAGGTTTTTTGGGAAAGGGCGCATGTAGCGAATATGCGCATGTGCTATTGATGCACCTTCCGCCTGCAATTGTGCACAGGCACTTTTAAGCGAGCCGTATGTACTACCCCAACCAAGTACCAATACTTTTCCTTTTTCAGGGCCACTATCTAATTTTTGTTCAGGAATATGATCTGCAATTTTATCTACTTTCTCCTGACGAATCTTTACCATTAACTGGTGATTCTCGGGATCGTAACTAATATTACCGGTAATGTTCTGTTTTTCCAACCCACCAATGCGGTGCTCCATGCCCGGCGTGCCCGGTATAACCCAAGGACGCACTAATTTTTCATCCCTTAAATATGGTTGAAACTTTTCTTCGTGGTCACCGAGTTGTGTTTTAAACTCCGTTTTTATTTCAGGCAAATCGGCACTCTGCGGAAACTTCCAAGGCTCTGCGCCATTGGCAATATAGCCATCGCTAAATAGTATTACTGGCGTCATATGCTGCACCGAAATGCGTACGGCTTCAAATGCTGCCGAAAAACAATCGCTTGGTGTGCTTGCTGCAATAATGGGCATGGGGCACTCACCATTGCGACCATAATAAGCCTGCATTAAATCACTCTGTTCCGTTTTGGTTGGCAAGCCTGTGCTTGGGCCACCACGTTGTACATTAATAATCAACAAAGGTATTTCCAGCATCACTGCAAGCCCCATAGCTTCTGTCTTTAAAGCCATACCCGGGCCACTGGTAGTAGTTAACCCAAGCAAACCGCCATAGCTTGCACCAATGGCAGCCGTTATTGCAGCAATTTCATCTTCTGCCTGAAAAGTTTTTACCCCAAAAGCCTTGTGCCTGCTAAGCTCATGCAAAATATCTGACGCCGGTGTAATAGGATAAGAACCTAAAAATAATTGCAGTCCACTTTTTTGTGAAGCCGCAATAAGTCCGTAGCTAAGCGCCTGGTTGCCCATCATAGAACGATATGTTCCAGGATCCATAATAGCTTTTTGCACAGAGTAGCGGGCAGAGAAAGTTTCGGTTGTATCGCCAAAATTGTAACCGCTCTGCAATGCCTTTACATTGCTCTCCAGTATCTCAGGTTTTTTACCGAATTTTTCTGTAAGAAACTGTATGGTATTGTCCATGCTACGGTTATACATCCAATATAAAAAACCTAGTACAAACATATTCTTTGCACGGTCTTTTTCTTTGGTACCCATGGCAATATCCTTCAATGCCTCACGGGTCATTTTGGTGACATCCATTTTTATTACTTCGTAACCATCAAGGCTATGATCTTCCAGTGGATTTATACCTTCAGGATAATTGGCCAATCTTAAATTCTTTGCATCAAAGCCATCAATATTAGCCAATATTTTACCACCCTTTTTAAGGCCTTTCAAATTTACTTTTAGTGCCGCTGCATTCATTGCCACCAATACATCGCAATCATCGCCTGGGGTAAATATTCTGTCGCTGCTAAAACGCAACTGAAAACCGCTCACGCCGGGTAGTGTGCCTATTGGGGCACGAATCTCGGCTGGAAAATCGGGAAAAGTAGCCAAGTCTAAGCCAAGCATTGCACTGTTATTGGTAAACTGTGTGCCTGTAAGCTGCATTCCGTCGCCACTGTCACCGGCAAATTTTATCACTACCTCTTGTAATACTTCCTGTGTATCTGCCATGGTATTGTATTGTGTTATTTAAGTGGGCAAAGGTAAGAAATGTAAATGGTTGATAGTTGGTGATCAATAGTTGGTAAGGGAGTGTTTCAAAAAATTTTAATTACTAATTGCGAAGTTTGAATTACAAAATATTTTTGCGAAAGTGTATGCAAAAAAAGATTGCTTTACAAAGCGAGAAAAACGATTGCCAGAGGAGACAGTAATGCTCAGAAAACATTTGCAAGACAGCAGCCTGCACTTGCGTGCAAACTACTATTAGTTTTTTACAGGCTGCTGTATTAACTGGCGTGTAGGTAGCATGGATGCTCTAGTGGTGAGGAAGGAAGCCTCAATATTTTTTCAAAATTATTTCGAAGCAAGCATTTTTTTGAATAATATAAGTTATTCATTAACTTTCCATTGAGCTTACAAACTTCTTATTTTTTCTAAACCCAAAACTATCAGAATTAAAAAAGAAAGTGATGCTGTAATTGCTTGTTTTACCTCTTAAAGATTGCTTTGCCTTTGGTGAAATATTTCATCTTGGTTTGCCTTTGAAAGTAAGATTTTAGCCCATACATGCACAATACTTAATATCACAAACCACATGAAACCATTGGTAAGCAATAAATACAACACAATAATCTACCTGACAAGTGCCTTGGTTATTTTAATCGGTATCACCGTTGTATTTGGTTGGGTAATGGATATTAAAATTCTAAGAACCATAAAGAATGACTACGTATCCATGAAGTTTAATACAGCCATTGCTTTTATAATTGGAGGAATATCTCTGTTTTATTGTGCAAAAAATAAAGGAAAGCGATCGGTTGCTGTTAACATTTTTATTTGCGTATTATTTCTATTGCCTGCTCTTACGCTTACACAAGATATATTTGGTTATAATGCAGGGATTGATGAAATATTGATGACAGATATTGAAAAATCGGCTAAAATTATCGTTTATCCAGGAAGAATGTCACCGCTTTCAGCCACCTGTTTTATACTGTTTTCTATATACTTGGCCTTTTACAATTCAGCAGATAAAACTTACCGATCCATCTCACAATGGTTACTTCACTTAGTTACGCTATTATCATTTATAGCTATTGTAGGGTATTTTTTTGGCGTACCTGTATTTTATAAACTTGCTTTTATTACCTCCATAGCTGCGCATACGGCTTTCTGCTTTTTTATTCTTTCTATTGCTGCATCTCTTATAAATCCGTCGTTGGGTATCACAGGTTTATTTACCGGGGCAAGTATAGGCAGTGTAATGGCCAGAAAAATATTTTTACAGATGGCATTAGCGGTTTTACTGCTTGGCTATGGCAGAATATTGTTACACAAATTCAACATGGTTGGAGTCGAGTTTGGGATAGGGCTTTTTGCAACTTCATTTATTTTGGTAAGCCTTTTTTTGGTATGGAGGGTATCCAGACAATTGAACGCCATAGATGAAAAAAAGCAGGAAGCAGAAGGTAATCTCTCAAAAATACAGACCTTTTTAGATGCTACACCTGATCCTATCGTG
Organism: Ferruginibacter sp.; assembly: GCA_031416275.1. GTDB lineage: Bacteria > Bacteroidota > Bacteroidia > Chitinophagales > Chitinophagaceae > Ferruginibacter. Next base: position 406 of record JANOTH010000153.1, on the reverse strand, counting down.
ATAGCAGATAGCGAGGGCACTATAAGCCTCTCAAATAAGGAGGCAGAAAAAGTTTTTGGATATGAAAAGGATGAACTAAAAGGAAAAAATATAGCACAGCTTATACCTAAAAGGCTGACAGACGAAACTAGCGGCAACATTACTAATTTACTTACTTTTCTCAAACAGGGTGCTTTAAATACGTGCTCAAACATGTTCGCTTTAAAAAAAGACGGCACCGAATTTCCTGTTGAAATAACGACCAATTCTCTGACTACAACAGAAGGAACTTTTATTTCCACAGCCCTCAGAGATATATCTAACCTTAAAAGGCAGGAAAAGGAAATTAAAGCAAAGGCTGATATCATTGCCGATTCTTCCGACGCTATTTTTAGCAGGGCCATAACAGGCACTATTCTGAGCTGGA
>JANOTH010000152.1:0-19458 GCA_031416275.1 Ferruginibacter sp. | reverse complement strand
TTACTGTTTTTGCAAAGCCTACACCTGATTTTGTTGCACCTGCTAGCCAATGTGTATCGGGCAATAATTTTACTTTTAATAATACTTCCGTTGGTGCTGCAACTTACTTGTGGCAGTTTGGTGATGGATCAACTTCTACCTTGCAAAACCCTTCGCATACATTTGCGACTGCTGCTACCTACACCGTTAAATTGGTTGTTACCAACAGCAATGGTTGTAAGGATAGTTTGAGTAAATCAGTTACTGTTTTTGCAAAGCCTACGCCTGATTTTGTTGCGCCTGCTAGCCAATGTGTATCGGGCAATAACTTTACTTTTAATAATACTTCAGTTGGCGCTGCAACTTACTTGTGGCAGTTTGGTGATGGGTCAACTTCTACCTTGCAAAATCCTTCGCATACATTTGCGACTGCTGCTAATTATACTGTAAAATTGGTTGTTACCAACAGCAATGGTTGTACAGATAGTTTGAGTAAATCAGTTACTGTGTTTGCAAAGCCTACGCCTGATTTTGTTGCGCCGGCTAGCCAATGTGTATCGGGTAATAACTTTACTTTTAATAATACTTCCGTTGGTGCTGCAACTTACTTGTGGCAGTTTGGTGATGGATCAACTTCTACCTCACAAAACCCTTCGCATACATTTGCTACTGCTGCTAACTACACCGTTAAATTGGTTGTTACCAACAGCAGTGGTTGTAAGGATAGTTTGAGTAAATCAGTTACGGTTTTTGCAAAGCCAATTGCGGCTTTTATCCGTCCTGCTGACCAATGCCTGGCAAATAATAACTTCACATTTAACAATACTTCAAGTGGTGCAAGCAACTATAATTGGAGTTTTGGAGACGGTAATAATTCAACAGAAATGAACCCGACCCATAGCTATAGTGCTGTTTCAAATTATGTAGTGAAGCTTTTAGTGGTAAACAATAATGGTTGTGCTGACAGTGTTTCTCACCCACTAAATGTAAACTCAGTTCCCACCATCAAAGTCCAAAACAATTACAACGTATGCGCAGGTAGTTCTATTCAACTTTCAGCCTCCGGTTCACAAAGTTATCAATGGTTTCCAACAGAAGGGTTAAGCTGTAGTACATGTCCAAACCCAACTTTAATAGCAACCAATAATATTATTTACACCGTTAATGCAACATCCAACGCAGGTTGTACAGCATCAGGATCTGTTGCCATAAATGTATTTCAGCCAATAAAAATTACTGTAGATACAATTGCTGCTATCTGCAGAAAGTCCTCATCAAATTTATTAGCTATAGGAGCCAACTCTTATGTTTGGTCACCGGCCCAAGGTTTAAGCAATACGACAATTCCTAACCCAGTTGCGTCTCCTGATACCAGTACTACTTATATGGTTATTGGTAAAGATGTAAACAATTGCTCGCTTGATACAGGTTATGTACAAGTAAAAGTTCTTCCGCTTCCTACTGTTGAACTGGGCCCTGATGTAACACTCGCCACGGGTACAGTTTTTCCACTTGTAGCTCAAACAGGCAACAGTAATGTTACCTCTTGGTCATGGACTCCAGCAACTAATTTGAGTTGTTCAAAATGCCAGGTACCATCGGCTACGGTTATGTTTGACATTACATATAAAGTAACGGTACGAAACATTTTTGGCTGCACAGCCTCAGACGTAATAAACATTCATACGCTTTGTGAGGCCTCTCAAGTATACGTTCCAAACGCATTTACGCCAGATGGGGATGGAAAGAATGATATTTTAATGGTTCGCTCTAAAGGAGTTAATGCTATCAGATCATTTAAAATTTATTCTCGTTGGGGCGAATTAATTTTTGAGAAACAAAATTTTCCACCTAATAACCCTGCATATGGATGGGACGGTAAAATAAAAGGTAAAACCAGCTCATCAGAAGTATATGTGTATTTGTTAGAAGTAACATGCGATAACAATGAAAAAATAACATTTAAAGGAAATATTTCCATTTTAAACTAAAGGTTATGAAAAAAATATTGGCTTGCACTGCAGTTTTATTAACCCTTATAATTCATAAAAAGGCTTTCGCACAACAAGATATAAATTTCTCCCAGTTTTATGAATTACCTATGCTTAGAAACCCGGCTTTAGCCGGAATTTTTAGCGGAAATTACAGGATGACAAGTGCTTATAGAAACCAATGGGAAAGTATAACGACCCCTTACCGCTCCATGGCTTTAGGCGCAGAAGTAAAAGTTTTTAAGGGCTTTAGTGAAGGAGATTTTTTAACGGCAGGATTACAGATTACAAATGATGTAGCCGGAGATTCAAAATTAAAAAGAACACAATACTTCCCTGCAATAAACTATCATAAGATTTTAAATAGGGAACATAATACTATCTTATCTGCTGCTTTTATGGGAGGTGCCGTAAGCCAGGGTTTTGACCCAACTGATCTAAAATTTGATGACCAGTTTGTTGGAGGTAATTACAGCTCATCTAATACAACAGGACAAACATTTAATAGAACCTCATTTACTTATTTTGATTTGTCTACAGGCTTATGTTTAAGCAGTTTTATAAATGACGAAACAAAATTTTACTTGGGGGCCGCAATGTTTCACGTTAGTAAACCAACTTTAACCTTTATGCAAAATAATGCTGTAAGCATTAATAGAAAGATTGTAGTTAATGCAGGAATTACGATGAATGCAGGGCTTAACGGCAAAGTTGTTTTTTATGCAGATCATTTTAAACAGGGTGAAAATAAGCTAACGCAAGGCGGATTTCTATATACCCATAATTTAAGTGAGGATAGTGAAGAAAGCCGTTTGTCAATATCTGGCGGCGCAATATTTAGATTAAATGATGCACTTATACCAACAGTTAAATTAAATACTAATAAACTAAGTTTAGGTATGAGTTACGATACCAATATTAGTTCACTCAAAACTGCATCTAATTACAGGGGTGGTTTCGAACTCACGTTATCATACATAGGGCTTTGGAACAACCAAGGCGAACAAGATGAAAATACAAAATGCCCTTCAAATATCTGGTAGTATTTAAAGTGCTGTTGTTGTTTGAAGGCAAATCCTTTTGTTTACCTTCAAACAAAATTTTTTTCTCTGGATTCACTTACACATATTGCGCTTGGTGCTTGCATGGGAGAAGCTTTTGCAGGTAAAATTGTTGGAAAAAAAGCAATGTTATGGGGTATACTTGCACAAAGCCTACCTGACATAGATTTCGTTGCTGCTTTTTGGCTTAATACTGCTGAAAATCTTCTTGCACATAGAGGCATAACCCATTCTTTTTTATTTGCAGCACTCATAACACCTTTTCTTGCATGGTTTGCCTACCGACTTCACAAACCCCATAACATAAGTTTTAGTAAATGGAATTTATTTATTGGGTCAGTAATTTTCATTCACCTTTTTCTTGATGCGTTTAACAATTACGGTGTTGGCTGGTTCGAACCATTCAGCGAGTATAGAATATCTTTCAACAGCATTTATGTTGCTGACCCGTTTTTCTCAATTATTCCGGCCATTTCATTAGTTATGCTTTTATCGATGCGACAGAAGAATAGCAATAGGAAATGGATTTGGAAAGTAGGATTGATTGTACCATTTTTTTATCTTATTTATTCCCTGTCAAATAAATTTTATGTAACGGCTCAAACAAAGAAAATATTATCAGCACAAAACATTCAGTACAATAAATTACTTATCACCCCTGCCCCACTACAAACATGGCTTTGGTTTGTTGCAGCCGGAACTGACAGTGGTTTTTATACAGGCTATCGTTCTGTATTTGATAGCAAACAAAAATTAGATCTCTATTTTAAACCAATAAATAACAGTTTAAAATCTCTGGTAAATGAAAAAGATCAACTTAGCAAATTGGTTAAATTTTCAAAAGGGTTTTATGCGCTTGAACAACGCAGAGATAGTATTGTATTTTATGACTTAAGATTTGGTCAGACAATAGGCTGGCAAAACCCGATGGAAAACTATGCTTTTTACTATTTTCTTCAGCCAGATGTTGATAACACTTTGGTAGTACAACGAGGACGATTTGCTAAATGGGATAACAAATCTTTTAAAACATTAATTACAAGAATAAAAGGAAATTAGTTACAGAACCGGCGATAATAACCTTGCTAATTTTTCAGGAAACTGTGTATGCCACTTTCTGTTTAACCATTGTTCCTTATCAATTTGCTCAGAAAATTTAAGGTCATCAAAAAATACATCTCGTAATTCTTTTGCCACTTCTACATCATATAAAACGGCATTAACTTCAAAATTTAAATCAAAACTCCTTCTGTCCATATTGGCAGTACCAAGCAACACAAGCTTTTCATCTGTTACCATTGTTTTTGCATGCACAAAACCTTTTTGGTACAAATAAATCTCCACACCAGCCAATAATAAATCTGTATAGTTACTTTTTGATGCTGCGTTAACGATTTTTGAATCGCATACTCCCGGCACCAACAATTTTACTTTAAGCCCACTTAGCGCTGCTATTCGCAGAGCATCCATAATACTATCGCCGGGGATAAAATAGGGAGTCGTTATCAAAATCTCTTCTTTAGCTAAATAAATAGCTTGCAGGATGCTGTATAAAACTGAAGGCTGGATTGAATTTGGGCCACTTGCCGCAATTTGCGCATAACTATTTTGCGCAAAAGGTTTTATTACAGGAAAATATTTTTCATTTGGAACAAATACTTTTTCACAACAAAAATGCCAATCAGCCATAAAAAGATATTGCAGATAATATACCGCCGGGCCTTCTAACTTTATATGACTATCTCGCCAAAATAATTTAGTATCGGTTCTGTTAATGTATTTATCGCTCACATTAATGCCACCTACAAAAGCAGTACAACCATCTATAACAACTATTTTACGATGATTTCTATAATTTAATCTATTGGCTAAAAGATAAAACTTAATCTTATGAAATGGAAATATCTGAGCACCTGCATCCTGTAAACTTTTCTCAATTTTTTTCTTAATTGTTGGACTACCAAAATCATCATAAATAATTTTCACTTCAACTCCCTGGTTTGCTTTCTTGATGAGTAACTCTATTATTTCAGTTCCAATTTTGTCACAATCGTAAATATAATATTCCAGGTGAATATGGTGTTTTGCTTTGTCGATAGCTTCCAATAATTGGGGAAACTTATTTTCGCCGTTTATTAACAACTTAATGCTGTTCCCTGCTGTTAAAGGGCTTCCAAGATCTTTTAATAACATTGAAGATAATTCAGCATTTTGTAAATAAGAATCATCGTCACTATTGATTACTACGTCACAAAACTGACCAATTTGTTGTTCTATTTTTTGAAGTAGTTCTTTATCGGCATCTGATTTTTTATTGTATTTTTTTATGCGCCAGTAATTCACACCAAAAGTTATATAAAACACTATACCAATAACAGGGATAAAAGTGCAAAAGAGTAAATAAGCAAGGGTTTTGTTAGTGCTGTGTGTTTCAAAAATAATTCTTAAACAAACTAGTATCAATATTGGTAAATAAATAATAAGACAAATAATAAAAACGTTCATGGTTGAAATTTACAAAATCTTATTTTGTAAATATTTTTTTAATCAATCTTTCTAAAAGTAAAAAAACCGTTGCAATTTGCAACGGCTTAATTTATAGGGATTAAGTTGATATTGGATTTATCAATTATTTAGAAGCAACGCTTTCAGCGATATTTATCCAGGAATTAGATTCATCAGCAACATTCTTTTTAAAATAATCTTTCCGCTCGTTTTCTAATTTCTTTTCACGAGATTTTCCAACGATTGCTCTTATTTTACTTCTTCTTTCCTCATTTAACATAGCTAATTCTTGTTTTTTCGCTTGAGGGTCACCACCACTTATTAGTGCCCGCGCTTTTTCTGTATAGGTTTGGTTAATATATTTTACTTGCTTGCCTTGATAATCGTTAAGCTTAGCTGCTCTATTAATATCCATTTGGTTCTTCTCTGCTTCGTCAACTTCACTCCGAGACTTTGCTATAGCTGCATACCTAATTTTGTTTAGGCTATCAATATCTTTCAATCCTGTCTCACGATAAACCAAACTCAAACTATCTTTTTGTAAATCAGACAAGCTATCAAATGCAAGCCTCATCGAATCGTCCATTTTCATGCTAATAATAAGAGAGTCTCTCATCATCTTTTTCTGAGCTTCGGCTTTATTAAATTTTGCTTTTGCAACCGATTCTTTACTTGGTTGTTTTTTATACTTTTTACTCTTCTTTGTTTGTGCATAGGCTGCAAAAATTGAAAATGCTAACAAGCACAATAATGATATTTTTTTCATAGCTTAATTATTTTTCACCCTATTTTCAATTACCGTGCCATAATGAAAATAGAAATGATTTTAACACCAGAGGTTGAGATAATGAAGCAGGATATAAAAACAAAAAATAGTTTAGCCTAAGATTAATTAATACCAAAAGCATAAAACTGCTGCAACTTTCTCCCTACTGCTTCATAGCTATAGAGATCAATAGCATTCGCAGAAATAGCCTCGCTATTAAAAAGATGTGAGTTTTTAGAAAAATAAATTAACCTTTCGGATAATGCTTTTTCATCTTCAGAGTTTACAAATAAGGCATTTTCTCCCTCTAGTAAATTTTCCCTCAAAACAGCGATGTCACTAGCAATTACAGGGACGCCACAGCAATTCGCCTCGGCAAAAACACAACCAAATGTTTCAAATCTAGAGAAGAAGATGAATAAGTCAACACTCTTCATTATTTCAGCAACCTTCTTATTGCTAATAAAACCGTAGAAAACAACACATTCTTTAATACCTAAATGGTGTACCAAATCAACTAAATCATCATTTTTACTGCCTGCAATGTGAAGAACAGCCTTAGGTCCAGTGGTCAAATATTCTGCAAATGCCCTTATAATACCATCGGTATTTTTGTGATATACATTTCCGTTTATTGCAAAAAAATTAAGGCTTAATTTTTTAGAATTAGTCTTTTCTAAATTAAAAATATCTGTGTCAACTACATTAGGTATTACATGATAATCGAAAATGAAAGGAAACTTAATTTTTAATTGCTTACCTAGGGCATCTGACACTACATGTATTGATTTAGCATTCTTGAAATTAGTAGAAATAATTATTCTTAGTAGAAAGGATCGAGTATAATTACCGGAATCGCCGGGCATAAACCAACTATTCTGTTCTGTAATAACATATTTTATTTTTTTTGTGAAGAGAATCCATTGAGCTAACAATCCCTGCCGCAGCGAAATATGCACATGAACAAGATCAAATGAAACAAACCTTTTTAAAGCTATGTTGTATAGTTTAAAGAGCATTTTATAATAAATACAAACAGAAATTATTTTACTTAAAAAACCTAAATAATTTACTGCATTATAATAAGCTATATAGGTTGTTATATTATTTTCTTCCTTAACATCAATAAATGTAGACCCGTTCTTCATTTCTTTGTCTTTCTTCACATACAAAACAACAATAGTATTAAAAATACTTGCTGCTTTGGCATGTCGCTCAGTAAAATCCCCATCTAGAAAATCTGTTCTAGAAGGATACCAACCGGGAAGCCATAAAATTTTAGATCGGGTTGACATATTTATACTGTTTAAGTGCATAGACCGTGGAAGAAATATAAGCGATAGAACTAGCTATAGCAGCACCGTTTATTCCAAACTTAGGAATAAGCAAAACGTTAAAAATTAATATTACGATAAAACAGAATAGTGACGATTTAAAGTTTATTAAAACACCGCCTTCCCCGGAGTATTTGGCCGAGAGTAAAATATTAACAGAGAAAAATATGACGCCCGGGAGTAATAGAATAAATGGCAAAAAACTTTCACTAAACTCCTTACCAACAAAAAAAATAATAAAATAGGGATATATAAATTTTGCCACTATACCTGTAATAACGGAAAGTAATAAAATTTTCACAAGCACTTTTTTAAAAAATAAATCACTTATGTTTCCCAATGATATTAACGGAAAAAAAACGGCGGCACAAATCTGAGGTAATACCCACCACAATTGTGCTATTTTAGAAGCTAATGAATATAATCCTACGTCCTTCTTTGATCCATAAAAATCAATAAACCAAAAATCCATTCTATAACATAAGAATTGAATTAAGTTTCCGGTAAAAACAATTAGTCCATATTTAATAATCTCTTTTGAAAAAACTGTCGATTTGATAAATCCACTTTCATTTTTTCTAAAAAAATAAACCAATAGCAAAAATGATAAAATAGCCTGGAGAAAAATAAAAAAAGTATAAAAATAAAGGACTGAATTAACGAATGGTTTACTAACAGAGGCGAAATAAAACTTGAAATAAATAACTGTTATAAATACAATATAAAACCCAACTAAATAAAAATTGTACATAAAAATGCTATTATTCGCATAGAATATAGCCGTTACTGAGTTAATAATTATAGAACTAAATACAAATAAGAAAACCAAGAAAGCTTCATAAACAAAAAATGACCTTTCTAAAAAATTGATAGGGGTAAAGTAAGATAATATAAAAAAGGCTCCCAAAAAGATCAATACCTGAATTCCAGATAACTTAAGAATTAAATGATTTATTTCAGGTAAGGTCAATTTTTTTTTTGTCAAAAAATAAATTATTGCACTGTCAAATGACAAACCAATAATTAAAATAAAAAGAGAAACCTCTGTAATAAAAAGTGAAAATATACCATTTTTTTCAGCTCCTAAAAATCGGGCAATTAGTAGACCAACAAAAAACTGTAGAAACTGCAATAGTACTTTTGAGAATATTTCTTTTCTTAACACCAATCGTGATTTTGCTTTTATAATTACTTAGCCTGTGGCCTATTAAGCAGAACATATATATAGTAAAACATCAATTAAAACATTTGTATTAAATAGTTTATCGGTGCTAATTAATATAGCTGAAAATTATCAATTTGTTTTATGAAATATTATTTTAAAAAATTCTGCCACAAAACAGTGATAAAAATACGCGTTTTTACTTGCTAATTGGCTAATAGTCAATTCTAATTTATGTTGTAACAATTAAAAAAATTTCGAGTTACACAACCCGGGTATATTTTTATTATCGAAATTTTAGAATACACAAAAGATATCAAAAAAGTTAAAAAGGAAATTTAAACACATAAGACAGTAGTAAATGATCTCACAGTAATAGCTTTACATTATAGTCTGAGTTCAATCTAGAATTTGCTTAGTAATTATTGAATGCAATGAAAATCAAGCCAGGTAAGCTTTACCTCAAACAGAATTTTTTAGGTTAAGCGTTTAATATTAAATAATTTTCTACAGCCGTATATTTACTCCGTTTTTAAAAATAAAATTACTTTCTAAAATTAAGTGAGCATGCCGAGCAAAAATTTCTTAAAAACAAATTCAGATTTTACAATAAACACCGGCTTTGGTACCAATGCTGCAAACTATGGTGGCAGATTACTAAAACAAAACGGTACACCAAATATTGAAAAAAAAGGTATTGGTTTTTTTGCACGGGTAAGCTGGTTTCACAGCATGCTATCAATTTCGGCTTGGCGCTTCTTTTTAATTGTGCTCTTCTTTTACATAACTGTAAATCTTTTTTTTACTGTTTTATATTATTTAATTGGCGTTGAGCATCTAATTGGTTTAAAAACAGGTTCCGAATCAGAAAAATTTATGGAAGCTTTTTTCTTTAGCACACAGACTTATACAACTGTTGGTTATGGAAGAATAAGTCCGGAGGGATTTTTAATGAATGCCGTATCATCTTTTCATGCATTGATTGGGCTGTTAAGCTTTGCCGTAGCAACAGGGTTGATGTACGGCAGATTTAGTCGCCCAAAAGCATTTATAAAATTTGCTAAGGATTCACTCATTTCACCTTACAAAGCAGATTCTGCACTTATGATAAGGTTAGCCCCATTTAAAAATACAGCTTTAACTGATGCTGAAGCAAAAGTAACATTGGCAATAATAACCACTGAAAACGGCAAAACAGTAAACCAGTTTTTTAATCTCGATCTGGAAATGAAGGCTATTAATTCTCTTACCTTGAGCTGGACGATAGTGCACCCAATTAACAAAGAGAGTCCATTGTATAATTTTACAAAAGAGGATTTTAAAAATAAAAAAGGCGAAATAATTGTTTTTGTAAAAGCCTTTGATGATATGTTCAGTAATACAGTAATAGCCCGTACATCTTACACCTTTAATGAGGTTATATATGGCGCCAAATTTGTCCCAATGTTCCACAGAGATCAGCAAAAAGATACTACTGTACTAGAGTTAGATAAATTAAGCATTGTCGAGTCTGCTATGCTTCCTGAAAATATCTAATATCAAAATACATCACTACAGCTTCTTCAAACTATTAATTATTGTTACAAATTCTTTTGCAACAAGGCTAGCACCGCCAACCAAGCCACCATCAACATCTGGCTGTGAGAATATTTCAACTGCATTTGCAGCCTTTACGCTACCACCATAAAGTATAGAAATACTATCAGCGATTGTTACGCCATATTTATCAGCCAACAGTTTACGTATATGCGCATGCATTTCCTGCGCCTGCAGGCTGCTGGCAGTAAGCCCTGTACCGATTGCCCATATTGGTTCGTAAGCAATTACAATCTTACTAATTTCATCGTCTGATAAATGCAAAAGACTTTCCTCTAATTGCTTTTGTACAAATATATTTTGGTTTTCAGACTGCCTAACTTCAAAGGGTTCTCCACAACAAAATATAGGGATTAAATTATTAGATAAAGCTAGATCAACTTTTTTTGCAAGTATTTCGTTTGTTTCAGCATAGTACTCACGCCTTTCGCTATGCCCAATCAGTACATAAGCAATATCGATACTGTTTAACATGTATGCGCTCGTTTCTCCAGTAAAAGCTCCTGACTTTTCGGATGCGCAGTTTTGTGCAGCAACAAAAAAATTTGGCTGATGGCCAATTGCTGTTTTAATATTAATCAAATATGGAAAAGGCACCGCAAAAACTGCTTCCTGTTGGGATTCCAAAATAATTTTCGCTTCTAAAATTTCGTTCATTAATTGTGTACCTTCCTCTAAAGACAAGTTCATTTTCCAGTTAGCGGCTGCTATTTGTTTTCTCATTTTCCTTTTTTAAAATAAATTTTTATTTGTTGATTTCTCTCTTCATAACCACCACGTTTCCTACGGTGCTACTTGAGTTGTAAATATTACCAATTGATACAACTAGCTCCCACCCTTGGTTTCCAAGTTCATTTAACATCAAATCAAACGCTTCAATGTCCTGCTTGTATTTCATTCAACCTTTTGTAGGGACTGCTAATGTTTTATATTCAAATTTTTTCATAGAGTAATTTTAAATGTCGTTTCATGTCTTCTGTTAAACAAGTATTTTTAAACTGCATCCAATTATCGATATCTCTCAAAGCTTTTTCAAAGATATATTTTTCATTTCCCCAAGTAAAATTCTTAATAAAATTTGCAGGCATATTATTGCCAAAAATATTACAGCAAACACCAACAACCGCACCTGTATTGAACGAAGTATTTATGGCTGCCCTGCTATAATCACCCATTAACAACCCACCCTTATTTCCGCTGTAACTCAATTCGGCATTTCCTTTTAGCTGATATCCTACTTTTGTAGCTGTGTTTTTTACATTGCTGTTGCTTGTGCCAGCTCCTAAGTTACACCACTCTCCTATTACGCTATCACCCAAGTAACCATCATGTGCTTTGTTACTGTTAGCAAACAAAATACTATTTTTTATTTCTCCACCAACTGTACAATTTTTTCCAACACTGGTTGCGCCATAAATTTTACTCCCCATCTTTACAACACTTCCTTCCCCCAAAAAAAATGGTCCTCTTATCATAGCACCTTCCATTATAGTAGCATCTTGGCTTATATAAATTGGACCAGTCGAGGCATTTAAAAAGCAATGGGAGATATTGACTCCACTCTCAAAAAAAATATCATTCTTATTGATAGCAGTAGCTGTACTACTAATTGATTGCGAAACATTTTTGCTATTCAGCAATATCATGTCCTGCCTTAAAGCGTAATCATTTAACTGAAATAATTGCCATGAAAAATTAATTATCTTTATTGTATTCGATGCGTCGATTTCTATTTGTTCAGATGACTTTTCAATTATTTCCTGATAATTTTCTTGGGTCGGAATAATGTTTGCCGGTATTAAAATGCCATTCTCATTATCATCAGTGGTTACAACATCTCCAGTTAACAATTCCCATTTTTTTCTGATCGTCATCGCCCCAATAAAAATATCAGCTGTATGCCTGGTATGGGTAAATGGATAAAGCTGTTCCCGATTAAAATTTTCAGTGAGCACAATCATGCGTTAAAAATACGAGAATATTTATGGCAGATAGAAAGCTTCTTTCTAACAAATGATAAAATCACCCAAACTTGTAAGTTGCATTTATTAATTTTACAAGCAAATAACATTAATATGGACGCATTGCTTCAAAATATATCTGTCATCATTTTAGTAATTTGCCTTGGCGGTTTTACCTATTTAATTAAAGAAGTTATTTTTCTGAAAGAGTATTTAAAAAATGCTAATCCTGAAAACAAGAAATTACAGTTATTGGCATATGAAAGATTGGCTGTATTTGCAGAACGTGCAGGTTTAAAAAATATGATCAGTAGTGCAGAAGCCCATGGCGAAAGCGCAGCTATCATGCATGGTGTGCTCATTCAAAATATGAAATCGGAATACGATTATAATGTGAGCCAGCAAATTTATGTTAGCAAAGAAATTTGGGGTGCAATTACCAAATTGAAAGACCAAAATATTTACGTGATTAATCAACTTGCAGCAATGTTACCGCCACAAGCAAACTCTCTAGACCTTAGTAAAAGAATTTTGGAATATAGTTTAACGCAGCAGCAGGAACTGAACCAGATAGTTTTAGATGCCATACAACATGAGGCAAAAGAAGTTATGAAAACACCGGAATAGATATTTTACAAAAGAAATAAGATTTAAGACCTAAGATTAACTATAAAATGAGTAAGAATTTAACTACAGATTCAGGTATAGAAATTAAAGAATTATATTCCAACAAAGATTTAAGCAATGCTGATACATCATTACCGGGGGAGTTTCCTTTTACTAGAGGTGTACAGTCATCTATGTACAGAGGTAAATTGTGGACGATGCGGCAATATGCAGGTTTTTCAACCGCTGAAGAAAGCAATAAGCGTTACCATTATTTATTAGGCCAGGGTGTAAGTGGACTCAGCGTAGCTTTTGATTTACCAACCCAAATTGGGTATGACAGTGACCATGCACTTGCAGACGGAGAAGTTGGCAAAGTAGGTGTAGCCATTGATAGTATAGAAGACATGGAGTTACTTTTTGCGGGTATTAATTTAGAAGATGTTTCTACATCTATGACCATTAATGCAACGGGATTTATTTTACTGGCATTTTATGTTGCACTTGCAAAAAAACAAGGTGCAGATCTTAAAAAAATATCGGGTACTATACAAAATGATATTTTAAAAGAGTATGCCGCAAGGGGCACTTACATTTATCCGCCTAAGCCATCTATGCGCATTATCACAGATATTTTTGAATGGTGCAGCGCCACAGTTCCTAAATGGAATACAATTTCTATTTCGGGCTACCACATTCGGGAGGCCGGTAGTACAGCGGTACAAGAAGTTGCCTTTACATTGAGCAATGGCAAGGCTTATGTAAAAGCGGCATTGCAAAAAGGATTAGATATAAATGTTTTTGGAAAAAGATTGTCATTCTTTTTTAATGCCCATAACGACTTATTTGAAGAAGTTGCAAAGTTTAGAGCAGCTCGGCGTATGTGGAGTACTATGATGAAAGATTTAGGTGCCACTGACGAAAAAGCGATGATGTTAAGGTTTCATACCCAAACCGGTGGCAGTACACTTACAGCACAGCAACCACTTAATAATATTTGTAGGGTTACCATACAGTCGTTGGCAGCAGTTATGGGTGGCACACAAAGTTTGCATACAAATGGGTACGACGAGGCATTGAGTTTACCAACAGAAGAAGCTGCAAAAATTGCATTACGCACACAACAAATTGTAGCATTTGAGAGTGGCGTTCCAAATACTGCCGATCCTTTAGCAGGAAGCTTTTTTGTAGAAGCGCTTACAGATGAAGTTGAAAAAGCTGCGCTTGAATTAATAGAAAAAATAGATGTGATGGGCGGCTCTGTAGAAGCTATTGAACAGGGATTTATGCAGGAGCAAATTGCTGCAAGCGCATACCAGTATCAAAAAGACATAGAAATAGGAGACAAGGTGAGTGTTGGTGTAAACAAATTTCAATCGCCTGAAATGACAAAAACACCTGTGTTTAAAATTGATGAGAGTATTCAAAAAATACAAACAGAAAAGCTAGCGCTACTAAAAAGTAAAAGAAACAACGAAAAAGCCAATTTGTGTATTAAAAACATAATTACAGCGGCAGAAGGGTCCGAAAATATTATGCCGTTTGTTGTTGAAGCCGTTGAAAACTACTGTACACTTGGCGAAATAGCCGACGCATTCAGAAAAGTTTATGGTGAATATAAATAGGTTATTAAATTCTTTAACATTATATATGCGTAGTTTATTGTCACCTTTATGCCAATAGTTTTAAAAGTCTACACATAACCTATGTTAAAAGCCATCCTTCCATTTGATGAGAAACAGCGACAAGAAGAATTGCTAAGATATAATATTGTTGATACCCCAAAGGAAGCTGATTACGACGACCTTATAGAAATAGCTTCAGTTTTGTGTAACACAAAATCTGCCTCTATAACTTTTATTGATAACGATAGGCAGTGGTTGAAGGCAGCTAAAAATATTGACCCAAACCCCTCCCCTCGTGATACTTCAATTTGTGGTCATGCCATATTAAAAGATGATATTTTATTAATTGAAGATACATTGGAAGATGAGCGGTTTAAAGACAACCCAAATGTTGTTTATGGCCCTAAAATTCGTTTCTATGCAGGTGCGCCAATTTATTCATCAGGCGGCAAAAAAATTGGCGTTTTATGTGTAATTGATAAGGTGCCGAATAAAAACCTAACTACTACTCAAATTTCAGGATTAAAAATATTATCAAAGCAGGTTTCTCGGTTGTTGGAGCTTAGTTTGTTTAATGCAGAAACCGTAAAAAAGTCGACAGAGTTGGTAGTTGCAGAAAAAACCATTGCGCAATTAAATTTACTTTTGCACGAAACAAAAAATGACGAAATAGCCTACGAACTCCACGAAAATATTGCTCAATTAATAGCGGCAACAAAAATTAAAGTAGAGCGTATTGAATCAGCCAAATCATTTTCAAGCGAAGAAATAGCTGAAGTGAAAAATTATTTAGCAATCGTTTTAGAGGATGTAAAAAACCTCTCAAATTCAGTAACACCAACAACCTTTAAAGGCTCTGACTATACTGATTATGTTGATAGAATGCTGAGGAGTTTTAAAAAATTATACAACATCAATTATCGTTTTACACAAAAAGGCAAAAACTTAAAATTTAACGCAGAGCTAGGTCTTACCCTTTATAGGATTATACAATGCCAGTTATATTATGCCAAAATAACTGAAGCAACACTTATTAATTTACACTTAGATAATGAAGAAAACTCCACATTGATTTTTGAACACAATGGCAAGAAGGAGTTATGCGAAGCTGTAGATGCAGATTTGTATCTCAATAAAATAGATACACATGCCAGAGCTATAAAAGCGACTTTTAAAAATAATGCAGCAGCTAAATCAATGATCGTGGCATTCGATACGGCTTCATCAAATCACCTTACGCCGTAGAATAATCTCTTCTTCTAAATATTTTAATTTTTCATTTTTTACTTTACCTATTTGCTAATTTAACCAACGGTAAATGTTTATTTTGTAACGACTTACAAATTGATTAATTTGTTTTTTAATATTTTTTATTATTACGTTATCAGCTAACATTATCTACACGATGAAATTAATTTTAATTGCTTGTTATTCACTTTTGTGTTTTACAACTTTTGCTCAGCAAATTGATCTTTCAAAAGATTTTAAGAATTTAAAAGCACGTGCTATAGGTCCAAGTGGTATGAGTGGACGAATAACAGCAATAGATGCGCTGCATACAGACCCAAATACTATTTACTTAGGTGCTGCAAGTGGTGGCGTTTGGAAAACAGTGAATGCAGGTGATGATTGGACGCCTTTGTTTGATGAGCAACCAATTTTAAATATTGGCAGTATTGCCGTTTGCCAAAGTAACCCAAGTATTGTGTGGGTAGGTACAGGTGAGGGTAACCCAAGAAATTCGGTAAGCTTGGGCGAAGGAGTTTACAAAAGTATAGATGCAGGAAAAACGTGGAAATGTATGGGTCTTCAAAAAACCAGAAATATACACAGGCTTATTATTGACCCCACAAACCCAAATGTTGTTTATGCAGGCGCAATTGGCAACCCATTTGGCACACATGCGGAAAGAGGTGTTTTTAAAACTACGGATGGCGGCGAAACCTGGAACAAAGTTTTGCATACTAACGATACAAGCGGCGTAGCAGATATGGTGATGGACCCTGCTAACCCCAACAAACTATTTGTAGGTATGTGGCAACATAGCAGAACACCATGGAGCTTAAGCAGTGGTGGTAAAGGAAGTGGTTTATACATGACAATGGATGGAGGAAAAAACTGGAAAAAATTAAATGGAGAAGGTGGCTTGCCAACAGGCGACTATGGACGTATAGGAATAACCATTTGCCACGATATGCCTAGTAGGATTTATGCATTAATAGAAAGTACTAAAAGCGCATTATATAAAAGTGAAGATGGAGGTTTAAAATGGCAAAAAGTGAATGAAGACCCACAATATACTGCCAATAGAAGCTTTTATTTTCAGGATATTTTTGCCGACCCAAAAAATGAAAATCGTTTATGGCTCATAAACCAAATAGTAAGCATGAGTGAAGATGGTGGAAAAACATTTAAAACAGTTATTCCTTATAACGGCATTCATCCAGATCATCATGCATTTTGGATTAACCCATTAGACCCTAGCTTTATTATTGATGGTAACGATGGAGGTATTGGTATTACAAGAGACAAGGGCAAAACATGGAAGTTTGATGAAAAAATTCCCGTAGGTCAATTTTACCATATTAATGTTGACAATGAAATGCCTTACAACGTTATGGGTGGCATGCAGGATAATGGTAGCTGGCGTGGACCAGCATACACATGGACGAATGCAGGTTTAAAAAACTATTATTGGGAAAGCCTTTGGGGTGGCGATGGTTTTGATGTTTTGCCTGACCCCGAAGATGCAAGTTGGGTGTATGCTATGAGCCAGGGAGGAAATGTAGGACGATACAATGTAACAACAGGTGAGCAATGGCAAATTCAGCCACCATCCGTAGCCAACACTATTAATAAAGATAGAATTCGCTTTAACTGGAATGCAGCAATAGCACAGGATGCCTTCGACAAAAAAACAATTTATTACGGTAGTCAATTTGTACATAAAAGCACAGACAAAGGCGCAAGCTGGTCTACTATTAGCCCTGACCTAACAACGAATGACAGCGTAAAAATTGACCAGAGCAAAAATGGCGGTATCAGTATTGATATTACCGGTGCAGAAAACCATTGCACCATTTTAGCGATAGAACCAAGCAAATTAAACAAAGATATTTTGTGGGTTACAACTGACGACGGACAAGTTCAACTAACAAAAGATGGCGGTAAAAATTGGATAAACCTGACTAATAAAATTACCGGGCTTGCAAAAGGAAGCTGGCTACCACAAGTAAGAGCTAGCCGCTACAACCAAGGCGAGGCATACGTTGTAGCAAACGACTACCGTAGAGGAAATTTTGCAGCTACCATTTTCAGGACCACTGATTTTGGAAATACATGGACAAACATTTTACAAAATAAAAATGTTTTGGGTTATGCTTTGTGTGTTATTCAAGACCCAACTGAACCCAATTTATTTTTTGTTGGTACTGAACAGGGGTTGTGGGTAAGTTTAGATAATACTAAAACGTTTCAGCAGTTTAAAAACAATTATCCGAGCGTAAGCACATACGATATGGCCATTCAGGAAAGAGAAGCTGATTTGTGTATTGCTACTTTTGGAAGAGCAATCTACATTTTAGATGATATTAGACCATTGAGAAAACTTGCAAGTGAAAAGAATGTAACAAATAATACTGTTGTTGCATTTGATAACAACTATGCTTATATGGTAAGTTTTAAAAATGCACCTGGTTATGAATGGAGCACTTGGGGTATTTGGGATGCTGAGAATAAAAAAAGAGGGGCAGGTATAAACTTTTATGTAAAGATTTTACCACAAAAAAATGACAGTGTAAAAGTTGTCAATCTTACAAAAAAAGCATCGCAAAAAATGCCTGTCGGTGATTTAAAGAATAATAAAATATTTAAAGATTCATTGGATAACGCCTCTACAAAACCGCTAGATTCACTTGCTTTAAATGGCAAAAAGAACAAAGCTGACAGTGCTTTGGTTAAAATTTACAATGATAGAAACGAGTTAATTAGAACCCTAAAATGGAGCGTTGATACAGGCTTTAATAAAAAATACTGGCGTATGGATGAGAAGGGGACCCGTTACCCGGGCTCGGCAAAACCTAAGCCTGACGCAGATGAGCCAAATGGTGACGATGTATTGCCCGGAAAATATAAGGTAGTTATCTCTGTAAACAAACAATCAGATTCAAGTTACATAACGCTAAAAGCTGATCCGCGTAAAACCGATAATACAGCCACGTTAATGGCTCAAAAATCTCTTAAAAAGAGATTACAGGGTACAGCAGAAAAACTTACGCTTGGCATTGATCAATTAAATGATGCGGAGGAAATTGCAAAAAAATACGAAGCCCAATTAAAAGATGTAGAAGGTGCAATGTCTGACAGTTTACGTAAGCATAGTAAGAAGATACAGGATGAAATAAAAACCGTGAAAGATTTCATTAATGGCAAAAAAGTGGAGAGACAAGGTTACGGACAACTACCTCAAGAAACTGTGATGACGGCGTACCGAGAGGCACTTGATAACATTGGAGATAAAAATGTTGTACCATCAAAGCAGGAAGAATTATTAGTTGAAAAAGCACAAGGTAAAATAGCCGAAGCAGTTGCTAAAATAAATACTTTCTTCAGCACAAAATGGAAGGCTTATCAAACACTGATTGAAAACAACAAAGTTGATTTATTTAAAGATTTTAAACAGCTCTAAAAACTTATGTCAAACTTTAAAAAATAGATTTAGTGTAAGCATTAGCTTTAGCCTGGTATTAAGCTTTTAATAATGACCACCGCACCTTTTAAACAATTGATTGGCTTAGATTAGTAATGCAAAATAAGAGCGACAAGCTAAAAACGCAGTGTTGCAACCTATGTGTTTCTTTGGAATGAAGCATT
>JANOTH010000151.1:0-25159 GCA_031416275.1 Ferruginibacter sp. | reverse complement strand
AAAGAAAACGAAATTTCCAATTTTCACAAAGTACTATCTCGCTCCATTATTAAAAAAATACCGTAGTTTTTTCTATTTTGTAAGTTGTGATGATCAAACAATCTGTTGAAAATTACATTAAAAAATAATGATGCACAGTTGGTGTTAAAACAAGAACTAACTCTTCGAAATTTTTGCGTAAAAATTACACAAATAGCAATTTGGTTTCATAGATACTTACACTGCAAACCCCTAAATTTGCAGCACTAAAAAATAACTATGAATTTTCAACTTTCAGAAGAGCAGCAAATGATACAACAAGCTGCAAGAGATTTTGCAATAAATGAATGTTTACCGGGTGTACTTGAAAGAGACGAGCACCAAACTTTTCCAAGGGAGCAAATTGAAAAGCTGGCTGACCTTGGTTTTATGGGTATGATGGTAAAGCCTGAATATGGCGGTGGTGGTTTAGATACCATGAGTTATGTACTTGCAATGGAGGAAATAAGCAAAGTGGATGCAAGTGTGAGTGTTTGTATGAGTGTAAACAACAGTTTGGTGTGTTATGGTTTGCAGGAGTATGGAAATGAAGAACAAAAACAAACTTATTTAAAGCCATTGGCACAAGGCAAAAAAGATGGCGAATTGTTTATCGGAGCTTTTTTATTGAGTGAGCCTGAAGCCGGTAGCGATGCTACTTCGCAACAGACAACGGCAGAAGATAAAGGTGATCACTATTTATTAAATGGCACAAAAAACTGGATCACAAACGGTAACAGTGCAAGTGTTTATTTAGTAATAGCCCAAACAGATGTTAGTAAAGGTAGTCGTGGCATAAATGCTTTTATAGTTGAGAAAAAATGGGCGGGTGTTGTAGTTGGCGCAAAAGAAAATAAACTTGGCATACGCGGTAGCGATACACATACTATTTTATTTAACGATGTAAAAGTGCCAAAAGAAAACCGCATCGGTGAAGATGGCTTTGGTTTTAAGTTTGCCATGAAAACGCTTGCAGGCGGTCGTATAGGTATAGCTGCGCAGGCTTTAGGTATTGCCAGTGGCGCATACGAACTGTCTTTAGCTTATAGTAAAGTAAGAAAAGCTTTTAAGACAGAAATAATGAACCACCAAATTATACAATTTAAGCTGGCGGATATGGCCACTAAAATTGAGGCTTCTCGTTTACTCTGCCTAAAAGCTGCTTGGGAAAAAGATGAGCATTTAGATTATACTTTGAGCAGCAGTATGGCTAAAGTTTTTTGTAGTGAAACCGCTATGTGGACAGCTACGGAAGCAGTTCAAATACACGGCGGTTATGGTTTTGTAAAAGAATACCATGTTGAGCGTATGATGAGAGATGCTAAAATTACGCAGATATATGAGGGTACAAGTGAAGTACAAAGAATTGTTATCGGAAGAACTATATTGAAGTAGATTTAAGATGTGAGTATCAAGTATCAAGATGTGAGTATAAAGTATCAAGATATAAGACAAAAGATAAAATAGTTAGCGTCATAAAAGTGAGCTTACTATAAAATAGAAAATTAAGATGTGCAAACCTTTGAAGTTTGCACATTTTGATTTAACTACAAAAGTTTGAATAACATGAATAAAAGGTTTTCAATTCGTAATTTTTTCAATTAACCACTCACAATTCACAGCATGTCCATCATTCAAATAGAAAACTTAAAGAAAGCCTACGATACCAACTACGTATTAAAAGGTATTAATTTGAATATTGAGGCTGGGCAAATCGTTGGCTATATTGGCCCGAACGGTGCTGGAAAAAGTACAACCATTAAAATACTTTGTGGTATAATGAGCGATTTTGAAGGACATGTTTCTGTAATGGGATTTGATGTAAGAAAAAACCCAATTGAAGTAAAACAGAAAATTGGTTATATACCGGAACTTGCTGCGTTGTACGAGGTACTTACGCCGGTAGAATATCTTCGCTTTAGTGGAAAATTATACAACCTCGAAGACAATGTTATCATCAAAAAAACAAATGAATTGCTTCGCTTATTTGACTTGCAGGACAAAGCAAATACCCGAATGACAAGCTACAGCAAGGGCATGAAACAAAAGGTTTTACTCATCTCCGGACTCATTCACAACCCCGAGATAATTTTTCTTGATGAACCGCTAAGTGGTTTGGATGCCAATGCGGTGATACTTGTAAAAGAAATTTTAGCACAATTAAAAACAGCAGGTAAGACAATATTTTACAGTTCACACATAATGGATGTGGTTGAAAAAATTAGTGATAGAATTGTTATTATAGATAAAGGTGAAGTAAAAGCTGACGGAAGTTTTGAAACGCTAAAAGCCAATGCACACTTAGGCTCCCTCGAAAATATATTTACATCCCTAACAGGAGGAAGTGAGCAGCATCAAAGCACTGCAAATGAATTTATAAATGTTTTAAACAGCTAAAATGGATAAATTAATATTACAATTTGTCCTTTTTTTTGCAAAAGCATTTTTAAAAAAGGATGTTGATTTTGAGAAATTAAAAATCATTACAGAAACAAAGCTGATCATGGATAGGCGCCGTGTGCGTGTTTCTATGAAGAAAAATGTACAGAAAGATCCTAAAAACCAATTGCTGATTTCTCAAATTGTATATGCTGTATTTGGCATTATAATAGGCGCAACTTTTTTTGGTATAAAAGCAATCATACCATGTATGGTAATATTTCATACATACCTGCTTTTTATGATGGCTATGACGCTTATTACAGATTTTAGCACAGTGCTTTTGGATACAACAGATAATCAAATAATTCTTCCACGACCGGTAAGCAGTAAAACATTCTTTGTTTCAAGGCTCGTACACATATTGGTTTATTTACTGCAGTTTACTATTGCGCTTGCTATTTTTCCGTTGGTTTTTATTTTTATCATTTTTGGTGCATTTGTAGGTATTACAGCAATATTTACTGTGTTACTTACGGTGGTATTTTCTGTGTTCCTCACTTACCTTTTGTATGGTTTAATATTGCGGTTTAGCAACGAAGAAAGAATTAAAGATATCGTTAGCTGGTTTCAAATTGTAATGACGGTTGTTTTTGCAGGCGGCATGCAAATATTACCAAGAATAATTGACGTAACCAACCTACAAATTAAAATCGATCTTCACTGGTATTCATACTTTATCCCTCCTATGTGGATGGCTTACAGCCTAGATGCAGTGCAGGCCTTAGCCCTAGATAAAGTTCATGCCGTAATGATTTTGCTTACCATATTTGCTCCCATTATTACTTTTTGGATAATGATAAAATTTTTAGCGCCTTCGTTCTCAAAAAAGATTGGTGCTTTGGGTAATAGCCGTACTCAACCAAGTGAAGCTAAATTGATAGAACAAAAACAAGAAAAGTCTTTTCTGCAGAAGATGATACCTGTGATCTGTACAAATAAGACAGAAGAAGCAGGTTTTGAACTTACTTATAAAATGACAGCTCGGGACAAAAGTTTTAAAATTCAGTTTTATCCAAGCCTTGCATATTTACTTGTATTTGCATTTGTTTTTGTATTTAACAGAGGCAACAATATGGTACAGGTTTGGGCAACTTTAAATACAACAAAATCTTTCTTGTGGTTTGCGTATTTGCCAATGTTCACCATATCTACCGGTATTGCATTAATAGCTTTCAACGAAAACTTTGCTGCGTCATGGCTATACCTTGCATGCCCATTAAAGCAACCCGGAAGCTTAATTAGTGGCGCTTTAAAAGCTTTGTTATTTAAATTCTTTGTACCAATTTTCGTTTTGCTTTTTGCATTGTCATTTTACATTTGGGGATATGTAATTATTGATGATTTTTTGCTGGCATTTTTCAATAATATTTTTATCTTTTTATTGATATCGCATATTGGTAAAAGCTATTTACCTTTTTCAATGCAGCCAAATGTAAAGCAACAAACAGGCAAGTTTATTCAGGTAGTTTTACAGATTATAATAATTGGTTTACTTGTTGGGCTTCATTATTTAGCTTTGAAATTAAGTTGGCTTGTAGCAGTTCTTATTCCCGCATCGGTTACAGGATGCTACTTTTTACTAAAAACAATACAGCAATACTCCTGGAATAAAATAACAAATTAAGAGATGGTAAACGTAGAAAAATATACAGAGATTAAAAAATTCGTAGTACAAAGCAACACTACCCTTGTGGCAGTTTCAAAATTGAAACCTGTTACAGATATTTCCAAAATGTATGAACTTGGGCAAAGAGATTTTGGCGAAAACTATGTGCAGGAATTGGTTGAGAAACAAACCCAATTGCCAACAGATATTTTATGGCATTTTATTGGTCATTTACAAAGCAATAAAGTAAAATACATTGCGCCATTTGTGTATTTAATACATAGTGTAGATAGTGAAAAACTATTAAAAGAGATAGATAAGCAAGCAGCAAAAAATAACAGAAAAATAAATGTATTGCTGCAGGTTCACATAGCTGAAGAACAAACCAAATTTGGTTTTGATGAGGCTGAACTAATGAACCTTGATATTGATTTATACCCTAACGTTAATATTATTGGGCTAATGGGCATGGCGACATTTACCGATGATAAACAAAAAGTGAAACGTGAGTTTGAGCAGCTTAAAACTTTGCACACGCAATTTAATTCAGACAAAAAATTAGAATTAACTACGCTAAGCATGGGTATGAGCGACGATTATGAATTAGCAATAAACTGCGGAAGCAACATGATAAGAATTGGTAGTTTGCTGTTTGGAAGAAGAGGATGATTCAATTACGAATTTTGAATTACAAATTACGAATGTGGAATTCTTAAATAATTAGTTTTGATTTTACAAGCCTAGTTGATTGCTCAATCTTTTTAATTCTATTTCGCTTGCTTTAGCTACGTAGCTTAGGTTAACGAGTCTGAAGCCAGATTCTTCAAAACTTTTCTGCGCATTTTTTACATCAACTATTGTGGCCTGACGAAGCTGAAAGCGTTGCAGTACCAGGTCAAGTAATTGGCCTGATAATTTATAGGTTTCTTTTTCATTTTCCAACTGAGCAATGGTTGAAACATAAGCTTGGTATTGGTTTGTAACTTGAGCATTGTAGTCTCTTAAAATGATATCTTTTTGAATAGTAGCATTGGTTACATTAATATTTGCAACCTGAGCCTGCTTCTTAAAAATATTTCCATTAAATATGGGGATAGCTAAAGATATACCTGCTGTAGGCCCATAATTTTGGTTTAGTAATAACTGACCTGCTGCTGCCTGGTTTCTAAAAAAGTTGTAACCTGCATTCGCTCTCACGGATGGGTAGCGCAATGCATTGGTTTCTTTTACTATTAATTTGTTAATGGCTATTTGGTCGTCAGCTACCGCAACATCAGCATTTGCAGAAAGCTTATCTAAAACAGTCTGCAGATTTAAATTATTATCAACAACAATAGTATCTCTGATTTGTATGGCAGAATCAGTTTTTGCAGTTAGCAATCTTAACAATTCTGTTTTGCTTTGAGCTACTATTAGCTGCTGTGCAATTTTTGTTTGTTGCAATGCATTTAAATCTATTTGTGCCTGAAAAAGATCAGCATTGTTTGCAAGTCCTGCACTTTGCCTTGCCTTTACTATAGAAAGTTGCTGGTTAGATGCGTCAATAGATTTATCAATTGTATTTATATAATTCTGTTGCCTTACAACATCGTAATACGCAATACTAACACCGGCAATAATGTTTTGAATTTGGCTATTTAGTATTTTACCTGATTGGTTTTGTAGGGTTGCTAAACGTTGTTTTGTAGCCACTACTCTGCCGCCATTAAACAGCAATATACTTCCTGTTACGTTTGCATTTAATGCATTTGCTGCTGCATTGTTTCTTTGAATAGTTGTACCGGTATTTAGTTTTTGGTTTACGCTAGTTAGCGATTCATTATCAGTAATGCTACCAGTTACGATAGGTAACCCACCTGCAAAGCCTGTGCTGTTTAAAATAGTGGCAGCTTCAATATTATTTTTTGCAATACTTATATCAAGGCTTTTTTTGAGCGCAAG
The DNA here is from genome assembly GCA_031416275.1 of Ferruginibacter sp. GTDB lineage: Bacteria > Bacteroidota > Bacteroidia > Chitinophagales > Chitinophagaceae > Ferruginibacter. The sequence continues at coordinate 19,152 of JANOTH010000151.1, read as the reverse complement.
GTTTATGGCATCGGGCAGGCGCAAAGTATCTTGCGAAAAACTTTTTAAGGAGTTAGCCAGAAATAAGATCAGTAAAATAAATATGATTGACTTTTTGTCCATTTTATATAGGAATTGTGCTTTTATAATTGTTGTGTTTTTTTTATTGTTTAATTAAAGATTTATTGATGAAGGGCTGCCGGATAGTAGCGAAAATACTTTTATGTGAGTGAAGCGAAACATAAAAGATTATAGCGAATAGCCGGATCAACTGCCGAATATTGGTATAAATATCCTAGCCCCAAACCCTAATCACCTATTTCAATTTTTTTAGCTTGATGTTTATTTTTACCGCTTAAAAAAGTATAAACAGCAGGAATAACAAAAAGTGTAAGCACGAGTGAAAACAATATCCCCCCTACAACCACAATACCAAGCGGAACACGGCTTGCAGCTGCAGCACCAAGGCTCAATGCAATTGGCAATGCACCAAAAGAAGTTGCCAGACTCGTCATTAAAATTGGTCGTAATCGCTGCCGAGATGCCTCCACAACAGCATCTGCTGTTGATAAGCCTTGCTCCCTTTTTTGGTTGGCAAACTCAACTATTAAAATACCGTTTTTTGTTACGAGCCCAATCAGCATGATCATGCCAATCTGAGAAAAAATATTTAGCGTTTGATTGAAGACCCACAGGCTAAGCAATGCACCTGCGAGTGCAAGCGGCACGGTAAGCATAATAATAAACGGATCTACAAAACTTTCAAACTGTGCCGCCAAAACGAGATAGATTAATATCAATGCCAACCCAAATGCAAAAGCGATATTGCTGCTACTCTCCTGATAATCTCGGGATGGGCCACTTAGTGCGGTCTGGTAACTTTCATCTAACAATTCTTTTGAAATTGCCTGCATAGATTTTATTCCATCGCCTATGGTTTTCCCTTCTGCTAACGAGGCCGAAATAGTTGCAGCTTTATAGCGGTTAAAGTGAAATAAACTTGGTGGGCTACTGGTTTCTTCCAGTTTTACAACGGCACTTAAAGGAATATTTTCTCCCTTATTATTTCTTACATACAGCTTTGAAATATCCTCAGGTTTGTTTCTATCGCTTCTCTCAACTTGTGCAATAACGGAGTACTGAAAACCATTTTTAAGAAAATATGCAAGCCTGCCGCCACTGAAAGCAGCCTGTATTGCGGCAACAACATCTTGCGATGAAAGTCCTAGATCTTTCACTTTCATACGATCGAGCGTTAAAGAAATTTCAGGCTTGTTGAACTTTAAATTAACATCAACGTTTGAAAAAGTTTTATCCTTGCGTGCTTCTTCTAAAAACTTTGGAATAATGTCTTTCATTTTTTCCAGATCCTGGTTTTGCAAAATAAATTGAACCGGCAAACTACCTCGTTGCCCCACGCCAATTGTTTGCTCTTGAATTGCAAAAACTTTTGCCTCATTAAACCTTGCCATTTTTCGGTTAAGGTCATTGGTTATATCATCTTGCGAGCGCTCTCTGTCTGATGGCTGCACCAATGCCAATCTTGGTTGTGCGCTATTTACAGCACCTGCGGGTGTACGTGCAAAAACAAAATCTCTTTCGGGCACAGAATCATATAAATAATTTGCAATTTCATCTGATATTGATTGCATTTTACTATAGCTCGTTCCCTCTTGTGCCGAAACGCTGAAACGTATGCTGCTCCTGTCTTCCATTGGTGCAATTTCGCTCTGTAAAGATGTGCCAATAAAGAAACCCATTACTAAACATAGCGCCAACACGACCCAAGCAAGCCAACGCACTTTTAAAAACCCCGTTAATAAATTTTTATAACCATTTTCCATTCCGGTGAAAAATGGTTCTGTCTTCATATAAAATTTTCCATGGCCAGGCTTTTTTCGGCGCAGCACAACATTTAATACAGGTGTAATGGTGAGTGATACAAATGCAGATATAAGTACAGCAGAAGCCAGGGTAATTCCAAATTCTCGGAAAAGTCTTCCAATAAATCCTTCTAGAAATATTACAGGTAAAAAAACGATTGCGAGCGTGATGGAAGTAGAAATTACAGCGAAGAAAATTTCTTTACTCCCTTCTAATGCTGCCTGTTTTATGGGCAGCCCTTCTTCCAATTTTCTAAAAATATTTTCTGTTACAACAATCCCATCATCTACCACCAAACCTGTTGCCAATACTATTCCTAGCAATGTGAGGATATTTATAGAAAAGCCGGAAATGTACATTATAAAAAAAGTAGCTACCAACGATATGGGAATGTCTATTAAAGGTCTTATTGCTGTAAGCCAATCACGGAAGAAAAAGAAAATTACCAATACCACAAACGCAAAAGAAATAAGCAGGGTTTCTTCAACTTCGCTAATTGATTTTCTAATGTTTTGGGTGTTATCCAACAACAGATTCATTTCAATATCTGACTTGTTTAGCTTTTTTATTGATTCTAATTTTTTGTTGAAATCATTCGCTATCTGAATATTGTTTGCGCCAGGTTGCGGAATAATTACAATACCAACAGCATTTACGCCATTGTACTTCCATCCCTGCTCCAAAGCTTCAGGTCCAATTTCAACACGGGCAACATCCTTTAAACGTACTATTCCCAATGAGTCCTGCCTAATTAAAAGATCTTGAAACTCTTTTTCAGAACTTAACCTTCCTACTGTTTTGATGGTAAGCTCGGTGTTATTGCCATATATTTTACCGGGAGGAAGATCAATATTTTCAGCATTTAAGGAGGTTCTTATATCTGTAAAATTTACTCCAAATGCCGACATTTTATCGGGATTAAGCCAGATGCGCATGGCGTATCTTTTCTGCCCAAATATATTTACAGAACTTACTTGGTTTATTGTTTGAAACTGCTGTTGCAAAACATTCTCAGCATAATCGCTTAATTCCAGCAAACCTTTGGTGCGGCTCTGCACAGCAAGTATTAAAATAAAATCTGAGCTTGCATCTGCTTTTGTAACAACCGGTGGTGCATCTATATCTTGCGGTAAAGATCTGCTAGCCTGCCCTACTTTATCTCTCACATCACTTGCCGCAGCTTCTAAATCAACACCCAATTCAAATTCAACAGAAATATTACTGCTACCTAATGAACTTGATGATGTTATAGCTTTAATACCTGCAATACCATTAATCTGTTTTTCTAATGGCTCAGTTATTTGGCTTTCCATTATATCAGGATTTGCCCCTGTGTACGATGTACTAACGTTTATAACTGCGGGGTCAATAGCGGGGTAATCTCGTACGGCAAGAAAACTAAACCCTACAACACCAAATAAGATAATAAGTAAATTTAAAACTGTGGCTAGTACAGGGCGCCTAAGTGATAATTCAGATATATTCATGAAAATAATGACTTAATTAATTAATAACTGGCAGCAGAATCTTTCGGCACTAGGGTAGCTAACTTCTTTACAGACCTTATTTTTAATTTGCTCTTTGGTCTTGCAAACAAAACACCCGTTACAACAACAGAATCACCCACATTTATTCCTTTTGTTATTTCAACAGATGATGATTGCCTAATGCCAGTTTCAACATTTACAAAATTTGCAATACCATTTTTTACTACTATCACCTGGTTTTCTTTATCGTTTGGTATTATGCAATTTGTAGGCACTACAATAGATGTTTTACCTACGCCCACATTTAAAAATACTTTTACAAATGCACCCGGGTTTATATTCGATTCTGCTAAAACTGCCCTTACTTTTAAACTCCGGGTTTCAGTATTTGCGCCTGGCTCTGTTGCTACAATCTGCGCTCTGCCCATTTTCCTTGATACCGCATCGAGCTCAACATCCAATACCGAACCTCTCTTTAAAATGTTGCTGTAATTTTGGGGTACGGTAAAATCAATTTTAATTTTTGATGTTTGTTGTAGTGTGGCCAATGTTGTTGCTGGCGTTATATATGCACCCGGACTTACTTGTCGTAACCCAATTACACCGCTAAATGGCGCCCTTATTATTGTTTTATTTATGAGCGCTTGCGTGTAAACCATATCGGCTTTAAATGCATTCACCTGGTTTAATGCAATATCATAATCGCTTTGGTTAATACCGTTTACATCTAACAATTGTTTGTAACGTTGGGTTGTTTTTTGAGCAAGATCTAACTGAACTCTTATTTTAGCAAGTTGCGCCTGTAAATCTGCGTCGTTTATTTTAGCTAGAATTGTCCCTTGGGCAACGCCTGAACCTTCCGCAATGTTTAGATAAGTTAAGCGCCCACTCACTTCAGGATTTATTTGCAAAAATTCATTTGCAATTACAGTACCATTCACCTCAATTATATCTGAAATTGACTCTCTTTCTGCAATAATTACATCTACAAGAACAGGTGGAGTAACCTTTGGTTTGCCCGCATTAGCATCTTTCTTTTTACAAGCAAACAATACACAAACCAAAAATACAAAGGCAACACTATATTTTAGTGCTTCTACAACATACCGCATAATTCTGTTTTAATAGTGAAACTGTGCAAAGATATAAGTAATCAAAGATGTGGGTTACTAAATACCTAACAGCAAAATTTGCATTTTAGACGATTTATTACAAGCAAAGCATGCGTAATACATAAAATTGGTTGAGAGGCTTTTAACAATTTTAGATATTCATACCTTCGTTAAACAAATACAAAATTGACATGAATATTAGCGTAGGTATCATAATGGGGAGCCAAAGCGATTTAAAAGTAATGCAGGAAGCTGCTGATATTTTAAAAATATTTGAGGTACCATTTGAAATGACAGTCGTTTCTGCCCACCGCACGCCCGACAGAATGCGCACTTATGCAATTGAAGCAAGGGCAAAAGGAATAAAAGTAATTATTGCGGGAGCAGGCGGCGCTGCACATTTGCCCGGTATGGTAGCAGCATATACTACCCTCCCAATTATTGGAGTACCAATTAAGTCATCTAATTCTATTGACGGTTGGGATTCTGTGTTGTCAATATTGCAGATGCCCGGAGGTGTACCTGTTGCTACAGTCGCTTTAAACGGCGCTAAAAACGCAGGGATTTTGGCTGCGCAGATTTTGGGTACAAACGATGAATTGCTTGCTGAAAGATTAGAAACATATAAGAAGAAAATGGAAGAAGATGTGGTGAAGATGGCAGATGGGATGAATCAATTATAAAAATCGATAACTGTTTTAGAGAATTTATTATGGTAAATACTAAAATTAAAATTTAATAAATATTAAGTCTGCTACTCCTTTTTATTGAAGAGGAATAAACTTGTATTTCTTTGTAATCCTTATCTATAAATTCTACATTTGCACATTATTAAATAAAAATTTTATGAGCGTAGTTGATCTTGTTATGCCGAAGTTGGGCGAGAGTATTATGGAGGCAACGATACTAAAATGGCATAAAAAAGTAGGTGATAAGGTAGCGCAAGACGAAACGGTTTTAGATATTGCTACCGATAAAGTTGATAGCGAAGTACCTTCTACCGCTGAAGGTATAATTGAAGAAATTTTATTTGCTGAAAATGATGTAGTGCCTATTGGGACAGTAATTGTGAAAATAAGAACAGGTACAGTAGAAGGTGCAGCCCCCGCTCCTACACCCGTGGCTCCAAAAATAGAATATGAAGAAGCAAAGATTGTAGAAGAAATCCCTTACCAACCAACGAATAGCACGATTGAAAGTTCATCAAATGGCGTGCGCTTTTATTCACCATTGGTATTAAATATTGCACAGAGCGAAGGCATCAGCATGACTGACCTTGAAAAGATACCTGGTACAGGGCAAGACGGCCGAGTTAGTAAAAAAGACATTCTTGCTTTTGTTGCAAATAGAGGAGCCGCCTCAGCAAATACTCAAGTTGCACCTGCCCCACAACAAAGCCAACAGGCCGTGGTAATGGCAACTGCTCCAGTACAGGTTGCGGCATCTAATAATGCACCAACTGTTTACAGCGGCAATGTTGAAATTATTGAAATGGATAGAATGCGCAAGCTGATTTCTAAACACATGACGGATAGTGTTGCTACAAGTGCACACGTAACAAGCTTTGCGGAATGTGATGTTACAAACCTTGTACAATGGCGAGAGAAAATTAAAAAAGAATTTGAAAAAAGAGAAGGTGAGAAAATAACTTTTACGCCACTGTTTGTTGAAGCTGTTGTGAAATCTTTAAAGAAATATCCAATGCTGAGTAGCTCAGTAGATGGCGATAAAATAATTGTAAAAAAAGATTTAAATATTGGTATGGCCACTGCTTTACCATCGGGTAACCTAATTGTTCCTGTTATTAAAAATGCAGATCAGTTAAACCTTACAGGGCTTTGCAAACAAGTAAATGGACTTGCAAATGCTGCACGAAATGGCAAATTAAAGCCTGATGATACCACAGGCGGCACTTTTACTTTAACTAACGTTGGAACTTTTGGCAGCATAATGGGCACGCCAATCATAAACCAGCCTCAGGTTGCAATTATGGCTGTTGGTGCAATTAAAAAAAGACCGATGGTTTTAGAAACTCCGCAAGGTGATGTTATTGCAATCCGCCATATGATGTATGTTTCACTTAGCTACGATCATCGAATTATTGATGGCGCATTGGGTTCAACCTTTTTAAATGCAGTTTGCAAAGAGCTAGAAAATTTTGATGTAAACAGGAATATTTAAGGTGAATGGCCAATAGTGAATTGTGAATCGTAAAAATATTCTTAAGATATAAAAGGCGCAGATTGAAACCTGCGGCTTTTTTACTTTTGCAAATCGACCATTCAACTAATCAACCAGTCAACGATCAACCAACTAATAACTCTTCAACACACTTCTTATAACAGAATCCTTCTGCGCTTGGGTTAGTTTATAATTATACTTGTACATGCTACTTTCCCAATCTCCATAATTTACATTTGGAAAAACAATAAGCTTTTTTCCAAATTCATTGGCGAGGATATCGGCATTCATTTTTCTTTCATCCTCAGTTTTTTTATCGAACAGTACACTCAAATCTGCAAGGTTATCCCCCATTAACAGCACAACTTCATATCTATCCATTACCTGTTGGCGCCTTACTTCTTTGCTTGATGTACCAATTTTTGTGTAGAGGTGAATTTCATCCGCGTTGGGCAAACCAAAGCGTTTTAAATTTTTCAATGTGCTTGCTCTTTCTCTGTCTTCACGGTTTGTTATATAAAAAACCTGAATATTTTTTGATGCTACGTATTTTAAAAAAGCTGCAGCACCCGGCATTGTGTCTGCAGCAGATTGGTCCGTCCATTCATACCACGTATCGGCGGTATACTCTGAACCGTTGTAAGCTTGGTGTACAGCGTAAGGACTGTTATCTAATATAGTTTCATCAATATCTGTTATAATTGCTTTTGGCTTTTCGGTTTGTGCGACATAAGTATCAATTCGCATTTTTGCAATATTATAACCTTGTAAACACAGCGCTCTGTATTCAGCAGCCCGTTGCTGAAAAATAGATGAGAACAACTTGCCATTTAAACTGGTGTTTTGCGGCATGGATTGAGTTATCATTGTCAGCACGGGCGGAATAGTAACTTGCTTAGTGCTTTTACACGAAACCATCAACACGACTGCGATTACAAGAGCGTATCTCATCAAAATTTATTTAATTGAAGCGTAAATGTAGCAGATTTGTTCTCATATTTATTAATTGATTCCTTAAAATATAAGATTCAATTAAAACTATATTTAACATCGGTTATAAATATTTCTAAGCAATTTTACAACTATGAAATACATGTTACTTGCTATGTTTTCTTTGTTGCTTCTTTGTGCATGTAGCAATACAAAAAACATCCCTTTAAAAACTGACGCAAAAAATAATGCTGTTCAACAATCACCCGAAATAAAAAATCTTGTTCAAAATGGGGTTGATTTTTTTGCACAGGGCAATCAACCGTCTAGTTGGACACTTGCCATTAACTACGACGATACAGTAAGATTTTTGGCGGAAGATGGGCTCTCCTTAAAATTTGCTTTTAACCAGCTTAAAAAAGATGAGAATAATGAGAGAAGAATTTTTACGGTTGCCTTAAAATCAGGCAATGTAAAAATTGAGATTTATGAAAAGATTTGCACCGTTACTACCATCCGAGAGGTTTTTACAAAAGAAGTAAAAGTTGTTTTTAATAGTACAACCTACTCAGGCTGTGGCAAGTTTTTAGCAGATAGTAATCTGGAAGGAAAATGGCTTCTTGAAAAAATTGGCTTCACAACAATAGTTCCTGCTGAATATAATAAAGTGCCTGAAATTGATATCGATATTATTAATGGAACTATTGCAGGTAACGATGGCTGCAACAATATGAGGGGGAAAATTGAAGTGCAAGGAAAAAGAATTCAGTTCTCTACCCTTTCAACCACCAAAATGGGTTGCAATAAAAAAAGTATTGAAAAAGTTATTAATGCTCAAGTGAATGGGCAGCTCGTGAGTTATTATTTTAAAGAGGGTAAACTATACCTTTACCTACCCGATGATAGTCTGCTGGTATTTAAAAAGCTATAGTTGATTTTACCTTTATTTGAAAAATTAAACACCTACTTTTAACTTTTAACCCCTAAAATAAATTTTATGTTTGATCAATTGATGAATCTCGTAAGACAACAATCTGGCGATGCAATAATTAACAATCCTGCAATACCAAATGAGCAAAACGAAGAAGCAATGAATGCTACATCGGGATCAATAATGGATACGTTAAAAGGTATGATGAGTGCTGGAGGTGCTTCCAATGTATTAAATTTATTCAATCAAAATAATAGCAACGACGTAATTAATCATCCTGTCACGCAAAATGTATCATCCAATGTTGTAACTACGCTTATGAACAAGTTTGGGCTAGATAGTAACAAGGCTGGTGGTATTGCAAGTTCACTTATACCAACGGTTATGAGCAAACTTGTTAGCAAAACCAATGACAGCAGCGACAACAGTTTTGATGTACAGGGAATTTTTAATAGCCTCAGCGGTAATAAAACAGGCGGAATGGATATTAGCAGCTTGGTAGCTAAATTTGGTGGGAATGGATTGGATAAAAATAATGATGGACAGGTAAACCTTGCAGACTTAACAGCGGCATTTTCCGGAAATAATACACAGCCAAACAATGAAAATAATGAACAAGGAGGCGGAGGAATTATAGATTCTATAAAGGGTCTTTTCGGTAAATAGTATTTATTATGAATCACAAAAAGGTCAAACATAAACGAAAGTGTTTGGCCTTTTTTTATTAATTATGCCCCTATTTTTTAAACAAAAAGCTAAGTATGTTTTATATTCATTTTTGCATTATTACTTTTATTTATTTCAAGCTGCAATTAAGTCAATAAGCGACCTAATATTTTTTATCAAATATGATCAATTTCGAATTATGATAATAGAAAAAATTCAAATTTTTAAATACAGCATACCGATGTATCCATTCAGCATTGCAACCGGCACAATGGACTATGCGCAAAATATTTTAATAAAAGTTTTTACTTCCCAAATTATGGGGATAGGTGAATGTTCTGCTTTCCCCATGATCGTTGGCGAAACCCAAAATACCTGCTACGAAATGGCAAAGGATTTTGCAAAGCTTTGGAAAGGAAAAGATTCACTAAACATAGAAGAGCGGCTTAATGACTTGCACTTATTTACAGCAGGAAACAGCACTATTAAAAGCGCTTTCGATATGGCATTGTACGATATTGCAGCACAGCATGCAAACCAACCTTTGTATAAATATTTAGGCGGAACAAAAAAGGAAATAGTTACTGACATTACTGTTGGTATTGGTACTCCGCAATTGATGGCTGCACAAGCAAAAGCATTTGTAGACAATGGAGCTTCTATTTTAAAAATAAAATTGGGGAAAGATGTTGCCACTGATGTTGAAAGGATAAAAAATATCAGAGATGCAGTAGGCGACAATGTAAAAATTAGAATAGATGCAAACCAGGGTTGGACTTTTGAAGATGCAAAGACGGCGCTTACACAATTAGGGCAATACAAGATCGAGTTCTGCGAACAACCCATGCGAACATACAACGACGAATATTTGCCTGAATTGATGGAAGTTTCTCCTATAAAAATTATGGCTGATGAAAGCGTTTACAGTCACCATGATGCTTTGCGAATAATTAAAAATAGAGCATGCGATTACATCAACATAAAATTTGCAAAAAGCGGTGGAATATACGAGGCTAAAAAAATTATATCAGTAGCTAATCAATTTAATATACCATGTATGATGGGTGGCATGTTGGAGAGTCGTGTGGCGCTTACGGCCTTTGCTCATTTTGCTACAGCAAACCCGCAAATTATATTTTACGATATGGATACCTGTATGCTTGGGCATAAAGTAGACCCTGTTGTAGGAGGTGTTACTTTCAATGGGTATAACCTGCAGTTACCAGATGATAATGGCATTGGAGCAACTGTGTCACAATTATTTTTAGATGGATGTGAGATGGTAGAAATTTAATGGTTTTGTTATGAATTGGAAGTTCTTGCAATAAATTACTATTTCATTAATAGGTATACTTTAATTGATACTAGCTGAATCGAGGTGACAGTCTTTTCTTTCCTAAAATAATTTTAAGAGCTCTTTGTATGTCCACTCATTTCCTTTTTCAAAAAAACCATAGGTTTTGTCCCAATGACTTCCCTGTCCCCAACCAACCATAGTAGAAATGATCTTTGTTTTTCCATTTCCAATATCCATGAATTGAATTATTTCTTGAAGATTTTTATCTTCATTTTTTGCTTGTTTTGGGAATTCGTCGTTAAGATTTACTTTAAATGTCAGCATTTCATTCTCCAAATAATTTATAATGTCTAATTGAATAGCTGAAGCATCTTCCGTTGTTTTTGTTTTATCATAATTTGTTTTAATCCAACCGCCAATTCTCATGTTGGTTTTTACAACGGGTGCTATCCATCTTTCAAGTCCTTTATCTGTTGTAAATAGTTTCCAAACTTCGTCTTTGTTTAGCGGCAATGTTACAGAAAACTGTAGGGCTCTCTCACCAAACTTTGTTACATAAGATGAATTCAATACTTGTGCTTGTAGTCTAAAAAAAGGCATAATGCAGATGGTCGATAAAAGTAAAGCTTTGATAATTTTCATCATTTAATTTTTATTTTTTTCTACTTAGTTTTCTAACAATCCTACAAGGAAAATTGAAGCTCAAAATAAAACCAATGGAAAAACGTGTAATACTTTAAACAAAACTTTCGTAACACAAATTAATTCTTAATTTATTCAGCATTCCATTCAACGATAATTTAATTAACCTCAAAAAAAGCGTTACAAGCCTGCCTCTAATAAACGTACAACAACTCTACATCTAATCAATATTTTTAGTTTTTTGATACTGCATGCAAATATAATTTTTGTATCAAAAGGAATTTTTTTTGAAATATTTCTATCCACAAACTGTGCATAAAAACAAAAAATAGTGTTAAAAGTTTAGCCTTATTTCATACTCAAAACCCCTTTTATGAAAAACGCAAACAAGCGCACAAATGGCATTTTATTTTTGCCGGTTCTTATTTTATTTTCAAATATCCTCACAGCCCAAGTAAACATTACTTCAACCGCAACCACATACATCCAAAATTTTAATGCTTTAAAAGCTACAACCGGTACATCTTCTACCCTACCTATTGGCTGGAAACTTTTAGAAGCGAGCACGAATGCTAACAAAACTTACACAACCGATAATGGTGCTTCGTCAACCGGTGATACTTATAGTTATGGCACTGGCACTAGCACAGAACGAGCATTTGGAACACTTCGGTCGGGCTCGTTAATTTCTACACTCGGAGCTCAGATAAAAAACAGTACAGGTCAAACTATTACATCATTAACTATTTCTTACACCGGAGAGCAATGGCGTTGTGGTGCTGCCGCTAGAGCTGATCAACTTACTTTTCAATATAGTTTAAATGCAACTTCTTTATCTACCGGCACATGGACAGATAATTCGAATCTTCATTTTAGTTCGCCAAATACTATAGCAACCGGCGTATTAGATGGCAATGCTGCTGCTAACCGAATAGTAAAATCTACAGTTATTACAGGACTTAGTATTCCGGCTAATGCAATTTTTTGGTTGCGTTGGAACGATGTGGATGCAAGCGGTGCAGATGACGGGTTGGCGATTGATGATTTTTCAATCAGGTTAAATGCGGGTGATGCCATTCCTCCGGCTATAGCCGCTTTAAACCCGGCGAATGGAGCAGTAGGCGTCTCTTTATCAGGAAACCTTGCTATTACATTTAACGAAAACATTCAAAAAGGAACTGCAGGCAGCGTCGTAATTAAAAAAACAAGCGATGGAAGTATTGTAAACACAACCGCTGTAACATCAGGAACGGTTACAATTAGTGGCTCTGTTGCAAACATTCCTTTTTCAGGACTTGCATACAGCACAGGTTATTATGTAGAAGTTGCTGCTGCCACATTTAAAGATATTGCAGGTAATAACTTTGCAGGCATTACAGGCGCAACCACATGGGCATTTACTACACAAGCGGCACCCGCAGCAAGTGTATCGGTAAATCCTGCATCGCTTAGTTTTGGTTTTGTTGCTGCGGGTTCAACATCTGTGCAACAAACTTTTGCGTTTAGTACTACAAATTTAACTGCAGACTTAACCCTTTCTTCACCCACCGGTTTTTCACTTTCAAAAGATGGTGCTATTTATGCAACATTTATTAGCTATACGTTGGCGGAAGCACAAGCAGGGCAAACTGTTTTTGTGCGATTTGCACCACCGGCAACAAATACAACTTATGGTGGTTTAATAAATTTTAGTAGTGTTGGTTTAAACGATCTAAAAGAACAGCTATCAGGTAATTCAAATGTAGCTCCGCCTGCAGGTCCATTAAATTTTTATTATGGCAACCTGCATGCACACAGTAGCTATTCTGATGGTAATAAAGACAATACACTTTTGATACCTGCAGATGATTATGAATTCGCCAAAAGCTCACTATGTTTCGATTTCTTAGGATTAAGTGAGCACAACCATACAACAGCAGGCATGCAACTTTCTAATTGGCAACCCGGCAGAACACAAGCATCAGCCGCTAGCACTCCAAGTTTTGTTGGCATGTATGGTATGGAATGGGGTGTTATAAGTGGTGGCGGACATGTACTTGTTTATGGCGTTGATTCTTTAATAGGATGGGAAGCAAACCAAAATCAAATTTATGTTCCAAAAAGTGTTTATAGAGGAACAGGTGGTTTATTTGATATTATAAACAGGCATGGTAACAATGCTTTTGCTACATTGGCGCATCCTAATACAACTGACTACAATAAACTTTTAGATAGCACTTTTGATGTTGCAGCAGACGATGCAATTGTGGGCACAGCGATTGAAAGCGGGCCTGCATTTTCAACTAATATTACCTATTCTGATCCAGGTGCTTCTTTATCTTATTTAGGTTATTATAGAAATATGCTATCAAGAGGTTTTCATCTTGGGCCTACAATTGACCATGATAACCATAACCTAACTTTTGGAAGAACAACCCGATCTCGATTAGTAGTAATGGCCTCTTCTTTAAGTGAAGCAAGCCTACTTGATGGTATGCGTAAAATGCGTTTTTATGCTTCGCAAGATTGTGCAGCCAAAATCACTTACAATATTAACAGTCAACCAATGGGTAGCATTATTACCCAAGAAGGTGTACCAACGATTACTTTAAGCAGCATCACATCTAACAATGTAACCTCTGTTATAGTTATGTATGGCGTGCCCGGTAGCGGTGTTGCCGCCACCCAGCTAACAAGCACGAACACAGGTTCATTAACGTTTACTGATAACGGACTTGCTAACTTATCGCAACGATACTATTACCTTGATATTACAGAAAGTGATGGGTCTCGAATTATTACTTCACCAATATGGTACACAAGGAATGATGCTGCAGCTTTTGCTAGAAACAGCATTACTTCGTTCTTCACTGTAGACGAAGAAAAACAAGTAGCATTAAAATGGACAACTGAAAGTGAAGAAAAAAACGAAACTTTTATTATTGAGCGCTCTATAAATGGCGGGCGTACCTACCAACAGCTAGGTCAATTTAATGGTAAAGGTGGAGCCAATGATCGTGCAAATTATGGCATGACCGATTTGCAACCTCATGCAGGTGTAGCGTATTATCGTTTAGTGCAAAAGAATGTAGACGGTTTTGTAAGCTTTACTGATATAAAAGTTGTAGATCGAAGTGATAAACCTTCATCATACTTCACTGTATATCCTAACCCTGTGCAAGGTATTTTAAATGTAAAACTAACCGCTGTAGCAGCACAGCGAACTGCTGTTAAAATAATGGAGCTTAATGGTCGCAGTATGATTACACAACAAGTTAGTCTGGCTACGGGCCCTCAGAATATTCAGTTAGATATGAGCCGCTTACAAAAAGGCAGTTATATAATTAGTATTACGCTTGATGGTGTGGCAAACACCCGTATCGTAAATAAACTTTAATCTCATTTTTCAATTATAAAGCCCGGGCTACAAAAGCTCGGGTTTTATTTAAAGAAAGCTCAAATCAAGGTACAATTATTTTACTTGTGTATAATTTTTACCACACATAGCGATGTTTTTATTTTAAAGATTTATACATCGAAATAACTTGATTGGTTACTCCATTACCTAAGTCAATCTCATAAAATTTCATTGGAACATATCCGTTTGAAGCATATAATTTTTCTCCGCTTAAAGTTGCTACTAATTCAAAAGAAGTAAAACCAAATGCTGCTGCTTCAGCCTCACAATTCTCCAATAATCTTTTTCCTATCCCCATTCTTGTAAAATTTGGATGAACAAAAAAAGCTCTAATTTTTGCAGCGTCAATACCGGGAATCAATTCATCATCTAAAACATTTTGAACATCTTTTTTTCCGAATAATAATTTTCGTTTGCTCCATCCGCCGCATCCAACTGTAACTCCATCTATGTTTTCAACTAGCCAATATGTATTGTCAATTATAAGTTGGCGGTCAACGGTCAATGCATTACCAAGTGCTGCATCAATCTCTATTTTTGAGTAGTAAGCAGCATTTATAGATGTTGCGGATCTTACGATAAGTTTTTCAAGATTATCTATATCAGCTACTACAGCTTTTCTAAATATAAAATTCATCGAATTTTTTAAGCGTTAAGCAAGTTTAAATTCTTTATTGGTATCGCATTTAAAATTACTTTTATTTAATAACACATGCTTGGTTTTAATAAAGTTAAATTAGAAGAATTAATGTTTCATTAATGTTTATAAAAGTTGAGAAAGAATATCAAATAATTAAAACAACTAAATATCCACCCAAATAATTCTTTGTAAGATTTGGCTTTTGTATCTTCAAGTTGCTAGAGTAAAAGCTTGAGCCCTCCCACATGCCAACCGAAGTTAAAAACTACCGGTTATTCATCACTGCCGGAATATCGTTTGCCTTTCTATGGGGCTCAGGCAGTACAGTAACCAAGTATGGACTTCAGTTTTTGCAACCTTTTGTATTTGCAGTTTGTAGGTTATTTACAGCTGCAGCAATTATGTTGATAATAGCACATGTGGTTTTAGGATATGCATTACCACATAAAAACCATTGGAAAGCTCTCGTAATTTATGGGCTTTTAAATTTGAGTATTTTCCTCGGTATGTATTGTTATGCTTTACAATTCGTACCCGGTGGGCTCGGCACATTGGTAACCAGTACAATTCCTATTTTCATAACAATATTTACAGGATTGTGGTTAAAGAAAAAGATATCTCTTATTATTATATTTAGTTTGATACTTTGTAGCGCAGGCGTTACTATTGCGGGTTGGCAAATTATTCAACTGAGTACAGCATCAGCCTATGGGATGTTGATTTTATTTTTGGGAATTATTTCAAATGCTGCGGGTGCAGTTTATTTTGTGGGCAGAGATTGGGATGGGCTAAATTTAATTACCATCAATGCATGGCAAACTTTACTAGGCGGTTTGTTCCTTTTACCTATTTGCTTGTATAATTATGACAGCAGCCTCAATAATTTTATTTGGCCTGCAGTAGCAAGTGTGGCCTGGCTTGCCATTGGTTTATCTACAACCGGTATTTTATTATGGCTTTTTATATTGCGCCAAAGTGCTGTACGGGCATCACTTTGGCTGTTTCTGTGCCCCATTATAGGTTTTGCGTTCGCCGCTTTTTTATTGAAAGAACCACTCTCTTGGTTTACTGCTTTTGGAGTGCTGTTAGTACTAGGTGGCTTATACCTTGGGCAAAAGAATGCGTGAGTTTACATGCTAAAATAATGCTCATTAGCCTGTATCATTTGTATAATTCAAATTGTAATTTCCACAGAACAATTTTTAGTTTTAATTAAATGCGAATCGAAGACACCAACCTACTCTTTCAAAATATTTATCAATTGTGTAAAATATCCTGATAAGAATTTTTGCGAAATAACGACTTCACATTGATAGGAGGTCATATCCATTTCAAAATATGTTTAGTCATTTCGCCTTCTGTATTGCCGGTATTTAAAGTTGTGATAGGTTCAAAAAGCATGATGGACACTTCTTCTTCAGCAACCGGTCTATGTTCAACTCCTTTGGGTACTATTAAAAACTCATTCTCATTTATTACAACTGTTCTATCTCTGTATTCCATTTTAAAGCTGCCCTTAATTACAAAAAATAGTTCATCTTCGTTTTCGTGTTTGTGCCAAACAAATTCTCCCTTTAATTTAGCAAGCTTAACGTGTTGACCATTTAATTCTCCAACAATTTTCGGACTCCAGTGTTCTGAAAAAAGCGATAACTTTTGTTCGAGATTTACTTTCTCCATGTTTTGGTATTTATACTTTTACAAACTATAAAATATCTTCCAATCATTGTTGAAAGGCTACTAAGCAATCAATTTACGTCTAACCCCCAATTAATACCCTTCTGCGTAGCTGGCACTCCTTTCTTTATCCAATCTGCTGCAGGAGCATCCTTTAAATAATAATCAAAAAACTGACTAAGTCTTACAGACAAGTCTTTTCTGTTTTTTCTTTCAACAAGGTTGTGGTCTTCTCCGTTGTATTCAAGTAACCATACTTTTTTATTCAACCGTTTCATTGCAGTAAATAATTCAATGCTCTGGTACCAAGGCACAGAACCATCTGCATCGTTATGCATAAGCAACAGCGGTGTATTTATTTTATCGGCTGTAAATAGGGGCGAATTTTTTATGTAAAGGTCTGGCCTCTGCCAAAGTGTAGCGCCAATTCTACTTTGCGTTTTTTCGTATTGAAACTGCCTGTTTATACCAACACCCCATCTTATACCACCGTAAGCACTTGTCATATTCGCAACGGGTGCCCCTGCTCCTGCTGCTCTAAACATATTTGTTTTTGTAACCAAATAAGCAACTTGATACCCGCCCCAACTTTGCCCTTGTATAGCCATTCTATTGCTATCTACCCATGGCATTTTTGCAAGCATTTTTGCCGCACTTACCACACTGTTGTAAGCACTTTGCCCTGGTTCTCCTTTTTTGTAATAAATATTAGGATCAAAAACGATGTAACCATTACTAACAAAATATGGAATATTTACTGTTGATGCACTCGGCGCAGGGGCTCTGTAATTAAACAACAAATCTGCATTGCGCTCATAAAAATAAAGTATGACAGGATATTTTTTTGTAGGATCAAAATTCTCGGGTTTAAATAAAAGACCCTCACTCATTTTGCCGTCAAACATTTTCCAACGCATTAAATCTGCTGTAAGCCAATTGTAATCTTTTTGCTGTGCTGCAACGTCTGTTAGTTTTGTAGTCTGCTTAAAGTCTGATGTTACATATAATTCAGATGCATTAATATCTGACTGCGTGAAAATAAATTTCTCGCTTTCTTTTGCTTTTACGGCAGCAGAATATGAATGTGCTCCGGTAGTTATCATTAAAGGATCTTTCACTTCATTTTCGTATGCAGTATACAGACCGCCATATTTATTGATTTTATTTTGGCTTCTTAAAAATATTTTTTCGTTTGCGTTTATAAAACGTTTTTCAGGATCAGTATTTACATAATCAAACTTTATTTTATTCTTCCTGCCAAATCCATTGGTCATATTTACAGGCTGCATTACTGCTGTGGGGTCTACCTTCCAAATGTCGAACTCATCTTGTATCAGAACATATTTATCATCTACAGTAAAACCTGCAACCCCTATTGCATCTGCATAATCGGGCACATCATTCTCCGTATCGTATAAAGGGATTTTAATTTTTTCGGTAATATTTTTTACAGAAGCTGTAGCAGTGTTGTAGGTATAATAATGTTGCTTTACAGCATCATACCAATAAATATATTTACCCATTGGCGAAGCTGTTACCCTACCAATATTATTTTTTGAAACTAACGAAGATTTACCTGTAGTAGTATTTACAAGGTATGCATTCGTAAGTGCTCTTCCCTCCCACTGCGAAGCAATTCTGTTTCCTTTTGTAGATTGCGCTAACACAAAATCAGCGTTGCCTTCATTTATAAGCGAAATGTTTTCAGAAGAATCTGTACCAAGCTGAACTATTCCATTTTTGCCTGGAGTTGCCACAGCTAAGTAACTTCTTTTCAATTCCTGCTGCAACTGTTTTAACTGTTGTGGCTGCAAATAATCGTCGTTGTACGTCCACACATCTAAACGAGCGAGTTCAAAATCAACAAGTGTTGTATCTTTCGGTGCAACAATTGGCGCTGTACCAAAAAAAAGTTTTTTACCATCCCTGCTAAATTTTAAATCTGCATTTTCGCTGATGGTATAGCCACCTACAACACCGCTTGTATTCCTGTCAGCCTGCAGCATTGCGCTGTCCATTCCATTTTTATGATACCATAACTTATAAAATTTTTGCAATGACTTTGTGGAACTGTCACGCTCAGCTACAAACGCTACTTGCTGCCCATCTTCATCAAATACAAAGTTCTTAGCATCGTTAAAACCCATCATGATGGTTTCAACTTTATCAGCCTGTAAGTTGTAAAGCAGCACACTTGCCTTACTTAATGTATCTTTTGCAATCTTTGTGGTTTCAATGATTAGGTTATTACCTTTTTTATCAAAATAATACTCTGAAACCGATTTAAAGATTTTGTTCTTTCCTGTTATAAGATTTTTTACAGAAAGCT
>JANOTH010000150.1:0-11476 GCA_031416275.1 Ferruginibacter sp. | reverse complement strand
ATAGTAAACCATTATGCAGGATATTTTAAATTTTATTACCCTTCACCAGCAAATTATTTATATTGTAATACTTATGATTTTTGTGGGTATAGAAGTTATTGGCAGAGTACCCAGTGTATTGCATACGCCATTAATGAGTGGAGCAAATGCCATACACGGTGTTGTAATTATTGGTGCATTGATAGTGATGGGCGAAGCAGCTCCTGATAACTACATAGCGCTTACACTAGGTTTTTTTGCTGTTGTTCTCGGTACTTTAAATGTAGTGGGTGGCTTCGTTGTAACCGATCGTATGCTGGAAATGTTTAAGAAAAAGAAATAGGCAAGAGAGGATACTGTTTAGTGGAAAGTGGAAGTAATAATCAATAGAAAATAAATTATATGGTGAAACTGGTTTTTTAAAGTTTCATCAATTACAAAAAATTATCAGTAAAAAATGTTTTCATCCGTACTTAATATTATTTATTTAATAGCTTCTGTAACCTTTATTATTGGTTTAAAAATGTTGTCTCGTCCTGAGTCTGCACGCAGAGGAAACCTCATTGCCGCAGGTGGAATGGGGCTTGCAATATTTGGTACTATCTTTTTATATGAAAGTTCAGATGGTGCGCATCTTGGTAATTTGCCTTGGATGTTTGGTGCATTAGTTATCGGTGGAGTGCTAGGTGCAGTAAGTTCACGCAAAGTGAAGATGACACAAATGCCTGAAATGGTTAGTTTATTTAACGGAATGGGCGGTGCATGTGCCATGCTTATCTCTTTAATTGAATTTAACCACATTAGTGGGAGCCCAATTGCGTTGGGGCATTATATTGCAATTGTTCTTGGGCTTATTATTGGTAGTATTTCTTTTGCAGGAAGTATAATTGCGTACTTAAAATTGAGTGGTAAGCAAAAAGATATCAGTTTTAGTGGGCAGCATATTTTCAACCTTGTTTTGTTTGCTATTATTTTGATAGGTGCAATTTTAACTTATAATGTTTCTCCGGAGAATGCACCAACTTATTTTTATGCAACTTTTGGCTTAGCTATTTTATACGGAGTATTTTTTGTGCTCCCAATTGGCGGTGCAGATATGCCTGTTGTAATTTCTTTACTAAACTCTTTAACCGGTGTAGCTGCAGCTTGTGGCGGATTTTTATATGACAACAAAGCCATGCTTACCGGTGGTATTTTGGTGGGCGCTGCGGGTACGCTGCTCACCGTGTTAATGTGTAAGGCAATGAACAGAAGTTTGCTCAATGTAATTATTGGCAACTGGGGCGGTAGCAATGCGGCCGCAGGTTCAACACAGGAAGGCGGAAGTTTTAAAGAAGTAACAACTAGCGATGCTGCGATGCTGATGAGCTATGCAAAAAAAGTTGTGATTGTTCCTGGTTATGGTTTAGCTGTGGCTCAGGCGCAACATACTTGTCATGAGTTGGAAAAAATACTGACAGATAAGGGTGTGGAAGTTTCTTATGCAATACATCCGGTTGCAGGTCGTATGCCCGGGCATATGAATGTATTGTTAGCCGAAGCTGATGTGGCTTATGAAAAGTTAGAAGAAATGGAAGATGCGAATGGTAATTTTAAAACTACGGATGTCGTGTTAATATTAGGTGCAAATGATGTGGTGAATCCTGCTGCAAAAAATGATCCTGCATCTCCAATTTACGGGATGCCTATTTTAGAGGTAGAAGAGGCAAAAACTGTAATAGTAAATAAGCGTAGTATGAAGCCCGGTTATGCAGGTATTGAAAATGCACTTTTTTATCAACCCAAAACATCAATGTTATTTGGCGATGCAAAAAAGGTGTTGCAGGATTTATGTGCCGAAGTAAAAGCTACTTAAATTCATTTAGGTTTTACCTAACATTTCACGTTGTAATTTTATAGATGTTTGAAAGTGCGTATTTTTTTCGTATCCATAATTTGATTTCGAGAAGGCTATTTGTTTTAGCCAGATATGCCTTAGCCCTATTTTTATTTATTTTTACCGGCCGTGAAATTAAAGCCCAAAACCTTTTTGCAAATTCAGATTTTGAGCAACTGAACAATTGTAGCGAATACCACCAAGATTGCGCATCTGAAGCCTGGTTTTACATTAAACCTTCTGCTACGCCTTTGTTTACACCAAACGTTGTTCCGAAGCCATTTAGCGGAAAAGATTTAATGATCTTGCCAATAGAAAATATTTACGATGGCCAAAAGAAAAGACAGTTTGTTTATACGATGTTTTGTTGCGAATTGCAAAAGGATAAAAAATATAAACTTTCTTTTTATGTAAATACGGCAGGTAAAAGTTTTTATGGAATGGATTTTTATTTTGAACAAAATGAATTTACCTCTGTAAATTTTTCTGCAGATGCTGCTGTACCATCCATTCATATTTCAGACAGCGATATAGTAAATGAGTTAGGTGGCTGGAATTATGTAGAGAAAATATACACGGCAAATGGTGAAGAAAAATTTTGTTTGGTTGGTAACTTGTCAAAAAATAAATTCGATTTTTCTCCTTTTGAAAGAATGAATAAAGCAGGCGATGTTTTTTATTTTATGGATAATATTGCATTTCAACCTGTATTGCCACAAACGCTTTGTGCTGACTATAATTTAAACGCAGCTAAATTATACAATCAAAATTTGAGGCATACCGAATTGGTTTTGGTAGATAACAAGGTTGAGATTATTACAGATACCATTACTGTGCCCGCTGTTTTTTTTGAGACAGATAAATCATTTTTAAAGCCGGTTTTTAAAAAATTATTAGATAGCCTGATCACAAAATTGAATACTAAAGATGTTTTAAGTATAATTGTAGAGGGGCATACGGACAGTAGAGGGTCTTTACAACGAAATGTAACATTGTCAAATGAAAGAGCAGAGGCTGTTCGTAATTACTTCTTATTTAAAACACCTATGCTAAAAGGCTCTGTCTCTTTTAGCGGGAAAGCTTCAGCATTTCCCGTTGCGGATAATGCAACTGAAAAAGGTAGAGCAAAAAACAGAAGAGTGGAAATAATTTTGACTTATACCAATAAGAATGGATAATTTTTCAATATCATTATTTTATTAAATGAGCGTACTTCCTTCTTTGCTGCTTCAGTCTTTACAAAACGTTAAGGGGTTTAATGAAGATGATTTTGTAGCCGTGCACGAATCTGGCGAGCAAATAACTTCAATAAGAATAAATCCTGCAAAAACTTTTCCTCCCAATGAGCATTTTAATATTCTTGAGAAAGTACCATGGAGTACAAATGGATATTATTTAAAAGAGCGTCCGTCGTTTACATTAGACCCACTTTTTCATGCAGGTGCATATTATGTGCAGGAAGCAAGTAGCATGTTTTTGGAGGAGGTTGTTAAGCAAAAATGCGATCTCACGAAACCTTTACGTGTATTGGATTTATGCGCTGCTCCTGGCGGAAAATCTACTTTGTTGCAATCAATTATTTCTGAAGAAAGTTTGCTTGTGAGCAACGAAGTAATTAAAGCAAGAGTAAATATTCTTGCTGAGAATATTACCAAATGGGGCGCAGCAAATGTTATCGTTACAAATAATGATGCAAAAGATTTTCAGCGCTTACCAGATTTTTTTGATGTGATAGTTGTGGATGCGCCCTGCAGCGGTAGCGGGCTTTTTAGAAAAGATAACAATGCAATTAATGAGTGGAGCGCCGGCAGTGTAGAAATGTGTAGCCTTAGGCAACAGCGAATTTTAACGGATGTTTTGCCTTCACTAAAACCTGGAGGAATTTTAATTTACTCAACCTGCAGTTATTCTGAAAGTGAAAATGAGCAAATAGAAGACATACTCGTGGCAGAATTAGGTATGGAAAATCTTGCCATAAACATAACTGGATTTGAAGGAATTGTTGAGACAGTTTCAGAAAAGAAACAATGCAAAGGCTATCGTTTTTATCCGGATAAAATACGGGGGGAAGGTTTTTTTATAGCTGCTTTCAAAAAGAATGTAGCGGTTTTTGAAACCGAAAAAAGAATAAAATACAAAGATCTACGGATTTCTAAAACTGCACAGGAAATAGTTAATAACTACGTTTTGGAAAATGAGAAGTATACATTCATAGCACAAAAGGATGATATTTTAGCAATACCCACTGAAGTTCTAAACGCTTCCTACGAGGTACAGTTTGCTTTGTACATAAAACAAGCAGGTATTAAATTAGGCACGCTGATAAGAAATGAATTGATTCCTGCACATGATTTTGCTGTGAGTAAAATTGTCTCGGATAAAATAAAAAAAATTGAAGTCTCCTTAAACCAGGCGCAGGATTTTCTGCGAAGAAAAGAACTTGTAATTGATACCGATATACAGGGATGGGCAATCTTAATTTACAAAGGGACTAATATTGGATTGGTAAAAGTTTTACCAGGAAGAATCAATAATTACTATCCAAAGGAGCTCAGAATTCTTAACAAGTAATATTGCATTTTTATCCATTGAATTTTGCATCTTTGTAACAACACTACAAAATCCAATTTGAATTATTAATATATATTCTTTGTTATGAAAAAATTCATTTTAATATTATTGTCGCTGCCACTTTTTGCAATTGCACAACAAGATGCATTAATGGTAGTAGGTTCTGGTGCAAATATTTACATAAACCATACTGCAGCACCGAAAGAAAATTTTTATAGCATCGGTAGACTCTACAACATAAGCCCAAAAGATGTTGCGCCGTTTAATAAACTTACTTTAGAAAATGGATTAAGCATAGGGCAGACAATTAAGGTTCCTTTAAAACCTGTGAACTTCACCCAAACAAATAATGTGGCTGTTGATGAAATTGCTGTACCAGTCTATCATAAAGTGGCAGCTAGCGAAACATTGTTCCAAGTGAGCAACAAATTTGGTAAAGTATCTGCTGCATCTTTAAAGAAATGGAATAATTTAAATTCAGATGATATTAACCAGGGGCAAAATTTAATTGTAGGTTATTTAAAAGTAAAAAAAGACCTATCTGCATTTGCACAACAGGGAATAAAAATGCCAAAAGAAGATGCTATGCCGGTTGCTGTGAAGGAAAAAGTTACAGCCAAACCCAAAATTGAAAAGCCCATTGAAACAACCAAGAAACCTGCAGAAAAAGATGCTATGGTTGTAGTAGAAAAAAAGAACAGCGTTTTTGATAATACAACAATAAAAGAGGTTACAGTTGAAAAGGAAAAGGTAAGTCTAAGTATAAATAACAAAGAGGGTTTTTTTAAAACTGGGTTTAATAATACAGGAAAAGACGAAACTGGACTAGCAGGAATTTTTAAAAGCACTAGTGGATGGGAAGATGGAAAATATTATTGCCTGCACAATACGGCAGAGCAAAATAGCATTGTAAAAATTACAAATCCTGCTACAGGCAAATTTGTATACGCAAAAGTTCTTGATGTAATGCCGGATTTAAAACAGAATAATGAGCTATCTGTAAGAATAAGCAGTGCTGCAGCTGATGCACTCGGCGTTGATGGAAACGGCAATTTTAATTGTAAAATTGATTATTAGTTGGTGGTATGTTGAAAGGCTATTTTATAAATCTATGTCCTCTTAAAAAATCTTTAATATCTATTCGTTTTTTTCCTTCGAGTTGTAAAGAGGTAATATTTAAATAGCCATCTGCGCAGGCAAACTGTAAAAATGTTTTTTCATCGCTTCTAAAATTTCCTGGTTCAACAGTTGGTATCTCTGAAACTTTTTCTGTTGAAAATATTTTTAGCTTTTTGCCATTAAGGCTTGTATATGCGGCAGGGTAGGGTGATAATCCTCGGATCAGGTTGTAGATTTCCTCGGTCTTCTTTGTCCAATTTATGTTGCCGGTTTCGGGTACTAATTTTGGTGCATGTTTTATTTCATCTTCAGTGTCCTGTTGTGGTATTTCTGTAAGTTTATCATCTACAAGCAACATAATGGTTTTCACCAACAATGCCGCACCTACTTCTTTTAATTTATCATGCACTGTTCCAGCGCTGTCACCTTCTTCAATAATTATTTTTTCAGTTAGTAAAATGTTGCCTGTATCAATTTCCTGTTGCAATTTAAAAGTTGTAACTCCAGTAAATTTTTCACCGTTTATTACTGCCCAGTTTATTGGTGCAGCACCTCTATACTGGGGTAGCAAAGAACCATGTACATTAATGGTTCCCATTGGCGGCATATTCCATACAACTTCCGGTAACATTCGAAATGCAACCACACATTGCACATCTGCATTCAACGATTTCAGTTCAGCTAAAAACAGTTCGTTTTTTAATTTTTCTGGCTGTAAAATATGTAAGTTATTTTCTACTGCATATTTTTTTACTGAACTTTGCTGAAGCTGTAAGCCTCTGCCCGCCTGCTTATCGGGAGCCGTAATTACCCCTACAATGTTACAACCTGCTTTTACCAATGCATCTAAACTTGCTACAGCAAACTCAGGTGTGCCCATAAAAACGATCCTTAATTTTTTAAAACTTTCCGTCATGCTGCAAATGTAGCAACGAAAGGCTATTTGATGAAGGAATCATGTGTATTTGGGTACTGTAAATTTTCTTTTAAAAAGAATTATTGAATCATTACTAAATCAACATTGCAAACAATTTCACTTTCCTTTTTCTGTTTGTCAAAATATCTTACATACAGATGGTAAGTTTCTCCTGCCAGCATTGGGTCACCGGTGGTTAATGTTGCATTGAGGGTTTTGGTTTCTTCTTCGGTACTTCCGTTTACCATGTCAGCAAAAGCGTCGGGTAAATTGAGCACTTCTTTTTTATTTTTATCTGTCAGAATTATTTGGCAGCCAGGATAAACTTTACCATCTTTTAATTCAAAGTTTTCAACCCCTGCTGCTGCTAAAGAAATTTTACTTCCCAACTTCACTTTGTTGTTTGGTAATCTACTTCCTTCATATTCTTTCAAAAAAATATCTTCTGCACTTAAGCCATTGTTTACAGATGTAAGACCTGTAGTAAGATCTTTTTTAATGCCGGTACTAAAGTTGCATGCCGCAAGTGCCAATAGGAATCCGAATACTAATGAGTTTACAATGTTTGTTTTCATGATAGTTTATGTGTTTTATGTTTATTTAATACTGCTTAAAATTTCCTGTATTTTATTTCCAATTAAAGGCACAGGTTTTTCTTCACCATTTACTGCTGCTATTAATCCGATTATCCAAAAAACGAAAAGTACAAGGCCTATCGGAATCATTATCAGCGTAATGAGCCAACCGATAAACGGTACGAAAAGAAGTATGAATTGTAAAATGTAAAACAGTACGCCGGTGATCATTATACCAAGCGACTGCCTGATATGGTATGCAGACAGTGGTTGCTTGTTGCTGCCATACATTACGAATGCAATTACCCAACCGATCAGGGTTAAGTAACTAATGATCGCTACCGTTTTTCCATCGTCGGTAGTTGTGTTAGCAAGAGGATTGTTTTCGTTTTGCATAAATGTAGTTTTGGTGTTATTGTATTATTAGTGCTAAAAAAATTGTGTCGTAATGGTAGATTAAAATTGTCTTCAATAATTTAAATTACGCATCATGGAAAAAGGGGATTTTTTTTTGGGTGTTCGGTTAGCCATTGTGAATGAATTAATTTGAGGTATTTGTTTTGTAATATTTTTCTTTTATCTCAGGTAGCAAGGTGTTAATCGTTTTAATTCTTGTTTCATTAGAAGGATGCGTAGATAGAAATCTTGGTGTGTTCTTATTACTATTTTTTGCTGCCATTCTTTGCCAAAAGTTGATGGCTTCTTCGGGGTCGTAACCTGCCATGCTCATAAATATTAAACCGAGTTTGTCTGCCTCCGTTTCCTGCATGCGGTTGTTGGGTAATTCAAATGCCAGTTTTGAACCAACCATGTACAGACTTAAAAATAGTAATTGTGTCTCTTGTTTTTTTTCTTTCAATGCCTCCGCCAATACTAGCCCGCCAAAGCCAACTAATAAGCCTTCGCTCATTCTTTCATTTCCATGTCTTGCAATTGCATGTGCAATTTCGTGCCCCATTACCACTGCCAATCCGGCTTCATTTTCAGTAACAGGTAGTAGCCCCGTATACACCACCACTTTACCACCAGGCATGCACCATGCATTCAAAATTTCTTCATTAATGGTATTGTATTCCCATTTAAAATCTTTTACGTCTTTGCTCATATTATTCTGCTGCATATAGGATTCTACCGCAAGCTGTATGCGGCTTCCAACTCTTGTAACCATTTGTGCTCTGTCATCGCTTTGGGGCAATGTGTTGCTTACTTTTACAACAGAATCATACTGCGCAAATGCAAGAGATTGAATCATTGCATTAGGTACAAGGTTTAATTGTTTACGGCCGGTTACAGCAACTGTTTTACAAGCTTGCAGCAAAACTGAAAAGCATATTAATACAGTGCAAAAAATGGTTTTCATTTCGTAAAATTTATAACATAAAAGTATGTTTGGTTGTTGCCATTTACTATCCCTTAAAAAGGGGAATTTGTTTATGATGTTGAATTGTATTTTTATGAACTATTAAAGCGACGTTATGAAATATTCAATATTTGTACTGATGATATTTATGAGTCTAAATACTATTGCACAGCAAAAAAAGTTGGTTGTAAAAGATTTATCAAGGATGAGAAGTTTTAGTAAATACAAAAATAGTATTAACAAATATGAAGCTGATTCTCTTCTAAAAACAACGATTGAAATTGAGCTTAACAGTATTGTTTCGTCGTATGTAAGCCAGCCAAATACCCAACCAACCTGGATAAAAATAAGAGCTGCAGCTGATGATCTATTGTTCAGGTATTACAGTAGTGGTCAGTTATTTGGTTCGCAAAAAGAAGAGGCTTACTTTGTTAAGATGGGAATGGAAACCATGACCGCAGTAGATATTGCAAATAGGAAGATGATTTTAATTGCAGGAATTGCAAACAGAAAGCCTGCAGAATTTCATATCATAACGGTTACAAAGAATTCTCTATAAGCAATAATAAGCTACATTTCTTTGTACTCGATATTTCTTAAATCAAACCATTCCTTAAAATCTTGTCCATACGCTCCTTTATAATTTATGCATATCTCTTTGTTTGCCGAAATATCTTCCAATGCAAAAAAACTTATCACTTTAGTTTCTCTGTTTAATATGTATGCAGCATTTGGGTAAACTTGGTGGTTATACAAAGAACCAAAGCCGAGTGCCAAAGCAACGGTTTTTTCCTCTACATTAAAATTAAAAATGTAATCTATAAGATGGGATGACGATAATGCATCAAAATCACTGCTTGGTAAAACCAGCAAGGGACAAATCTCTATCGCTTCATCTTTATAAATGGTTTCTTTGCAAAAGACACCTCTTCCTTTCCCTTTTATTTCTTTTAAGTACAATTTATTTGTCATTGCGATGCAGGGTTTTGCTCAAAATAAGCCAGTGAAGTATTATTGGGATCTCCATTGTAGTTTAAAGTGATCTCTTCTTCCGGATAAATTGTTTTATATGCTTTAATTATAATTTTCCTCTGGCTTAAGGATATGGTGTACGCTGCATTTGCAGTGCCTGCATGGTTGTAGATAGAGCTATAACCAAGGCCAAGAGCCACCAAGTTTTGATGACCTTCTACTAAAAAATAATAATTAAAGAGTGCCGTAGTTTGTAAAAGTTCTCTTTCTTTTTCAGGGAGTATTATAAGTGGAGCAATTTCTATTGTGTTCCCTTTTTTAAATATACTTTTGGCAAATACACCCAAGCCGTGTATTGCACTAGGGTGTATTTCAATACCGTTACTTTGAGGAATTATATTTCTCTTTAAAAATGCAAACATTCTTTTTTAAGGTTTGGTTGCAGGGCTCTTAATGTGAGATGAGCCAATTTTTTTTATTCCTTCATGTCCAATCTTAGTAGGCATTGGTTGGTCTTTATAGTCTTTATAAGTTGGACTTTTTTTAGCACTATCCATTGGCTGTATCACTGCTTCTGGCTTAAGAACAGGTTGTTTTTGGGTTTCTTTTTTAATTATGGGCTTAGGAGTTTGTGCCTTAATGCCTGTAGCAAGTAAAAGAGAACTTGCAATTGCTAGTATTTTTTTCATGATTTTCAATTTAGATTATTAGTATTAAAAATTTGTCCACTCTTTTCCTGATTCATTGTCAAAGCCGTATTTACGGGAAACTGTCTGTCCGCCTTTACCCTGGTCATAATATGTCCAACCGATACGGGCTGCAGAAATAATAACGGTTGTATTCATCGCTGCGTTGCAGCTCATTGATTCGGTACAACTAGTTACTCTAATATTTTCCATTTTTATTGTGTACACAGTGGTTGGTGCAGTCAAGCCAGGTTGTGTTACTGTTAGCATTCCATTTGGTATTAACGTACCATTACTCATGGCTCTTTTTAAATCCGCTGAAGCGCCAATGACATTCATGTTAAAGGAAAGTTGGGAATTGTTTTTACCGCCTGAACTAAAGGAAAGAACAGATACTGATCTTTCAAATCCTCTGGTAACGGCATCGCCTTTTATTTGTATGCCTGCAGCATCCGTTAGTCTCAAATACACTTCTTGCTTTTGTGCTAAGAGTGTGATGGGCAAAAACACTAAAAGAAAAATGTATTGTTTCATATTGTTTTGTTGAGAGGTTTTTTTAAATAGTTTATTAGTCTTCAATTTGTTTCAAATATTTTCTTAATGGGCTTTGCCAAATGCCTTGTAACCCGGGTAAGTAACATCAGACAGCCATAGCAATCGGCTACCTTTTACGCAAGAAAAATATGCATCGTATGTTTTTGGTTTACCTTCCATTTTGGAAAAATATATTTGCCAATTGTTGGGTAAATTAAATTCTCCCGCTGCGTTTACACTTTGAAATTTTACGTTGCCCACTGTACCGCTTGCTACGCCGAGATCCCATTTATACGTACTACCACCGGAAAATACAAATTGTTGGGATGACGCATGGGTAGTAGCACCTGCATCTAACCCTGTTAAAGCACTCACGTATTGCGTCATTCCAGAAAAGTCATTGGTCCATGTTCCTATAAGGTCAGCAGCTGAAACTGCAAACTTATTATAGCCTACCATGTTTGCCATTTTTTGAAAACCGGGACCACCTCCATAATTTGCGGAGGCTGTTTCAAATGCTTCAAACTCCTTTTCAAAATCTGTTTTGGTAGGTGTTACAAACTCAATATACTTACCTGAACCGTTATTAAAGTTTTTCTTAAACAGTACCACATGTACTTTCTTTCCCGTGGAATTTTGTATCATATCTGCTTCAGCAAATTCTATAGATTCCCAACTGCCCGAAGATCTAAATTGCATATTGGTTGCGCTACTGTAACGGGGAGCTACCAACACATCCCATGCATTTTTTAACCCATCCAACAAAACAAAATTGTGCGCATCTGCTACTTTGTTTGGGTAATGAAGCAATACAATCACATTCCCTTTCGTTACTTCTACCCAATTTTCTTTTACAGTACTATTCCAGCCATCATCAAAATTGGTGGT
>JANOTH010000149.1:0-2362 GCA_031416275.1 Ferruginibacter sp. | reverse complement strand
TTTATCTTCAAAACAGACTGTTTAGTTGATGTAAGCCGCTGGTTAAAAACCAAGCGGCTGCGGAGATGAAGGCGAAGAAATTGGCGAAGTACCAACCGAGACAAAAGAATACTACTTTTTAAATCGCTTACACTATTTGTTGCTAAGTGAATTTTTCAAAGGGGGTGAAAAATTAAAAAACAAGAATTATACCATGTTGCAACAGTAAACTTATAGCACAACAAGGAATTTAGCACAGAGCAATCTTTCTAAGAAGAAATATCATAATGCAATAGCAGCATATGCAAAGACAGTACAGCTACATCCAAAAAATAAAATGAGTAAAGAAAAATTGAATAAACTACCAGACAAATAAAAAACGGGTAGAAATAGATGGAGATATTTTAAGAGAATCTAAAATGCACAATTAAGAGTTTGAACTTTATATAAGTTTAGCTTGATGTAGTATCATTCAGCAGGTCTGCATAGTAGGGCGTTGGTTAGGGCGGACGAAAAAAGCTGCGGCATTAGTTCTTAATATTTATCTTTATCAAAAGCCAAGCAGCGGTTACAGGGGGACGAATTTCTAATGCCACACCTGCCACAAAGCCCCAACGCTAGCCATAATTTTAAAGACAAGCCTTTTTAAATGATAGCAAAAAAAATATTCTCGTTAATAATTAGTTTTGGACTGTTGACAACCGCCTTTTCACAACAAAAGTTTAAGTCAATTTTTGTAAAAGGTTTTACTGACAACACTTTAGAAGTATTAGACTGGGGTGGAAAAGGGACACCGATTATTTTTATCACAGGCTTAGGTAATTCGGCACATATATATGAAGACTTTGCTCCAAAATTTACAGACAAACATCACGTTTATGGAATAACTAGAAGAGGATTTGGTAAATCAGAAAGAACAAAAAATGGCTTCAGTACTGATACTTTGGTTTTAGATATTCTAAAAGTTTTAGATAAGTTTTCTTTGGATAAGGTAATATTGATTGGACACTCAATTGCAGGGGATGAACTTTCAACAATTGCTAGGCAATATCCGAATAGATTATTGGCGACAGTTTATTTAGACGCAGCATATAATCATGCTGATTTTTCAGTTTTAGGACAAACACCACAAAGCCCAAATCTTCCAGACACATTACCATTTACTGTTGACTATGTTTCAAATGAGCAAAAAAAGCAAGATGGATTTACTTTCCCTATTGGCGAATGGACATCAACAAATAATATAAATTCAAATGGAACTATGACAGATGATACCACAGTCTATTATTCGTTTGAACAGGTTCTAAAACTTGTAAAACCTATTTCATTTAAGGGTGTAAAATGTCGGTCTTTGGCAATCTATGGTAAGCGAGAAACCGTATCAGACAGATACAAAGGCTATCAGCTTTTTGATACAACAAATAAAAGAATTGCATCAGAAGCTATTATACGATGGAATAAATATTATCAAACAGAAGTGTCAAATTTTAAAAAAGAATGCCTGAATTACAATGTTGAAGAAATTGTTAGCGGGCATCATTATATTTTTTTAAGCCATCCAAACGAAACAGAAAAACTAATAAAGAATTTTTTAAAAACTTTATAGATGAAAAACTCGTGCCCTTGTTGGTAACCATGCATCTTCCCTTTGCCTTATAATAAACGCAGCCGTTGTTTGGTTTCGAAGGGAAGGCAAAGTGCGGTAGGCGTACCAACAACATTTGTATACGCCTAAAACTTCTAATAAACGAGCAAGCCTAAGTTATTGCTGCGCTAGGCTTCTAAGCTACGGTGCAAACCAAGAACGGCGACAGTTTAAAATTACAAGCAATTACTGTCAAAAGTTTTATTTAATTTAGGATGCCAACAAGGGCAAGAAAAAAATGCAAGATTTACTATTTGACTTTATTTCTAAATACATTTCTCTTACAGAAGATGAAAAGAAAGCAATCGTTTCTTTGGATTTATTTCGCTCGGTAAAGAAAGGAACAACTTTACTAAAAGAAGGACAAAAATCTAATGAAAGCTACTTTGTTCTTAAAGGATGCATAAGGAAATATTACATCATAGATGGTGAAGAAAAGACAACAGCTTTTTACACAGAAATGGATGCGTTAACACCGCATTGTGTAAAAAATAATCTTCCTTCTGAATATTTTATTAGTTGTATTGAAGACAGTATTCTTACAGTTTCAAATGCTGATATGGAAGTTCAAATAAACAGTAAATTTCCAAAGTTTGAAATAATGTGTGGAAAATTATCGGAAGAATTGTTAGCTAGGCAACAAATTAATTTTGACGAGTTTAAAACTTCATCACCTGAACAACGATACCTGAACTTACAACAAAAAAGACCCGACCTTTTTCAACGTGTTCCACAACA
>JANOTH010000148.1:0-4300 GCA_031416275.1 Ferruginibacter sp. | reverse complement strand
AATAACACTTGGCATAAAACCGACAAACCCAAATACAGGGTACGGTTATATTCAGTACGAATCTTTAGCTGCCGGAGAAAATATTTATAAAGTAAAATTATTTACTGAAAAGCCTGATAAAGAACTTGCAAAAACATTTTTGGCAAGTGGCGATTTTTTATGGAATGCAGGCATATTTGTTTGGCAGGTAAAAAACATTATAAAAGCTTTTGAAAACAATGTACCTGAGTTGCATGAAGTTTTTGAGGCGGAAAAGAATCTTTTCAACACTGAAAGGGAACAAGAAATGATAGATCGTATTTACCCGCAATGCACCAATATTTCTATTGATTATGCAGTAATGGAAAAAGCCGACAATGTCTATGTAATACCATCATCATTTGGCTGGAGCGATTTGGGTACCTGGACAAGCGCATACGAAACTTTTGAAAAAGATTATCTGGAAAATGCAGTGGGTGGCAATGAAGTTATGGTTATAGATGCAACAAGAAATATGGTGCAGGTACCGCAGAATAAATTAGTGGTATTACAGGGACTAGACGACTTTATTGTTGTGGATACTCAAGATGTTTTACTTATTTGCAAAAAAGACAAAGAGCAGGAGATAAAAGATTACGTAGCAGAAGTAAAGAGAAATAAGGGAGATAAGTTTATATGATTTCGCAATAAAAAGCATGCATTGCCGTTTGCTATTAACTTAAAATAATTTTAGCAATGCAGTATTTCCCTAAAAACCTCTTCGCAACAACATGCTTTATGTTTTTTCTAGTATTTAATTTCATTGGTTGCAAAAGCAATGTCAAAAAGCAACATGCTTTAAAAAGCAAAAATCACGATAAAGCTAGCACTGATTATCAAGGGGCTTTAGCGTATGAGTTTAATATGTTGAAAAACCCCGTTACGGGTAAAATACCTGAGGGAAGTTTTGAAAATGAAAAGATACAAGCCCGAGCCATCATAGACAGGCAGTTGCAGAGCAGGGTATTGGGCGGTACTCCTTACACTTTTCAAGGGCCTGAAAACCTTGGTGGGCGAACACGCTCATTAGTTTACGACGTTCGTTATAATGGCACAACCAACCAGGTGCTAATAGCAGGAGGTGTAAGCGGTGGGGTTTATAAATCTATTGATAATGGTGCAACTTGGGTGCGAAAAAGCCCAACTGGTGAGCATTATAGCTGTACTAGTATTGCACAGGATACAAGACCGGGAAATTTGGATACCTGGTATTATGCAGTGGGTGAGGCCTCTGGAAATTCAGCAAGCGGTGGTTCAGGAGCTTTTTACGGAGGCAACGGTGTTTATAAGTCTACAGACAATGGTGAAACATGGAGCCGATTATTAAATTCAAATACCACATCTCTCGAAACATTTTCTACAAATTCAGATTTTATTAGCAAGGTAGTTGTAAACCCTTTAAACGGGGATATTTATATTGCTTGTTTATCTGCAATCCGCAGATCAACTGATGGGGGTAATTCCTGGAATACTGTATTAAGCGGAACGTTCGATAATTCTGGTCAACTAACCGACATTGCGGTTACATCTACCGGTATTTTTTATGCAGGCTTTGGAGGCACAAACAGCGTGGGAGCAGATGGTATATTCACTTCCAACACTGGAGCATTAGGATCTTGGACTCGCATTGCAGGCCCAACAAATGTACCTACAGGATGGAATGCGAACGGGGACTATCGAAGAGTTGTTATTGCAATTGCACCTAGTAACGAAAATATTGTTTTCGCTTTGTATGCTACAGCAACTGATGTTACGGGAGCAATTAATGGCGAATTTTATAGGTATGATGCAGGAACAGCAACGTGGACTACCTTGACACTTCCCGATGAACCGGGTGTAAGTCCTGGCAACGATCCATTTACAACACAGCGTGGATATGACCAAGCAGTAGCTGTAAAACCCGATAACATAAATGCTATATTTATTGGCGGTACTAATGCTTATAGAAGTTTAGACGGGGGTGGTTCATGGACTCGTATTGGAGGTTATAATTCTACGGCTGATTATGAATTGTATCCTAATTCACATCCTGATATTCACGGTTTCGCATTCCAACCAACAAACACATCCATCATGTTATGTTACAATGACGGAGGAATACAAAGAACAAATGATGATTTGGCGGGAACCGTAGCATGGACACAGATAAACAATGGATACCGTACCTATCAATACTACTACGTAGATATAGACCCACGATCCGGAAATAATAAAGTAATTGGTGGAGCTCAAGATAACGGAACTACCCGAAACACAGGTGGTAATGGAACTGCATTTGAGCCTGTGTTAGGGGGTGATGGAGTCTCTGTAGGTCTTAATGTTCCTATAGCTGGAGTACAAACCGAATTTGGAGGATTTCAATTTGGTGATATTATTCGGAGAACGTCGGGTCTGGCAAATAACTTCGGTAACCTAATTACTCCAACCGGAGAAAGTGGTAGTGGCTTGTTCGTTACCCTTTTTAAACTTGATCCTGATAATACAACCAACTTATATTATGCAAATGATAATTTAATTTACAGAACAGCCTCAGCTGCCTCTGTAACTTCTAGTACATGGACATCGATGTCTGGAATAGGCTCAAGTGTTGGTAGTGCGAATGATATTTCTGCACTTGCTACAACTCGTGGTGCATACTCTGCAGCTACTTCAAGCTTGTTTATGGGCACATCAAATGGAAAAGTATTTAGGTTAGATGATCCAATTAATGCAGCCGCTGCAACTTCGCCGGTAGATTTAACAACGGCCAATCCTTTTGGTACAGGAAGCTATGTAAGTAGTATTTCAGTTAATCCTCGAAATGATGATACGCTTATGGTCACCCTTTCAAATTATGGCGTTACAAGTGTGTTTTGGACAGGTAATGCAAATGCTGCAACACCAACATGGACGGCAGTTGAAGGAAACCTTACACTACCGTCTTACCGCTCAAGCGCCATAGCAATCACGAGTACAGGCGTTGAATATTTTGTAGGTACCTCTGCAGGTTTATTTAATGCTACCGGCCTACCGGCAGCCCCAACATGGGCACAAGAAAGCAGCAGTGAAATAGGCAATGCTGTTATCACAAGCTTAGCCCTTCGTACTTCTGACAATACCCTGTTAGTAGGGACCCACGGTTATGGAATGTGGAAGACTCAATTATCGTTGGCAGTACTACCAATTACTTTAACTGATTTTACAGGTATAAAAAAAGGCAACAATGCATTATTGGAATGGACAACAAGCACAGAAACAAATAGCAAACATTTTGAATTAGAAAAATCTTTTGATGGCAACGATTTCAAAAAAATAGCAACAATTGCTGCAGCAAGCAATAGCACTACGTTGAAAAGCTACCAATATACTGACGAGTCATTGTTGTTGGAAAATAATTATTATCGCTTAAGAAGTGTTGACCTCGATGGAAAAACAAGTTTAAGCAAAACAGTACTTATAAAAAACAATGCACCAGCCCAATTCATTGTTATAAATGGCAATCCGTTTACCACAAATATTTCATTGCGATTAGGCCAAAAAACAAATTCTAATGGGGTGTTAACACTTTTAGATTTTAATGGTCGTTCAATAGCTTCTAAGCTTCTACCGAAAAGTTCTCAATCTATAATATTTGAGTTGCCTGCTACTTTAGCTAATGGAATGTATTTTTTAAGAGTAGCAGTTGATGGTAAAAATTATACAGCCACAGTGCAAAAAAAGTAATTGATTTTTCTTCTTATAAAGCCGCTATTTATCAAAGTAGCGGTTTTTTTATTAAGCGCTAATACATTGCCATTAGTTCCAGCTGTTTGCAAATGGAGTAACATAATTGAATTTTTCGCCAATTGCTCTTGATATAAAGGCATTGGATTTACAAAAATTTTGTCTTAGTGTTGATTTTATACAGCTTTGCATATGCATATAAATTTTACACAACGTCACTTTCGCCTAAAGGAATATTGCCAAATTTTTTAAAATACCAAGCGCACATGCAAGTGGTTTAGAATATATTTGAGGCTATGAGTTTTATAAAATTAGTAAACTCGGTAAAAAGAAAAATAGCTGCTTCATGTTGTAATTTTGAAAGAGAATACAACGGCTTCGAAAAACACAAGATTAACTGTTGTGCACAACAAAACATAAATTCTTATCCATTATCTATTCACGCAAAATATGAACCCAACAATACAAAGTAAATTACCAAATGCAGGCACTACTATTTTCACAGTTATGAGCACGTTGGCCGTAGAACATAATGCCATAAATCTTGGGCAGGGCTTTCCTGATTTTGATATGAACCAGG
>JANOTH010000147.1:0-2398 GCA_031416275.1 Ferruginibacter sp. | reverse complement strand
TCTGCACTCCTCAACAACTCCCCAAATATTGGTCGGTAAAAAATTACCCCTAGCAACATACCGGTGAGCATAATCCATTTCCTACCAATCTTATCACTCAATGCACCAAACACTAAAAAGAAAGGTGTTGCCAAACCTATTGCCCACAGAAGTATTTCACGGTTTTGTACAAATTCAATCTTCACTGTGTTCTCTAAAAAACTCTGTGCGTAAAACTGTCCGGTGTACCAAATAACGCCCTGCCCCATTACAGCACCGAACAACGCAAGCAAAACCATTTTAAAATTTTCCTTCTTGCCAAAACTTTCTTTTAAGGGATTTAAAGATGTTTTTTTCTCCGCTTTTAATTTTGCAAATACAGGTGATTCGTTCATGCGTAAACGGATGTAAATGGACACACCAACCAATAAAATGGATATCCAGAAAGGATAACGCCAACCGCCCCACTCTGCATTAAATGCCGCATCGGTCATATTATTTTTCACAAGCATTATTACACCAAGCGCAACAAACAAACCTAATGTGGCAGTGGTTTGTATCCATGCAGTAAAATAACCACGACGACCTACAGGAGCATGTTCTGCAACATAAGTAGCGGCGCCACCATACTCGCCTCCAAGTGCAAGTCCTTGTACCAATCTTAGCAATAAAACAAGTAGTGGCGCAGCTATACCAATTGCTTTATACCCAGGTACTAGTCCAATTAAAAATGTAGAACCCCCCATTAAAACCAAAGTCAACAAAAAGGTATATTTTCTGCCGATCATATCGCCCAGCCTTCCGAAAAACAATGCCCCAAATGGCCTTACCAAAAACCCTGCAGCAAAAATGGCGAGTGTACTTAATAAAGCAGCGGTATCATTTCCTTCGGGAAAAAACTGTGCAGAAATGGTTTTGGCAAGCATGCCGAAAATATAAAAATCGTACCACTCGATTAAAGTACCTAGAGAGGAAGAAAAAATAACTTTACCAATTCCTTTTGTAGACACTTCCGACATTGACTAATAATTAATTTTGTAACACATTCACTTGAACCAACTGCCATAAATATATTAATTTAGAGCGAATACATTTCAATTTAAAATACATGTCATACCCCTATCAAATAAAATCATTAGAACAGTACCACACCGATTATAGAAAGTCTGTTGATGACCCTGAAGGTTTTTGGGCAGCAGTTGCAGATAATTTTTACTGGAGAAAAAAGTATGAAAAAGTTTTAAACTGGAATTTTACTGAACCAAAAGTTGAATGGTTTGCAGGTGGAAAATTAAATATCACTGAAAATTGTATTGACAGGCATTTGCCCCACATGGCCGATAAACCTGCCATTATTTGGGAACCCAATAACCCTGAAGAGCGAGTGCGGACGGTTACTTACGCACGCCTACACAAACGGGTTTGCCAGTTTGCACAGGTGCTAAAAAACAATGGTGTAAAAAAAGGTGACCGTGTTTGTATATACATGGGCATGGTGCCCGAGCTTGCTTATGCAGTACTTGGCTGTGCAAGAATTGGTGCTATCCATTCTGTAATTTTTGGTGGCTTTAGTGCACAAAGTATTGCAGATAGGTTGGAAGATGCACAAGCAACATTTATTGTAACATGCGATGGCTCGTACCGTGGCGATAAAATAATTCCGCTAAAAGCAGTTATTGATGATGCATTGATTGGAAATAAAACCATAAAAAAAGTAATTGTTTATACAAGAACAAGAACGCCAGTAAGCATGATAAAAGGTAGAGATATTTGGTGGGAAGATGAAATGGATATTGCGGAAGACCAAGTAGAAAAAAATGGAGTGGTTTCTTTTCCTGCGGAAGAAATGGACTCCGAAGATCCATTGTTTATTCTTTACACCTCAGGTAGTACCGGCAAACCAAAAGGTGTCGTGCATAGTGTTGCAGGATATATGGTCTGGACCACTTTCACTTTTGTAAACATGTTTCAATACAATAAGGGCGATATACATTTTTGCACGGCAGATATTGGGTGGATAACCGGTCATAGTTATATTGTTTATGGACCGTTGGCTGCAGGAGGCACGAGTCTTATGTTTGAGGGTATTCCTACTTTTCCAAATGCTGGCAGATTTTGGGATATTATAGACAAGCACCAAGTAAATATTTTATACACTGCACCTACTGCACTGAGGAGTTTAATGAGTTTTGGTGATGCGCCTTTATTGGGAAAA
Source organism: Ferruginibacter sp. (assembly GCA_031416275.1). GTDB lineage: Bacteria > Bacteroidota > Bacteroidia > Chitinophagales > Chitinophagaceae > Ferruginibacter. Next base: position 204 of record JANOTH010000147.1, on the reverse strand, counting down.
AATTTATCTTCCTTAAAAACATTAGGCACTGTAGGCGAACCAATAAATGAAGAAGCATGGCACTGGTACGATGATAATATTGGTAAAAATAAATGCCCGATTATTGATACCTGGTGGCAGACGGAAACCGGCGGAACACTCATTACAAACCTTGCAGGCATTACACCTGCAAAGCCCGGTTGGGCAACGCTTCCAATGCCTGGA
>JANOTH010000146.1:0-6527 GCA_031416275.1 Ferruginibacter sp. | reverse complement strand
AAACAACAAAGTTTGAAAGCCTGCAAAATTTTGATGATGTAGCCTGCCAGTACATAAGCACCATGAATTTAGGCGTGTTTAAAATCACATCAGCCTGTAGCAATTTAACTGGCGAATTTGATTTTGGCGGAGTAAAAATTGATTATAAATCTAATGTAGAAACCGGCCGGTATTCAGGTACTGCCATCGTGGGAATTAGCAAGGGTTTTGACGGCCCAATGGGCACTGAAGCCGAAGCCACCTTGGGCGGTCTTGTAGAATGGGACAATACAGGCATTACGGATGTTGGAGCAATTGCAGGGATAAGCGCCAACGCAGCAGGCGTAAACATTGCGGGTGCTGATGTAAAAATTACCGTCAACAGCGGAGTGAGCACTTCGGGAAATTCGATTCTTCAAGGCATCAAATAAAACAACGTTCTCAATCATGAAAAAAATCATTCTTATAACAACTTTAATGATTTGTTTTAAATGCTATGCACAAGATTGTACCCCTGAACGATTACGCAAGTTGGAAGGCACTTGGAAAGAAGGTTTGAAAGGCTCGATAAAGAATGTGACGCCTGCTGATTTAATAAAAGAGAAAAACGTGACAGGCACTATTCATAAAATGATCAGTAAAAATTATAAACCCACAGGATGCCAGATAACTTATGGGAGTGCTTTTGGTAAAACACCTTATGCAGGGCAAATTTATATAGCAGATCCATACTATTACTCAATGTATATATTGCGCTATTTATGCGATCCAAACAGCGTTGACAGATCAAAATTCTATGTAGATATTTCTACGCCAACCACTGTAAACGTAGCTGCAAACGTTATTTATTGTTTAGGTAATTTGTATGCCGCCAACATGGAGCCTGACGATTTTAGGGGCTATTTAAAACTGGAACAACGCCCCTTAAAAAAAGACGGTGTTTGGTACCTTGGTGAGAAAGTGGTTGGAGATTATGGCCGACCAGGTGAAATAAAAGAATACCGTTGGTTAATAACATACGGAGATACGCTGCCGTTTAGCTTTTTAAACAGGAAAGAATATTTACTCATTCAGAAAAAGCGACTGGAAAAAACGATAAAAGAACAAAGTAATAGTTCGTATTACAATACATTTCTCAAAAATATAAATGACCAGTTACTTGCTAGCGAAGAAGAGCTGAGCAAGCCTGCCATCAGCATTTGGAACGATGAAGAGCGCTTTACAGGTTTTGTATCGGAAGGAACTCGGGGTTCATTTTTTGCGGTAAAACCAAACCTGGGTTATTACAGAAAATCATTAGCAAAATCATGTCCTCAATTTTTTACGGTGGTGTATAAAATATCCAAAGGCGACCCTGTATTTGAGGATAATTATACGGCAATAAAAACTGCGATTGATTTTGCTGCATTAAAAAATATGCTGGGGAAATAAGATGCGAAGCAATAAAAAATGTCCTTTTCAATAAATTAAATAAGTACAAAATAAAAATTACCTATTATGAAAAATTTTTTCACGCTACTAATTCTATGTTTTGCATTCACCAATACCCAAGCTCAACTTTTTAAAAAAATAAAACAAAAAGCAGAAGAGGCCATCAACAAAACGACTGAGAAAACATCAGAAAAAAAACAAACTGAGGGCAAAGAAACTACTGTTGCATCTGAAATAAATACAGCCATAAACCCCATGGCAGCTACCAAACTAAAAGTATACAGCAAATTTGATTTTGTACCCGGTAGTACCATTTTACATTATGACAATTTTGAAAAAGACAATGTAGGCGAAACGCCCCTTGGGTGGATAACTTCTACCTCGGCAGAAGTAGTAACCATAGATGGACTGGAAGGGAATTGGGTAAAAATGGCTACCACAAGTTCGCACCACATTAGCCGGAATAAAAAACAAAGCTGGGGAAATAATTTTACCATAGAGTTTGATCTGCTACTGGTAAAAAATACTTATGACCCTCGCATTGATTTTGAACTCATCAACACCGGCGGAAATATTGTAACTGATGAGGGTATTCTACGGACCGGTAAAAACGCCATATTGCTCAGCACTATTTTAGGCAACGGAGGCAAAAGCAGCCGGGTATCATTATACAGCAATACAAACATAGGCAAACCCATTTCAGATAGAATGTCTGAGAGCCTTGAATTCAGCAATACAGTTCCCGTACATGTGAGCATGTGTGTACAGGGTAAGCGTTTTCGTTTTTGGTGGAATGAGAATAAGATTTTTGATTTAGCAGCCGTTAATGAAGATTACTTACCTAACCAATTAGGTTTTTCTTTTGGTAGTGTTGGTGGTAGTGATTGTTATATAAGCAACATTCGCATTGCTAAAGATATACCAGATACCCGTGCACGTTTTGAGGAAGGGAAACTGATAAGCAATTTATTATTCTATACCGGTACTGCGAAACTGAAGCCTGAAAGTATGGGAGCTTTGCTGGACGTAAGCAAAGTTTTAAAAGACGTTGTAAATCCTGTAAAAATAATAGGCCACACAGATAGCGATGGTGACGATGCGGCTAATATTAAATTATCTGAAGATAGAGCGGAGACAATAAAAAATATACTTGTAACGCAATACAAAATTGACGAGAGTAAACTAACCACAGAGGGACGTGGAGAGACACAACCGCTTGCAAATAATAACACCCCAGAAGGCAAGGCACAAAACAGAAGAGTAGAATTTATTTTTAAAGCAGAAGCAGATAAATATGTAAAACCTGCGGGAGTGCCTAGCAGCACAAAGCCAGCAGCCAAACCTGCATCTAAACCTGCAACAAAATCAAGTAAATCTTCGGTGAGTGCTGATAATACGGATGTTTCTAAAACAGATGGGCCAACAGTAAAGCTACAAAGCAAAGCACTTACCATGAATTTGCCCTATGCACAGTTTATGAAAACGGCTGATAACCGGTACACATTTACTGCAAGTAAAGAGGAAGGTAACAGCAAAGAAAATTACTTAAAAATAGAATTACAATCTGTAAACCCAAACCTTAAAGCAGAGACTTTTAATTTTGAAGAAGCCAACAAGAAAAACCCGATGTATGGCACAAAGACGTTTTCTGAAATAAGAAATACTGAAGCTGTTTTATATTATGGCGCAGGCAAAAAACCTTACATAAAAGAATTTTCTGATGTAATTGCAAATGGTGCTTTATCATCTTATGTAGATAACTCGTTGGTAAGAAAACTTCCACCTGCATCACCTACCTGCAAGTTTGTGATTGAAAGCATTAACGATGGAAAAGCAAGTGGCTATTTTACCGTAGGCATGGTAAATGAAGGACTGAAGCCGATAACAAAAGGTGATGCCATGCAGCAAACTTTCACTACAGGATTTATGGGCGAATTGAAATGCAGTTTTGCTAATGTGCCTGTCTATTGATAAGATTAACCAAAACAAAAACGTAAAATAACTTACAGAAGAAAAGTTTTATACGTAAAATGATTTAGTGAAACTTTTTAAAAATTAAAAATATTATTAAGTAAAAAAATAAAACCATGAAAATGTTATTACAAATTCTGCCGTTGATTTTCTTCGCCATTACGGCAAATGCCCAACAAACAGAAGACGATGTGTACGTTGGCAAAAAAAGAACATTTGGGAATTACAGGGGCGCTGATATCAACACTGCAAGGCCAATGAAAGGCCAATCAATTTTAATCGGTACAGTAGTAAAAGTAGACTGGTGCGAAGAAGACTGTATAACTGTTTGGGTAAAAAAAGATGATGGAAGTACTGTATCTGTTGGAACAAAAGATTACGGCTTTACTGTTCCTAAAAATATTGTAGGCAAACGAATTTCGATTGAAGGTATTGAACCGGGTCAATACATTACTGCAAAAAGGACAGAAAAAAAGGAATATCAAAAAGACATACAGATCGCAGCAACTGGTATAAGGATTCTTTAACTAAGCAACTATTGGTTTATTGAGTTTAAAATCAGTTGGATTATGAATGGATCTAAAAGTTTATTAAATGAAAAATATAATTCTCATTGCGCTTGCAGCAATTACCATCAGTGCGCAAGCCCAGCCTGTGTACGTTGATCGCATTGGCTTTAACCTCGAAAGTATTGCTGATATTGATATTGGCTGGATGGAAATTCGGAAACACGCAATTGCTCCGAAGGCAAAACAAAATGGGAATAGAATTTACAGTGCTACGCAGATAGGATATAGTCAGCAGTTTGTTGAATGGATGCAACAATCATATCTGCCAAAAGGATGTTTGGGAAATGCAACTTATTTCCAAAACTATATTTACAGATTTAGTCCAACCAACAGCTTACTTGGAAATGCAGTGAACCAGCATAGAGATGCGCTTCCACATTCATATGGTGCACAAACCAAAATATTCATATACCTAAAAAAAGATGAGAAAGGGAAATTTGTTCCTCAAAATAATCTTGGAGACAACTGGCAAATTGAAGCCAATCAGCTAGAGAGTATTACAACACCTGTTTCATTTATATCAAGTGCTGACGAATATTATTTTTTATGGACAAATTATAAAGCACAAAAAGTTGGTTATCCTGAATATGAAAAAATAAAAAGTAATTTATTTGGTTTTGATACCCACAAAAACATCAAACCCTACCATCATTTTTATACAAACAGCCAGCACGTTGTTGTAATGACGAAAGATAATGCAGCATTGCCTTTTGAACAGATTACTATTGGAGACTTTTTTACAGAAGCTGAAAAGCAATTCCCTAACTGGCAAAAGATTGAGGCTTTATCGAATGATAAACTTTTAAAAGCGCAAAATAATCTGATACGCCTTAAAAAAAAATACAAAAGTAACTGGAATGAAATTGCCGAACTAAAACCCGATGCCCAAATAAACCTTTACAGTTTTGTAAATGCAAATGAAGGATACGATGACATTTTTGATAAGAATGATGGTAATGCTCGCTTTCCAATTTTAAAAGTAACAAAAACGGCAAAAGAACTTTGTAAAAAAGATCAACCTCAATGGCTTGTTATGAGGTGGACTTTAAGCTTGACAAATGAGTCTTATGCCAAACACCTTCAAGAATCAATTCTCAATAATTTTAATTTTGAATACTTCTATAATTTTTTCTTTGCTCCTGAAAAAGTTAAGGGTCAATCTTATAAACCTTTGCATTCACCGACGCTGAAAGAAGAAGTGACAATTAAAGAACGTTCTGAGAAGGCGACAGAAATCATAGCCGATAAAAATGTTTTTTTCTACGATGATTTTTCAAATAATGCAGTAGGATATAAACCCATTGGCTGGCAGGCAAAACTAAATGCAGGTACAACAGCTGTTGTTACTAACCTTGATGGTTTAGATGGAAACTGGGTACAGCTCAGAGGCCACTCTCTTAATGCACTAGCTTTAAAAAAGCCATTGCCACAAAATTTTACTTTAACCTATGATGTTGTAGCTCCACAAAATTTTACCTGGGGAGCAAAAGGATTAACCTTGCAACTATCGAGAGAAACCTCACCTGGCAATGCCGAATCGTTTATTAAATTAAAAGTACGCCCAGGCTCTAACGGTAGCAATGGTGAAGCAACACTGGAAACAAAATTCCCTTACCCTCCGGGATATTTAACTGGAAGTAAATGGTTTGCAGCAGAAGGTTTTTCCAACAATAAAAAAAATAACCGCATTGCTGTTACTATAAAGAAATTAGCTGAAAAGTTGGAGGTTTATATCAATGGAAAAAGTATAGCTGTCTACCAAAAAGCTATTCCAGATGCGCATTTGTTTAATGCCTTATCGTTTGATTGTAGTGGCAACAGTGCAGAAAATGATACTTATTATATCAGCAATATTAAAATTACGAAAGATTAATAGTGAATTGAAAATCCCACTTTTAAAGGATAGGCTACCTAACTAACAGTAAATACTTTTAGGCTTCAAAATTTCATTATGAAAAAAATATTTTACTTTTCTTTATCAATCGTACTTTTTTCGACCAATGTATTTGCACAAAAAGAAACTTTTGACCTAGCAAGTTATTCCGCACCTAAAGGTTGGAAAAAAGAAAAAACAGAGAATGCTGTGCAGTTTACCAAAGAGGATGCAGCTACCGGCACTTACTGTGCCATATCATTGTTTAAGGCTTTACCTGCCACTAAAGATGCTGAAGAAAATTTTAATTTAGCCTGGACATCCGTTGTTAAAGAGATGGTACCGATTGCAACCAAACCCGAAATGCAAAATCCAGAATTAGAAAACGGGTGGGAAATATTAAGTGGTTATGCACCCTTCGATAAAGACGGAAACAAAGGCGTGGCAATACTTGTAACAGCCAGCAGCGCAAATAAGATGATAAATGTGATAGCGCTTACAAACACAGACGTTTACGAAAAAGATCTGATGTATTTTATAGAATCTATCAACCTAAAGAAACAGGTTGTTGAAAAAAACAATGAAGTAAAAGATGTTTCACAGACACACATTAATGAGCCGCAAGTAAAAAGTAGTAACGGCTTTGCATTTACAACCACCAATTTTCTTTTACAGTACTATTCCAGCCATCATCAAAATTGGTG
>JANOTH010000145.1:0-25897 GCA_031416275.1 Ferruginibacter sp. | reverse complement strand
CTGCTACTTTTTCATCTAGTTTATCATCTGCCGCTTTTAATATTTCAGATGGTATTAATGCAACTGCAGTAAGTGCGGAAGATATTTTAAAAAACTTTCTGCGGGTGTGGTGAAGGGTTTTGTTGTCACCGTTTGTTTCTTCTTTATGATGAGCCATAAACAAATTTTATTTTGTAAGGTAAATTACGGAAAATAAATTTCAGGACATATAGGATGTTTATTTTAATGGAAATAAATAGGAGAGAAGAATTTTGAGGTAATGGCCTTTTTTATCCAAATGAATGTCACTGAACATTAGAATGACTTTTCTCACTTTCCTGTAACCGTTTATTAGTTGGAGAAATCTATCACTAATTATTTTTCAATTTTTGTAATAACAAAATTATCGGTGCAACAAGGTTGAGAGTTCCTTGAAGTAAGCTTTACTTCTCCAGTGATAACTACAGGAAGATTGTTTATCCAAAATTCAGGGTTTAAATTGCAAGGATTTAATTTGGTATCAATAGATCCTTGTTCCATAATAAAATAGTTGCCGTTTGATTCTTTAATTGTTGCTTGTACATTATTTATTACCCTCACTGTTGTTGCATTTGAGAAACACTCGCTTGGCGCTTTGTCTTTTTTACAAGAACACATAGCAAGCAATAAAAAAATACTAATAAGCCGAGTTATGCTTCGCATATAGTTTTTTTACATGACAACTAATCTTTCTAAATCGTTGCTTAGGTGAGGTTACAAAAAAAGCAGCTAATGGATAGCTGCTTTTAAAAAGTATTGTGGGTTAAATTATGGGTTCAGTTTTTTATAACGCTCACCATAAATAACTGCATAGTTTTCATCAGGTACAACAGTTACACCCATTAGGTCGTAAGTGCCGGTTGCATAATTTTTACTTGCACTTTCGCCATATTTTAAAAGAAGTGTAACCTGATAACGTCCGTTGATACCTGTTTTTTTACGTACCACACCTTTCTCATCGCAGTCAAGCCAAAAGGTAATTGGAATTGGTGCTACCATATGTGGTTGAAAAACGCCATCGTTCTTATCTGTTAACAATACGATTGGCTCTTTGCCTTTTTTACCCCATTCGTATTGGTACTCACCAAGAATGTATTTCATTTCTTCGGGTATTTTTTTGGTAACAGTATAGACAGTCCCATCTAGCTCTATTTTTTCTATTGCCTGGGCTTGAGATGCTAAACCAACAAACATCAGCAGCAGGACTGCAAATAATTTTTTCATCCTTTTAGTTTTTAGGTAAAGATTTATTTAATCGCTAGCGAAAATACCAAGTGTACATCACTTTGTAAATACTCCTTTGTGGGTATGCCTTTTTATTTTTATTACCCTTATAAATTTAGTACAGCTTTCTATTGAAGTAATATATGTTTAAAATAAAATAGAGACTGCCTCTAATGATAAGTGACAGTCTCTTTTAAAAATGTATTGTAGTAATTTTTTTAATTTTTTCTAAAACGCATACCCAATACTAATGTTTAGATTGGGTGTTATCCCATATTCACTTTGGTTGGTTCTGTAATAATAGTTGTTGGAATTATCTCCATCATATTTGTTATTGTAAAAACCAATGCCACCGCTAATATCTAAACTAAATCCACTTTTATAAACCCATTGCTTACCAAACAATAATCCAACGTTCAAGGAATTAACTTTATAGGTGCTTGTTTTTTCAATGATAGTAGGAGGAGTGGTTGGACCTGTAGAAACATAATGTTGATATCTGTGGCTGTCTTTTAAAACACCATATTTAACAGCAGGCGAAAAGTACAATCCTTGTAAACCCTCTTTTCCTTTTGAAATGTATTTTCTGTAAGCAAGACTTAATGCTAAACCTCTGGTATTTTGATAATCATTTTTGTTTAACCTTGGCGATAAACTAATTTGAATAGACTGACGATTACCCACTTTAGTTTCCCAACCAACGTTAAAAGGAAACTCATCACCTTCAAAAAATGTGTTAGTACCAATTTTTAAAATATTTGTATGAGTTGTACTCATTTTTTTGCCGTTTTGGGCAAATGAAATACCCGTAATAAAAATGCTAAGGAAGAGTAAAGATGCTTTCATAATGTTAGTTTTTTACGAATATATGTTTGTGAAAGTAAGCGCTCAAAACATTTATGTTAACAAACCGCCAATTGAAAAATGCTGCATCGAGCTTTAAAAATTTATGTTATTATTAATTATAAAAATAATTTTTTGCCTGATCACACTGCATCCAGTCTTTCAGTACTTTTTCTTGTTTTAATAACCTCCATAATCTTCACCGCATGTTCTCTGGAGTTTTCTATAAACAACCGATGTGTATTCATTCCACCACATATAACACCTGCAAGAAAAATGTTGGGCACATTTGTCTCATGGGTTTCTTCATTGTAGGAAGGGTTTTTAATTTCATCTTCACTTAATTGTATACCCGCTTTTTCTAAAAATGATAAGTCAGGCTGGTAGCCTGTAAGTGCCAGTACCCAATCGTTTGGTATGGTCACCAAACCATTTTCTGTCTCAATATCTACTTCCCTTTCTCTTATTTCTTTTATGCTGCTGTTGTAATAAACTTTTATTGATCCTTCTTCAATGCGGTTTAAAACATCGGGCCTCACCCAATATTTTACACGCTGCCCCACTTCGCTGCCACGTATTACCATGGTAACTTCTGCACCTTTTCGCCAGGTTTCTAAAGCTGCATCAATGGCTGAATTTTGTGCACCCACCACCATCACTTTTTGAAATGCGTACAGGTGCGGCTCTTTGTAATAATGTGTCACTTTAGGTAAATCTTCTCCCGGTACATTGAGCAAATATGGAATATCATAAAAGCCTGTGGAGATGATGATGTGCGCCGCCGTGTACCTCTGTTTGTTTGTGACAATGATAAATCCATCGTCCTCTTTTTGCAAACCCGTCACTTCTTCAAACAAACGAATATTTAACTGTTGGTTAGCCGCTGCACGGCGGTAATATTCCAATGCTTCAGATCTGGTAGGTTTTGGATTGTTAGATACAAATGGAATTCCGCCAATTTCCAATCTTTCAGATGTGGAGAAGAAGGTCATGTTAGCCGGGTAATTGTAAATAGAATTTGTAAGGCAACCTTTCTCCAAAATCAGAAAATCAATGCCTGCTTTTTTAGCTTCAATACCGCAGGTTAAACCAATGGGGCCTGCACCAATTATAATGAGAGGATAATGTGTTGTTTGCAAAGAATTATTTTTTGGGTAAAGGTAAAAAATTGCGCAGCAGATTACTCCAATTTTACGCTCTGCGGAAATTGAATTTATACAGTGGTAATGCAGCCAACAAAGCTTATTTTTGATGAAACAGCTAAACTGAATTATTTATGAAACATATATTTTTATTTTTTGTACTAGGAATGAGTTTGGTGGCATGTAACAACAGCAAGCCTGAGCAAGATCTTTCTATTGCCCCACTGAAAAGTACAACTACAGATACAAGTGCAAATAATAGTGCGGCTTCACAAGCTTTGCCACAGCAAATGCCCGCAATTTCTAATACCAATATTCCTATAACCCAAGCCGGCGTACCACAATCTGTAACTACAACAACTACTGCAGCAGGTATGAATCCTGAACATGGAAAACCTGGGCATAGATGCGATATCTCTGTGGGTGCTCCATTAAGCTCAGCACCTGCAAAAACAACAACAGCGCCAACGACTGTTGCACAACCAACCACCATAACACAACCTGCAATTACTCAACCTGCAACAACAGCTCCTAAAACAGTTACCGCAAAAGGAATGAACCCTGCGCACGGAGAACCAGGGCACAGATGTGATATATCTGTAGGCGCTCCATTAAATTCTGCACCTACAAATACTGCAAAACCTGCAGCGTCAAATGGGTCAACAACAATTACTCCGGCTGCACCACTTGCTCAAAATAATGCGATAGTGCCTGCATTACAGAATACTTCGATTAGCACACCCTCAAAAACTGCAACTGCTTTTACAGGAAAAATAAATCCTGCACACGGGCAACCAGGGCATGACTGTAAAGTAGCTGTAGGAAAGCCATTACCATAATTAAGAATAATTATTGATCCTGATACTGCTTTGTTACCCGACAAATCGTTGGGCTTGTTTTTAAAGCACAACAAATTTTTCTCTTTAAGTTTTACCAAACATGTCTCTTTACATTACATCTCTTAACAGCGGTAGCAATGGCAATTGCTATTATGTGGGTAATGAGGAAGAGGCAGTGTTAATAGATGCGGGCCTTAGTTGTAAAGAAACCGAAAGGCGCATGAGTAGGCTCGGCCTAGAGATTAAAAAAGTAAAAGCCATTTTTGTATCGCACGAACACATTGACCATGTGCGTGGGCTTGCGGGCCTTGCAGATAAATACGGTATGCCTGTTTACGTAACCGATGCTACCAGAAAAGGTTGTTACCATTTACGACCTGAGTGTGCTTTTTTATTTGAAGCATATGTTCCTGTAAATATTGGCTCACTCAGCATTACAGGCTTCCCAAAATTTCACGATGCAGCAGATCCCCACAGTTTTAATATTACTTGCAATGGCATTACCGTAGGCGTATTTACTGATATTGGCGCACCCTGCCAACATTTAATTACCCATTTTAAAAAATGCCATGCTGCTTTTTTAGAAGCAAATTACGATGAAGACATGTTGAGTAAAGGAGCGTATCCAGCTTTTTTAAAAAGCAGAATAATAGGTGGGTTAGGGCACCTAAGCAATACACAAGCGCTAGACCTTTTTATGCAGCACAAACCTGCCTTTATGAGTCACTTGTATTTAGCCCATCTTTCAAAAGATAATAACTGTGCAACACTTGTACAGAAATTGTTCGAAAAAAATGCAGGTGGTACAAGAGTGCATGTGGCAAGCAGGGATGGGGAAATGGGCTTAATGAAAATAACTGCACCTCGCAAGTCAATTAAAAGAACGAGGGTAATGAATTTTTCAACCATACAAGGTCAACTATTTTAGATACTATTTTTTTGAAACAACGCCTATGAAATTATTTATACTTTCTGCCTTTTTGCTGCTTTCAAAGTTTGCCTTTTCTCAGGCTCCTGAGAATATTATTGATAAGGTGAGAGAAAATTATACTGCTGAAAAAATATACATACAATACGATAAGCCAAATTACCTGGTGGGCGAAACAATGTGGTTTAAAGCTTACTTGATGGAAGGATACCTACCTGCTTTAAAAAGTACGGTCTTTGCTATTGAGCTTATTAACGACAGCGGTAGAGTAATTCAAAAGAAAATATTGCCGATAGTTGGAAGTGCGGCAGTGGGCGATTTTGTATTGCCAAAAACTTTGTACGAGGGCATTTACACAATAAGAGCTTACACAAAGCAACTAATGAATTTTGGCACAACAAATTTTTATACGCATGCGCTGAATATTTTTAATCCTGAAAAAAGAAATACCAAAATACCTGAAGAATCAATTTACTCAACTTACTTTTTTCCGGAGGGAGGCAATTTTGTAGCGGGTACACAAAATACGGTTGCTTTTAAATGTACAGATCAGGCTGGAATGCCGCAAAATGTTGAAGGTAAAATATCAGACTCGAAAGGGAAGGATGTTGCAGGGTTTATGAGTAGCCATGATGGTATGGGGAAATTCGATTTTATACCATTGGCAGGCGAGACTTATTTAGCCACTTGTTTAATAGCGGGAAAATATAAAAAGGAAATGTTGCTGCCCATTGTAAAAGAAGAAGGGGTGGTTTTGTCTATAAAAAGGGAGGGACAAAATTTGCGTTTTTCAGTAGATGCAAAAACGGGAACAGGTGAAAATATGGTTCCTGATTATATGTTGGGCATAGAAGACAACCAGATGGCTTTTAAAGTGCCATTACAATTTTCAGGCAAAAAGATGGTTGGTACAATTCCCGCGCAGCAGTTGCCATCGGGTATTTTACAGGTAACTATTTTCAATAGGCAAAACCAGCCACTCGCAGAAAGGTTAGTATTTATAAATGCCGAAGAGTATGTGAGCAACGGTACGCTACAAACCGATACAGTAAGCTTTTCGGCCCGAGCTAAAAATGTTTTCTCACTGAATTTTCTTGATACTTTGAGTGGAAATTATGCAGTGTCTGTTACCAGCAATGAAGTAGCATCTAACGATCAGGATAATATTGTTTCAAGGTTTTTGCTATCTAGTGACATTAAAGGATATGTATTTAATCCATCTTATTATTTTGAAAAGAATGACCAAGTGCGTGCCGATAACCTAGATCTTGTGTTGCTTACGAATGGGTGGCGTAGATATACCTGGAATGAAATTTTATCTAACAGATTTCCATCTATGAGTATAAAAGATCCAAATTATATTACGGTGAAAGGGATGGTAAAAGATCCTATAAACGGGAAGCCTGTAGCAAATAAGCGATTTTCTGTATTTTTTAAATCAAAGAGTAAAAGCTTGGATTTTGTTCCTATGGAAACAAATGGTGAAGGCGAGTTTATACTAGATGGGCTCATTTTTACTGACACCGTAAACCTGAATATAAAAAATCCAATGACAAGAAAAACTGATTTATTGTTGTCTTTTTCTAGTACCACATTATCTAACTTATTTTTTCTACCCAAAGTTAAATTGCCGAGCTATTATTTTTTTGCACCAGATGATATTAAATACAAAGAAATTAGTTCCTTATATAAATTAAATACTGCAAATGATTTTTCAGGGATAACAATGGATGACATTAAGGTAAAAGTGAGACTACGTTCTGAGAAAGAAGCTTTCGAAAACAATAATACAACTGGTAGGCTGGGATCTTTTGCTTTGAGAGAATTAGATTTTATTACAAAGCCAGTTTCCTCAGGATTGAATATTCTTGATTATCTAAAAAGCAAATTGACCGGGGTCAATATATCAGGTGGTCCTATTGATTATTCAATAGTGTTTAGAGGCACCAGAACCCTAATGGGCGGGCCGGTGCAGATGAATATTTTTTTAGATGAAATTGAAGTTAGACCAAATGATGTTGCTACATTAAAAGTATCAGATGTAGCATTGGTAAAAGTATTTAATAATAATTTATCATCCGGTTCTGGCGGATCCTTGGCTATATACAGAAAAAAAGATGCTGGTGCGATAGCAACAAATATACTTGCCAATACAACGGAAGGCTTTTTAGAAGGCTTTTCCTCCAGCAAAGAATTCTTTTCTCCGGATTACTCAATTGAGAAGAATAATGATATTCTAACAGATACAAGAACTACGCTTTATTGGAACCCTTACTTAAATTCTGATAAAGAAAACAGGAAAGTAAGTTTTTCATTTTACAATAATGACAGTGCTAAAAAGTTTAAAGTAGTGGTAGAAGGTATTCAGGAAGACGGCAAGTTTTTACACATTGAAAAGATATTGGAATAACTGAATACTAAATATCTTCCAGCATCTTTACAACTCCTTCTTTTTTTAGAATTAAATATCCGAGTCTATCATTGCTTATGCCTTCTTTTAATTGGTAACTAAAACTTAGCTGGTCATTTTTTACTGCTGTTTCAAAATAATTGAAAGCGATGTTGGGATGTTTTTTTAGCTCATCTCCAATTTCGTAAAGGTGTGTAGAGAGGATAAAAATAGAATTTTTTATTTTTAGTAGGCCTTCTATAACGGTGCTGCTACACTTCATAGCATCCTGCACATTTGTACCTTTAAATAGTTCATCAATTAATATAAGCCACTTCTTACCATCACTCACTTTTTGTACAGTAGCTTTTATGCGTTGCACCTCATTAAAAAAGTAACTCTCACCTTTGGCAATATTGTCTATCACATTTATGTTGCTTAGTATACCATCAAAAAAACTTAGTTGCATTTGTTGTGCAGGTACGCCCATGCCTGTGTGCGCTAAGTATACTGCCGTGCCGCAAGCTTTAATAAAAGTGCTTTTACCCGCCATATTTGCTCCCGTAAGAAAAAGGAAATTTGTCGATTGATTAAGCTGCACGTTATACGAAACTGGATCGTGCAACATTAGGTGAAATAAACTTTTTGCTTCGAGAGAAGGCATTGTATCTTCAATGAAAGTTGGCATGCAAAGTTTGTAATTTTCAACCGCTATTGCCATTCCATACCATGCATCTAACTTCCCAAAAACATTTAGTAGATCAAGCATATTACGCTTGTATTTATACCTAATAAAATGACCGAGCTCCAGCATTTGTATTGGCTTTACATCTCCCACAGTTTTATTTTCCGCAATAATTTTAAATACTTCTTTATCAAGCATTTTTTTTGCATCCTCTAACTGTTTCTTTAATAATTGAGGTGTATCCTGCTCCAGAAAAACTACAATAGCCTGTTGCATACCTTTTATAAAATCGAAGCAATGCCTTACAGAATATTTTACAAGTGAGTAGTCGTGGCTGTTTAATAACTTATAGCTAAAAGTGCTGAGTGTAGTGGGCTTTGATGGAATTGGGTTAATGTTAGATTCAAAAAAGCGCTCTACCATAAGTATCGTACCATTACTTATAACAATCGGCCATTTTTCCTTTTTAGCTAAAATATAAAGCAAGGTTTTCTGTGTGCTTTTTATGGATTCAATATTCGGTAATGGAAAGCTGATATTTTTTTTAAGCTGCTCCTTACCTCGGCTCGTAGTAGTAAAATTAATTTTATTAAAAATAGAAAACTCTTCTTCTTTATCAAAAATTACTAGATCAGCAAGTGTAGTTTTGTCAATTTCCATTAATTAGACTTTAGATTTGAGACACAAGATTAAAGACAAAGGATTAAAGCAAAAGTTGAAAGATAAATGAACAAAGACAAAATTTCTTGATTTCTGATTATCCAAAAAAAAGGACTTCTTAAAATGAATAAGCCATCATTAAAGTTCTCTTGTGCCTTTTGCCTTTGATCTTATGTCTCCAAACTATCTGTTATATAAAATCCTCTTCCCTTTATGTGATGCATTTACAACTCCATTTTCATAAACGAAGTTTCCATTTACCATGGTTTTTTCTATTGTAGCCGAGAAAGTAAAATTTTCAAATGGACTCCAGCCACATTTGTATAATAAATTTTCTTTTGTAACAGTATTTTTTTTATTTAAATCTACCATCACTAAATCTGCAAAGTAGCCTTCTCTCACATAGCCACGATCCTGTATCATAAAACATTCTGCTACGGCATGGCTCATTTTTTCAGCAATTTTTTCTAAAGTTATTTCCCCTTCTTTATAATAATGTAACATTAATTGCAGCCCATGTTGCACCAGCGGTAAGCCTGCATGTGCATTTTCGTAAGAACCTTCCTTTTCTAAAATTAAATGTGGGGCATGGTCTGTTGCAATTACATCGAGCCTATCATCTAGCAAAGCCTCCCATAAAGCTTTTTTATTGTAACTCGCTTTTATAGCAGGGTTGCATTTTATTTGGTAGCCAAGCTTTTCATAATCATCTGAAGTAAAATGAAGATGGTGAACACATACTTCCGCCGTAATTCGTTTTTCTTTTAGTGGAAACATATTGCCAAAAAGTTGTAATTCTTTTTCAGTAGAAATATGCAATATGTGCAAACGGCTATTGTATTTTTTTGCAAATTGAATAGCAGTTAAAGATGATTCGTAGCAGGCTTCTTCGTTTCGAATTAGTGGATGATCAGCAGCTTCCAATTGCGGCTTTATGCTTTTTATATTTTCATATTGTTGTTTTATAATTCTTTCATCTTCGCAATGGGTAGCAATTAATAATTCGCTCCCGCCAAAAATTTTATCAAGCGTAGCGTGGTTATTCACCAACATATTACCGGTGCTGCTACCCATAAAAATCTTTAGACCTGCTATTTTATTTTTCAGTTCATTTGCCCGCAACGCTTGCTCTGCATTATCATTGCTAACGCCCATAAAAAATGAGTAATTAGCTACAGAAGTACGCTCAGCAATATCATATTTATCTTGTAGTAAAGGCAGCGTTAAAACGTTGGGGATGGTGTTGGGCATTTCCATAAAACTTGTGGTGCCACCTGCTACTGCTGCAGCACTCTCGGTTGCTATAGTTGCCTTATGGGTAAGGCCCGGCTCTCTAAAATGTACCTGGTCATCTATAACTCCAGGAAAAAGATGTTTATTTTGACCGTATATTTCTATTACTTTTTCTTTTACATTTATGGAGGAAGAAATTTTTTCGATTCGCTCATTTACCACCAACAAATCGGTATGAGCTATTTTTCCTTCGTTTACCACAAGTATGTCTTTAAAAAGATACTTTTGCATTCGCTTATTATTTAAACTATAAATTTAAAAATCCACTTTTAAATGCAAATTATTAAAAGCTTTATCAAACTGGTTATTTTTATTTGTCCATTAAGTGCAGCAGCACAATCTACCTACTTAAACCAAGGCGCAAGAGAAGCTCGGTTTATAGATAGACTAGAAATTAAGCAGCAGACAAATACCGACCTCAATTTTTCTACCCTTCGCCCTTTCAACAGAAAATATATTGTTAGAGAAGCAACATTTTTAGATAGCGCACGTATGGGTTACAAAGATTCTACCGGAGTAGATAAATTTAGAGACTGGACAGATCTCGACCTTACAGAAGTTGATGAATATAACCTACAAAGCTTGTTGATGAACAACAGCGAATGGGTTACAACACCGAAAGAAAGTTTTTTAAGTAAAAAGCCTTTGTTAAACTCTTTTTATAAAACAAAGGCTAATATGTTGGAGGTAAATAACAAAGATCTTTTTCTTGCTATAAACCCTGTATTACAAATACACCAAGCAGTTGAACCAGGGTACGAAGAGAGCATATATTTAAATTCACGTGGGGTAAATGTTCGTGGCCGTATTGGTAACAAAATCGGATTCTCTTCTTACATTACCGATAATCAAGAACGAGGGCCTAGGTTTTTTCAAGAGCAGGTTAAAACATTTAGGGCGGTACCCGGAAATGGCTTTTACAAAACTTTCAAAAATTCTGGAGTCGATTATTTTGATGCAAGAGGTTACTTAACTTTTAATGCAGCAAAATTTATTGACTTTCAATTAGGATACGATAAAAATTTTATTGGTAACGGCTACAGGAGTTTATTTTTGAGCGATTGGGGTAACAGCTATCTCTTTGCAAAAATAAACACCAAAGTATGGAAGTTTAATTACCAGAATATTTTTATGGAACTGATGCCACAGTTCACCAAAACCAACGATACATTGCTCGATAGAAAGTATGCAGCCATTCATCACCTTAGCATGAATGTTACAAAATGGCTGAACATTGGTTTGTTTGAGGGCGTAGTTTTCGGCAGAAGAAATCGATTTGACTTTCAATACCTAAACCCTGTTATTTTTTATAGACACATTGAAGGATCGATTGGTAGCCCAGATAATGCGCTTGCAGGTTTAGATTTTAAAGCAAATGTTGCCCACCGATTACAATTTTACGGTCAGTTTTTGTTAGATGAATTTATTTTAAACCAGGTAAAAAATAATCCAACTAGTTGGGTAAATAAATTTGCCATACAAACCGGTGTAAAATATGTTGATGCTTTTGGTATAAAAAATCTTGATTTGCAGGGCGAGGTAAATAGAGTGAGGCCATTTACTTATTCCCACAACGATTCTGTATCTAACTACACACATTATAACCAGCCACTTGCGCACCCTCTCGGTGCAAATTTTCAGGAGTTTATTGGTATAGCACACTACCAACCTGCACCAAAATGGACGATAGACGCAAGGGCTATTTATTTTCAGCAGGGGCTAGATAGTACAGGTAAAAATTTTGGTGGAAATATTTTTAGATTAAACACAACCCGAGTGAGCGAAAATGGTTTTAAAGTTGGCAGCGGAGCAAAAGCAAACTCCTTTAACGGTACCGTTCTTGTATCTTACGAGTTAAAAAATAATTTATTTTTAGACGCCTCCCTTCAGCACAGAACTTATACCATTGCCAACCAAACAGGCCAAAGTAACACAACATTGGTTACGGCAGGCATAAGGCTAAATATGTTTAAACGTGTGTATGACTTTTAAAAAGCTACTTTAAGAATTTTAGTAGAGCAATCAGGAAACTGGTTGCTTTTTTTATAGGAAAACAAGTGAGTAAAAGATTGTAAACTAATAGTACATCTAAGAAGGAGTTGCCCGCATTATTGAACGTAGGAGCGGTAGCATTTTTTACCAGCTTACTCAACAGTCAGAGAAAAAGTAATTGATCTGGAGTTTATTTTATCTATCGTATTCGAATATTTTAGTGCATTGTTTGGTGCTAAAACATTCCGTAGCCCATAAGTTACTTTAAGCTCTGGCGTTAATACAAACACAGGAAAATAGATATGAAAGCCAATACCGCCTTCTGCAGCATAATCCAACTTTTGCAGGGTAATAGCATCTTCGTTTGTTTTTTTACCCGCATTTGCCGCAAGGTCATAATCTACCCTTCCGCCCACCATCATAAACACCTTTAAATTAGCAATCCTATCACTTGTAAATTTGAGCTGTACAGGAAAAGCTAAAGTTATACCCTGCACTTTTTTAGTAACAAGCGTATCTTCAAGCCTTGTAACGTCGGGCGTTTTTAAGGTGTATTGAAAAGCCTTTTCTGTAAAAATTAAATTGATTGGAAAGGTACGAACATCAAAATGGTTGCTAAGCCTTAAGTTTACCAGACCTGCTAAATTTATTCCGGTACTGTTAATACTCTCAATAACATTTACGCTATCAAATTGTAAAAAATTAGTGCTATGCAAAATGTTATAGTGAGACCTGTTTACGCCAAGGTTAATGCCAAAATGAAACCTTTCATCATCATGATCTAGCTGGTTTAATTCATTTCGTAATTGTGCCTTTCCAAAAAAGGGCAGCAATAAAACCAATAATGTTGTTATTATTTTGTTCCGCAATAAATGCTGCATATACCTAAGCTGAGTGGTTTGTTTACAATGTTTTTATACCCTACTTTTTCAAGTATGTCGGTAAAGTTTTTTCCCTCAGGAAATTTTTGTATAGATGCATCTAGATAGGCGTATGCGTTTTTATTTTTAGAAAATATTTTTGCAATATTGGGTGATACAGATTTCATGTAAAAATTATAAAATCCTTTAATAATTGGTTTTTTTGGACGGCTAAACTCTAACACCACTAATTTGCCACCAGGGCGTAATACTCGTAATATTTCAGATAATCCAAGCTCTAACTGCTGAAAATTTCTTACGCCAAAAGCCACTGTAACGGCATCATAACTATTATCTGCATATTTAATAGCCGCACTGTCACCATTATATAATTGTATTACTGCGTCCAGCCCTTTTTCTTTTATTTTTTTTCGCCCTATTTCCAACATTCCATCGCTAATGTCTATTCCCGTAATACTTGTAGGCTTTAATATTTTTTCGGTCATCAAGGCTACATCTGCAGTACCTGTAGCAACATCCAGCACTTTCTTTGGATTAATATCTTTTAAAAAACCAATCGCTTTTTTGCGCCACATTACATCAATACCTGCACTTAAAAAACGGTTTAAAAAATCGTATCGGTGCGCAATACTGTCAAACATATCTGCCACCTGGTTTGTTTTACTCAGCTCTGAGTCTTTATATGGAACAATACTGTCGTGCTCAAAATTTGCCATGGTTGCTGCAAATATAAGTTGTTTAAAACAGCCTATAAACAGGTGTATTAATTTTTGATGCACATATAAAGTTAAATTTGCGCTTTATCTAACTAGTAATGATGCGAATTAAAAAAGCTACCTACATAATAAGCAGTCCTGATTTTGAAAAATGCCCTGCACCTGATCGGCCCGAGTATGCATTTATAGGGCGAAGTAATGTAGGCAAATCATCCTTAATTAATATGCTTTGTAACAATGATAAATTGGCAAAAACATCCGGCTCACCCGGTAAAACCCAGTTGTTAAACCATTTTGAAATTGTAAGCAATAGTGGTGAAGAGGGCAAAAAAATTGTGGTAGATAAAAAATGGTATCTCGTAGATCTTCCGGGTTACGGCTTTGCAAAAGTTAGTATTCGCAGCAGGAGAAAATGGGAGCAAATGATAGAAAATTATTTGCGCAAACGTGAGAACTTATCTCACCTCTTTGTGTTAATAGATGCTCGGCATAGCCCCCAAAAAATTGACCTGGAGTTTTTAGAAAACCTTAAGACATGGAATATTTCATTCAGTTTGGCTTTCACCAAAAGTGATAAAGAAAACCAACGCATTGTAAGTAAAAATGTAAAAGATTTTTTAAATGCCATGAAACAAACCTGGCAATTTTTACCACGGCATTTTGTTACAAGTGCTGTAAAGAAATCAGGCAAGCAGAAAATGCTTGATTTTATTGGAGAGACAAATGAGGAGCTGATGGAGAAATAGATATTAGACACAAGATTTGAGACACAAGACACAAGATTAAAGATTAAAGACAAAAGATAAAACGCTGAGTGTAAAAGATACTTTCAAATCTTGATACTTGATACTTACATCTTGATACTGACTTCTGTAAAATAAAAAGAGAGCCGGTCCCTAACACCGACTCCCTTACTTTACACATGAATCTACCTTACTGTTTTATACTTAATATTTTTATTTTCATATTTTGTAACTAACCAAAGCACCAATTAATTCCGTCGCTTTTAATTTTTTGTTTTTAAAAAGAGAGCCGGTCCCTAACACCGACTCCCTTACTTTACACATGAATCTACCTTACTGTTTTATAATTCTTTCTGTTTGCTTATAATTATCTGATATCATTTGCAGAACATACATTCCTCTGCTAAGCCCTTGTACAGGAATGTTGTTGGTACCTTTTAGCTCCTTCCCTGTAGAGATAACTCTTCCATTTAGATCGAATAAGGTATAAATAAAATTATCTGTTGCTTTTACTAGTATGTCGTCTTGTACCAAAGTTGATACGGTATATAATTTTTCAGTACTACTACCACTTACTTTTACTGTTACAATATTTGAGTATAAACTTTGGCCTAGCACATTCGTTGCCTTAAGTCTGTAAAAAAGTGTGCTCTTTTCTGATGGGTTATATTCGTATTTTCTAATACCATCAACGTCCATTACGATCGGTTGAAAATTAGATCCGTTAGAGGATACTTCCAATAGTTGAGAAGCAATTGGTTCATCTGCAATTATTTCCCACGATAATTTGTGTAATCCTTTGTCATTACTGCCTTTTAGGCTAATGTTACGAATTGGCAATGGCCCTCTGTAACCCGTTAAACTGTAAGAACCAAGGCTACTATAAGTTGTTATATTGGAATTGGCGGCACCTGCTACTCTTAGGTAATAAACACCAACATTAAGCGAAGTATCAACCACAGTATTCATGGTAGTTAGTGGATCATAGTTTCTGATTAATTGCCCAGATCCATTGTATAACATCAATTTTGCATCAAGGTTTGCCCCTGCATTTGAACCTCCAACGCTGTAAGGAGCAACTTCTAAATGTATAAATCCTGCCTGTGAAATGTTAAACTTAAAAGCATCTCTATCAGTAGATGTGGAAATTATTCCTTGGATATTAAAACCATCAGGATTTATTACAGTGGTATTGTTATTTAAATTTTCTATATGATCATCAGTGCGATATCCAAAGCCGTTTTGGGAGGTTATCGTTGTTAAATTGTCTTGAGTTGATGAGCAATTAGAAGGTGTGGGACCATTGTACCATCCAGTCATATTTCTATAATAACTGTTACCCATTACCGGAGAAAAAGCTGTTTCTCCTGACCCTGAACCTGTGTTATATTGCTCTGTAAGGTTACATGCAGAATCGTATCTTGATTGGTGCGAAAGACCTAGCGAGTGTCCACTTTCATGGGTACAACATTCCCCTACATATTTTGCACTGTTAGCCAAGCGGTCTGAAAAAACAAATGCTGGGGTATCGTCACCATATGTAAATGAACCAACGTACGCTACTCCACCTACTCCCTGGTACCAACCACTTGTTGGGGTTACAATTATTCTAATTCTGCGGTTAAACGGTGCTGCTATAAAAGTGGCAGAGTCAGTAGATACGTTTACATTAAACGGGCGATAATCTTCGCTCACCCTGTTAAAAATTTCTGTCATTTGGGCCTCAGTTAATGCAGCTGGTGCGCAAACAAAAGCAACACCTCCTTGCCACGCTGCTGATTGAACAGTATGACCATCAAAGTCGAGAAAAATAGTTGGGTTGGGTTGGCTTGCTGTGCCTGGGTTGCTGCTAAGTTTAGGGACTTGAGCAAAAGCATTTAATGAGGTGCATAGCAATGCAGCAATGCACACTTTTAGTGTAAGGTTTTTCATTATTTTAGGGTTTAATTCATTGATAAATGAGATCGGATATTGGGGCGATCTTCAGTATCGTTTATAAAAATTATAAATTACAAGGATCCAAAACTTTTAGGGTTTCAAATTTTTGTAAAGAATAAGTTCCATTGTCATTTTTTATTTCAAATCCATCTGCCGAAGTACTACTAATGATACGCCCTGAGTACGAAATACCCTTTTCAGTTTGTACTCCAGTTACTTGAAAAACAACCGGAGTATTTTCATTTGATCGTACCATTACTGTATGCATGTTGCCATACTTTGTAAAATTACTAAGTACAGTTCCTGTAAAATTAAAGCCGTTGGAAAATTGCAAAGACACTTCTTTACCTATAGGTGCTTCAAGCACACTTGTAAAAAGCTCTTTGTCAACATTAATAGTTTCTGGGAGTGTTGCGTATAATTTCTGTCTTGTATCAATTTGCTGTGCATAGCTTGTAGTTGTGAAAACAGCACACATTACTGCAAGCAAAAATTTGCTATAATTTTTCATTTGTGGTTTTTTATAGATACTTGGATAGGTTCTATATTATAAACGCCACATTGAAAATTTTATTATTTAAACAAAAAATTTTTTTTAATACTGGTTGGTAGAAAGTAAAACAAGCGTGCATGCATCCATGGTTTTAATACCCTGTTCGCTTGCGAGTTTTTGAAGTTCATCGTTCTCTGTGCCGGGGTTAAATATGATGCGCTTTGGCTTTAAAGAAAGTATATAATTGTAGTACGGCTTTTGGTTGTCAGGATTTAAATACAGTGTGATAGTATCAACATCATTTATTGTAGGATTATCCTTTATTATTTCAATATCATTTATAGCTCCTACTTTATTACCAATAGCAGTAACAGGGTGGTTGTGTGCTACCAATTTCTTTACAGCCATATTGCTATAACGGTCTTCATTTTGAGATGCACCAAGTACAACTGTTTTCTTTTGCATAATATTAATTTAAAAATCTTGATTGTAAAGAAGGCGTTGGTAACATACAACTCTCTTTTTTACCAAACCATCTGTACCTGTTTTTTGCTATAAAATTATATACCGCATTTCTAATAAATGCAGGTACAATAATAAAGCCATATAACAATTTTATCGGACCATCTAATTGCCTCGCTACTGTTAGAGCAGCAGTTGATTTTAAAAATACTTTTTCATTTTGTACTAATACAAATGAATTAAAACCTTGTTGCGGAAGCCCATATTGTTTCAACAATGACTGACCTGTTTCAGATTGCATTGCAGCAAAATTAAACCTGCTTTCTTTATCGTGCTTTATAACAAACTGAACAGAATTATTGCAAAGGTTGCAAACGCCATCGAATAATATAATTGGATTACTATTCATTTAATGCCTATCAAATTTGCTCGTCATTCTTTATTTAAAAATCTTCAAAACTCCATTTATAAATTTATTTT
Organism: Ferruginibacter sp.; assembly: GCA_031416275.1. Lineage (GTDB taxonomy): Bacteria > Bacteroidota > Bacteroidia > Chitinophagales > Chitinophagaceae > Ferruginibacter. Next base: position 8,171 of record JANOTH010000145.1, on the reverse strand, counting down.
CCTCAGCCTTTATCATAATATCTAATAAGCTGTCGGCATGGTTGCCGAGTTTTTTTATATCGCCTACAACTGTCAAAAACTCCTTTGCATCTTTCTCTTTTCTGTCATCAATATTTTCAAGCTGACTAATCAATTTTAACATTGGATCAAGTTCTCTTTTTTTGCGCTCTTTAATAATCTGCGTAGCAACTTTCCAAATATTTTTATCAGCTATAAAATATTCTTTTCGTTCTCCTGAAACAATAACTCTTTCTACAAGGCCCCATCCAATTAAATCCCTAATGTTCATATTTACATTACCGCGGCTAATGCTTAACTGATCCATTATATCATCTTGTGTAACGGGAGCTGTGCTTACAAGCAACAAAGCATGTATTTGTGCCATGGTGCGGTTTATGCCCCATTGCGTTCCAAACGCCCCCCAGCTATTTATAAATTGTTGTTTGGCCTCCTCCAATTTCATGTGATAAAAGTAAGATTTATTATTGAACTTTCAGTAAATAATGAAAATATCTACCCTTTAATAAAAGTAATTGGTTGAATTCGATATGCCTTAACCTTCTTTCCTTTTTGAAATGCAGGATTCCATAATGGCGATGTATATATTAGTCTCTTTGCCTCTTCATCCAACACAAATTCTACTGATTTTTTAAGCGTAATATTTATAAATCTGCCCAAAGTATCTACTACATACATCACCCTAACCTGCCCACCATTGATAGAATTATTAGCGACATTTGCCTTAAGATTTTTTAATAAATATTTCATCCAATCGCCTTCTCTTTTTCCATAACTAGCCTCTTTTTCATCTTTGCCCAACAAATCGCTCCGTTGATCTTCTTTTTTTATAGTATCAGGGTCTATTGTTTCTATTAACACATCATTCAAATACTTTTTTTGTAAAACAATTTTTCCTGTATCGTTGTAGATACTCCAAGTTTTTTCTTTTAAATTATTTTCATATTCGCCTGATAAACTAACCAGACCATTTGAATGATATTCATAAAATTTTCCGTCAAGAACTGTGAGGGATGAGTCTGTAAAATTTCTTTCTTTTATTAGCGGTGCATGCATTTTATAATCTAAACGTTGAAAGTGGCTTCCAACCTTTTTTACAACTATAAATCCTTCAGCTTCTTTCGGATTCTCGGTAACTCCATCTTTCCCAACCATTACCAAGTTTACAATTTCTTGGGCAAAACATATGTTGAGTACAAACATAAAAAACAACGTTGATCCTGCTTTCATCGTAATTATATTTATAAAAAACAGCCTTTACATTTCGTATAAAGGCTGTTATTTTTTAATGCGTTTATTTTATACCAGCATCGTAACCGGATTTTCCACAAACTTTTTCAAAGTCTGTAAAAATGCCGCACCAACTGCACCATCTACACTTCTATGGTCGCAACTTAGTGTTACTTTCATAACATTTGCAGTTTCAAACTTACCGTCACGACTTACTACTGTTTCTTTAATTTTACCTACAGCCAATATGCAACTGTCAGGCGGGTTAATGATGGCCGTAAATTCTTCAATATCCATCATACCAAGATTGGAAATGGTAAATGTATTCCCGCTAAATTCTGCGGGTTGTAATTTTTTATCTTTTGCTTTAGCGTACAATTCCTTTGCATCAGCAGCTATTTGCGACAATGATTTTTGATCTGCAAATTTTATAACAGGCACAATCAACCCTTCAGGCAATGCCAATGCGGAGCCAATATGTATGTGGTTATTTTTTCTGATAAAATCGCCCATCCAACTGCTGTTTACATCAGGGTGTAAACGAAGTGCAGCAGCACAAGCCTTAATGATCATATCATTAAAAGAAACTTTTACAGGGCTTACTTCATTTATAGCAGTACGTGCAGCCATCGCATTATCCATATTTAACTCCATCGTTAAATAAAAATGCGGTGCTGTAAACATACTCTCTCCTAACCTGCGAGCAATAACTTTGCGCATTTGTGTAAGGGGAACGTCTGTGTGGGATTCAGTTCCAAGTTGCGGGTTAAGAGTTACGGGTTGTGCCGTAGCATTTTGCTTATTGTCGGTCGCCTGTGGTCTGTGGTCCGTGGTCTGTTCTTTGTACCCTTCAATATCACTTTTTACAATTCTGCCACCATCTCCGGTACCACTCACTTTACTTATATCCAATCCTTTTTCTGCAGCTATTTTTTTTGCTAAAGGCGATGCTTTAATTCTGCCATCAGCATTAGCTGGAGCTTGATTGGTTTCGGGTTTCGGGTTTGTAGTTGTCGGTTGTGTATTAATTGTCTGTGGTCCATCGTCCGTGGTCTTCTCCATCGTCTTTGGTCCATCATCTGTAGTCGTATTTCCTTCTGCAGCTACATAAGCCGCCACATCAGTACCGGGTTTACCAACAATAGCGATGATCTGGTTTATTTTTGCCGCTTGTCCTGCCTCTACACCAATATATAGGAGCGTTCCTTCTTCGTAGCCTACCACTTCCATAGTTGCTTTGTCCGTCTCCACATCTGCCAACACATCATCTGCTTTTACTGCATCACCAACTTTTTTATTCCATGCTACAATCTTCCCTTCGGTCATTGTATCACTTAACAAAGGCATTCTTATTTCTTTGGCTCCTTCGGGAAGAGAAACTGCTGTTGCGGGTTGCGAGTTTGTAGTTTCGGGTTCTGGGTTAGCTGTTGCGGATTTGCTTTCTGTTACTTGCTCCTTGCTAACTGTGGACTGCTCACTGTCAACTGCCGGTTGCTCACTGCCCACTCCTTCCTCCCCATCCAACAAACTCTTATAATCCTCGCCTTCTTTACCAACGATAGCAATGATCTGGTTTATTTTTGCTGCTTCTCCCTCTGGTACTCCAATATATAAAAGGGTTCCATCTACATATCCATTTACCTCCATTGTTGCCTTATCAGTTTCCACATCAGCCAACACATCATCAGCTTTTACCTTATCGCCCACTTTTTTATTCCATGCCACTATCTTTCCCTCCGTCATGGTATCGCTCAGCAGCGGCATCCTTATTACTTCTGCCATAATTATATTTTATAAATATTTGGTTCGAAATTAATGCAAAAAAAATAAAAAATTTCTGCGTTGTATAATGTTATTCCTTTAATAGTCTATTTCCAACTTCAGTTTATCTTTTAAAACTTTTACCAACGGAAATTTTTCAATCATAAGCTGGTATTGTTGTTTTGTTGTGAGGCTTTTTTCTTCATCATAATGGCTTACTTCACTTTCATTTATCTGCATAGAATATTTTAGTAGTTTATTACCAAAGTATTTGTGCAGGTATTCAATAAGCCCTGCTCGCTCAGTTTCAATAAAACGCTGCTGCAAAGCCCCTTCGGTAATTACTATGAAATTATTTTCATTTTCAATTTGTAATACTGCAGCTTTAAACTGCGTTACTGATGGGTGTTTCTTTTCCAAAGCAAGGCTCGCAGTATAGTTCGTCCAAGCTTCTTCAAGATTTTCCTTTGTTAATTCCAACAAAACTTTTTCCTGCTTTGTTTCTTTAAGTAACCTCGCCCGTATTTTTTCGAGAGAACCAAAGCTGCTCTTTACATTTACAGGGGCTTCTGCAACACTGTTTTTTTCAGAAACTATGGTAGGAACTTTTTCTTTTATTACAAGTGTAGCTTCATTTATTTCTGCAGGCTGTTCAATCTTTTTTACCGGCGCAACCTCTTTTAATTTTATAAAAGAGATTGATTTAAAAGAAACAGATTTCGAACTTTCAACTATTTTTTTTTTACTAACTAACTCACCATTGCCCTCAATTAATTCAACTGCCTGGTTTAGGTAACAGAGTTTTATCAGCGCCATTTCTACACACAAACGTTTATTGCGTGCCTGCTTATAATTTAATGCAGCCTCATGTGTTGTGTTTAAAGCAGCAATCATCCAGTTAGCAGAAATTTCTTTTGCTGCCTGCATATATTTATCTCTAAAATCTTCTGCAACTTCCAACAATATAGCTGCTTTTACATCTTTACTCACCAGCAAGTTTCTAATAAACTCAATAAAACCTTCAAGGAAAGTATCGCCTTCAAAACCCTTTTGGTTTATATCGTCAAACAACAGCAATGCATCACTTAGTTTTTGTTCCGTTGCAAATTGTAACAGTTTAAAAAAGTAATCTTCGTCAAGTATATTTAAATGCTCAAGTGTATTTGCATAAGTTAATTTTCCACCGGTAAAACTTACAATTTTATCGAGGATGCTCAGCGAATCTCTCATGCAGCCTTCGCTTTTTTGTGCAATTACATGAAGTGCACTATTTTCTGCAGTAATGGTTTCCTTGTCACAAATCTCTCTCAGGTGTTCAACTGTATCGTTGGCAGTTATTCTTTTAAAATCAAATATTTGGCAACGGCTTAATATGGTAGGTAAAATTTTATGTTTTTCTGTTGTTGCCAAAATAAAAATGGCATAGGGCGGTGGCTCCTCTAACGTTTTTAAAAATGCATTAAAGGCTGATGCACTCAGCATATGAACCTCATCTACAATATACACTTTATACTCGCCGGCCTGTGGTGCAAAGCGTACCTGGTCCACAAGGCTTCTAATATCATCTACTGAATTGTTGCTTGCAGCATCTAGCTCATGTATATTTAATGAGCTTCCATTATCAAACGAAACACAGCTGTTGCAGGTGTTGCAGGCTTCGCCATCTATTGTTTTGTTTTCGCAGTTAATTGTTTTCGCTAATATTCTTGCGCAGGTAGTTTTGCCGACGCCTCTTGGACCGCAAAATAAAAATGCATGAGCAAGCTGGTTGTTGTTGATTGCGTTTTTTAATGTAGTTGTAATATGCGACTGCCCCACTACCGTACTAAAATTCTGCGGTCTGTATTTTCTTGCGGAAACAATAAATTTTTCCATAATTATTAATCAATATCCCTTTGGGCGAAACGTTGTTTGTGTTTGTGCGAATTTAATTATTGTAGCTGGTAATTACTAATTTAACTAAAGGATGGGATGGCGTTTAAACTCTTTATTTCTGTCAAATAAATAACGGTAAGTGCAAAGGTTTCTGCTACGGTGTACATCGCCAAGGCCTGTTGCAATGTTGAGCATTTTTGGGTTAAAGTCGCCTATCCATTGCATTTCATATTCTGTATAAGGGCTTGCATCAGATTGTACATATTTTGCCGATTCGCCAATTATATAAGCATCTACCCCTTTGCCATGCCACTCAGGCACTACGCCAAATACCAACCCGGTAAATTTTTTATTCTTCGTAAACTTTTTAACCCAAAGAAATTTCAATTTTTGCAGCAGTCCAAATTTCCCGTGTAAGTACTTAAACCACTGGTTAAGATCTGGAATGTTTATAAAAATTGCAATAGGCTCACCTTTATAATAGGCATAGTGAAGAATTTTTTCGTCCATAACAGGTTTCATTTTTTTAAACATAATGAGCACCTGCTCGTAAGGCATTTCTTTTAACCCTCCGTGGCCTGCCCATGCTTTGTTGTACACTGTTGCAAAATCCTTTGCGTACTTTTCAATATTATTTTTATGGAGATAGTCAGATGAAAAATTGCTATCTGCTTCCAGTGCATTATGCCTAGCCCACATTTTTTTATCGAGGGGCGATTTTGGGTCCATGCTCAGGCATACCTGTTCAAAAAATATTTTGAACCCGTAGGTTTCAAATAACTCAACATAATACGGCGGATTATAATTCATACAATACAACGGCTCCATAAAACCTTTTGTAACCATGCCCCACCAACGATCTCTTTCACCAAAATTAATTGGTCCATCCATGGCCTCAATACCTTGCTGTTGCAGCCAGGTTTTGCAAGTATCCAACAACAAATTTGCTGCCGACTGGTCATTTATACATTCAAAAAAACCAATCCCACCAACAGCTACATCATCACCCTTGTTTTTGTATTTTTTATTTGTAAATGCAGCAATCCTTCCAATAACAGCGCCTGCATCATTTTTCAATATCCACCTTTCCAATTTACCAAAACGAAATGCTTTGTTTTTTTTGCGATCAAAAACCTCAGCTACATCTTTATCTAAAGGTTGTATCCAGTTCGTATCATTTTTATAAATAGATAAGGGAAGTTTAAAAAAAGAGACTTCATCTTCAGGGGAAGAAACAGGAAAAATTTGCATGAAGTAAAATTAGTAAAAGCATCTGTTTAGGTAACAGATTTCTTCAGTTCATTTCTAAGTTGAACGGCGGTTTTTGTGGATCCGTCGTGGCTCCAACCGGGAGGCATAAGCAAATATTTTATTTTAGTAGCAAAAGGTACGTCCTTTTTTAAGTCGCTTGCCATTCCTTTCCATTCATGCATGATATGGTGGAATGGATTATTAGGATTATCCAAAGGTTTTGTAAGCCCATATTTTACAGGTTCGTTAGGCAATTCATCTTGAAAAGTACCAAACATCCTATCCCAAATTATAAGACACATGCCCATATTTTTATCGAGATAAACAATATTGCTTGCATGGTGTACTCTATGGTGTGCCGGCGTTACAAAGATGGCTTCGAACCAGCGAGGCATTTTATTTATGTATTGGGTATGTACAAGTATACCATATGTTTGGGTGATAGAATACATAAACACAATATCTAAAGGATGAAAGCCCATTAGTGCAATTGGAATAAAGTATACAAATCGATATACAGGCTGCAATACGGATGAACGAAAACCTGTGGTCAAATTAAATTCTTCTGATGAATGGTGGGTAAGATGTACTGCCCAAAAAAGCCTGCAATAATGGTCTATTCTATGCTCAACATAAAAAGCTAGGTCTTCAAAAATAAAAAGCAAAAACCAATAGAGGTAAGGATTTTCAATTTTAAAAAATTGCTGTTCATAGCTCCACATTAATATACTTACATAAAATGCCCAACGTAATATTAAGTCAAGAGAGCCATTCATTAAAGTAAGGTATATGTTCTGTAAAACCCCTTTAACCGAATAGAATTTTTTCTCGCCCCAATTACTCAATAGTATTTCCACACCTATAAAAACGATATAGATGGGTACTGAAAGTAATAAAAACCAAGTTTCACGAGATGATTGCATATTTGTTTACTTACAAATGTTTGACTTACGACTTACAAATTACGAATAGCAGCTACTTAACTTCATCTCCCGTAATTTTTTTTAGTCGTAATTCGTAATTAATTTATACCGCCATTATCTCCACCTCCTTGGCAGCCAAGTGTTTTTCTACCAATGATATGTGCCTGTCAGTAGCTACCTGTGCTGCTGCCTCTGCATCTTTGCATTCATCTTCACTTGCGCCATCTTTTTGCAGCTTTTTAACCTGCTCAATCGCATCTCTACGAATATTTCTAATAGAAACTTTAGCATTCTCACCTTCCGCATTACATTTTTTCACCAATTCCTTACGTCTTTCCTCGGTAAGTGGGGGTAAAAAGAGGCGAATGATTACGCCATCATTTTGTGGATTTATACCAATATTAGCTGCAATAATAGCCCTCTCGATTACAGGCAACATATTTTTTTCCCATGGAGTTACAGAAATTGTGCGTGCATCTAATGTGGTAATATTTGCTATCTGGCTTATCGGTGTGGGACTACCATAATAATCAGCAACAATCCCATCGAGCATAACAGGGTTTGCCTTTCCGGCCCTTATTTTAACCAATTCAGCTTCGAGGTGGTTAATTGCCTTACCCATGGTGGAAGCTGCATCTTCAAGTATTAGTGATAATTCGTCTGACATATGTTTGAATTGGCTGCAAAGCTAAAAAAAATCTGATGGTTACCCATCAGATTAAAATATTTTAAAAAATTATTAATAATTCAATCAATCTACCTCAACCACTTCCTTACTAAAATTGAATATTTTATGAGACGTATGTATCATTGATTGCTGCTCTGGTTCCATTTCGTAACCTGATTTTACACGCTGCCTCGCAAAATAAATAATCGTATCATGGACCTTTGTTCCTACCATGGACCTTCGTATCATTATTGATTACATTTATATATAGCTATTTATTGTGGAATAATGCAATGCATTTGCCAGCAATTTAAGAATCGATGTGTGTTGCAAAATATCATGAACATAGGGCGGATGTTATTGAAATGATCTCGTATAACTAATGAGCCAGTCAAACATTTTCTCTTCTGTTTGGGACGAACAAGCGAACACACGCAGTGGTATCG
>JANOTH010000144.1:0-3066 GCA_031416275.1 Ferruginibacter sp. | reverse complement strand
CTTGTTGTAAAAGGTTGCGGTTTACTTTTAAATTATTTACAAATCTTTTATTGCCTTCATTTAATAAATCTAAAGCCATTAAAGGACTAATGGCATATTGCATTTCTTTAGTTAAAGTTTTCATTTTGGTATTTTTTAATTGTTAGTGAAAGGAATGTTGTTGAATAATATTATTTGAAATTGATTGCTATTTTTTTTCTAAGCCTTGTGCCATAAAACCAATAACCTCTTGTTCAATAGGTGTAAAACTTGCAAATTGCACATGCAAAGCCTTCGTATGTTTATTTTTAAATAATTCCTTTATAATTTATTTTCTCAACTATAATGTTTTTTGTTTTTGCATTTATTTCGTAATCTTTTATCAGTTCAAGTACATCATAAGCCACTGATTTCGATTTAGAAAAATCAATAATTACTTTTGAATTAGGCGATATTTCGTCTAATTCTCTCATTACACTTGCTTTATTAAAAAATGAAACCTCTTGTGCCATTTCTATACGATGGACTTTTTGCCCGTTTTCAGTTGTTTGTACTTCTAACAAATGATGTGAGTTTCTATAACTGTGGCGTAGCGTATAGAAAATTCCAAAGAGGATTCCTACGGTAATTCCTTTTAATAAATCGGTGGCTAATATTGCTACAACAGTGGCTGTAAAAGGGACAAACTGTTCCCAACCCAACTTGTACATATCCTTGAAAAGTGCAGGCTTTGCTAACTTGTAACCTACCATTAAAAGTATTGCTGCTAAACTTGCCAACGGTATCATATTTAAAACACTTGCAATAGTAATAGCACTTAGTAGTAAGAAAACTCCGTGAAGAATGGCAGATAATTTTGTTTTGCCGCCAAAATTTATATTAGCCGAACTACGGACAATAACCTGCGTAACAGGTAAGCCGCCAATTAATCCGGAAACAACATTTCCTAATCCTTGTGCTTTTAATTCCCTGTTTGTAGGTGTAATTCTTTTATCAGGGTCCATTTTATCTGTAGCTTCTACACAAAGCAATGTTTCTAAACTTGCCACGATAGCCAATACAATGGCAATTTTCCAAACCTCAAAATTTGCAAGTGCTGAAAAATCGGGGAAGGTAAATTGGGCAAAGAACTCTGAAATGGAATGTGGTACTGGTACAGCAACTACTTGTTTGGCATTTAAACTAAAATTAAGAATACCATTTTTATATAAGTTAAACATTAATATGCCGAATACCACTACCACAAGAGGTCCGTTAATGATACTAAAAATTCTATGTTTTTTGCTTAATACTTTATCCCAAAATATAAGAATGGCTAAGGAAATTACTCCTATCAATACTGCACCTGGTGTAATAAAATCAATAGCTTTAAAAATTTCAGAAAAAGTATTTTCTCCGTCTGCTTGAAAAAATTCGGTATCTCCAAATGCATCTTTATCCCAACCCAATGCGTGGGGAATTTGTTTTAAAATAATAAGCAGCCCAATACCTGTAAGCATCCCTTTAATAACAGAAGTTGGAAAGAAGTAAGCAATGAAGCCGGCTTTTGCAAATCCCAAAATCAATTGAAACACTCCTGCTAAAACCACAGCAGTTAAAAAGGCCGTCCACGATCCGCCAAGTGTGGCAATGGAAGTTAAAACGATTACTGCTAAACCGGCAGCCGGGCCACTAACGCCTAAGGGTGAGCCGCTTGCAACGCCAACTACAATGCCACCAACTATACCAGCAATAATACCTGCAAATAACGGCGCACCCGATGCCAATGCTATTCCAAGGCATAATGGAACGGCAACAAAAAACACTACAATGCTGGCAGGTAAATCGTTCTTTAAATTTTTAAATAAATTCATCTGGTTCATATTTTTATGTTTGTTCAGCGAATATAGGATTAATATTTTAAAAGATAGTATTGCTATTATATATGATTGTAAAATATCTTTTAAGCTTTTCTAGCCTGCGTTAAAATTCATTGATCAAATATTCTATTCTATAAGTAAGAAAGAGAAGAGGCTCTAAGGAATTAAAATAAAGGAGAGGCTCAGTCTCGGCAAATAATAAACAACTGCAAAGAAAAATTACAAACTTTCCAACAACCCAAATTGCACAATTAATGCCGATTAGAGAAAATCTGCCGAGCATAGCCGGGATAGCAGCAAATGCCGCTGCATTTGAGCGGCAGCAGCGAATAGCCCAAATCAAATGATGGAAAATGTTTCTTTAGCCCATGCTCCAATACGCCACAATAATTTGTATTCTATAAATTTATACAACCAATTAATGCAAGAAAATTTGATGGAGTATTTACTTGCAAACAATAACATTCAAAAGTATGCATACCACCAAAGCACACAACGACAAAATAGCTAGACAAACTTTTGCATCTGTGTACCCACACTACATTACAAAAGTGGAAAGCAAAGGGAGAACGAAAAAAGAATTGCATACCGTTATTGAATGGCTTACCGGATTTGATTATAAAAAATTGGCACAGTTGACCGATGAAAAAGTAGCTTTAAAATATTTTTTGAGAACGCTACATTGAATGCATATGCACATCTTATTACCGGAACAATTTGCGGCTACCGTATTGAGGAAATTGAGAACGTGCACACCAAACAAGTTAGGTATTTACATAAGCTGGTAGATGAATTGGCGAAAGGAAAAAAGATGGAAAAGACTTTGAGAACTGCATAATGCTAAAATTATGCCCAACAATTTAATGCTTGATAAAAATAATTGTACAACTACCATTAAAAAAATAAGGTGATCTAAAAATCATTATCAATTTTTCATTTTGCATCCAGCACCCCAAATACAAGGTGCTCTAAAAAGGCTTCTATTTCTTTTGGATTTTTTTTCTTAGAATAATCGCCTAACCTTGGCAAGTGCTGCATAAAGTAATATTGCATGTTAGCCGTTTCAACCAGAGTACTGGCAAGTGAGGATGGATAATTATACTTTGGGTTGTACTCTCTAAATACTATTGCAATTCTTCCACATAAATCTTTGTAGGGTTTAAAAAGAAAATCCTTGTTGTGGCTATCTACATCTTTACTTAAATAAGTTTTACTGCCCTCTGCTATA
>JANOTH010000143.1:0-2426 GCA_031416275.1 Ferruginibacter sp. | reverse complement strand
TCCTTTTGGTTCACCCACAGCTCTTGGTTTTGTAAAATTAAAATTGGCATTGGCAAATAATTTTTTGCTGATTTGGTACCTGGCAATTACATCAAGGCCTTGCCTTTTTGATTTACCACTTGCTTCAACAACGCCTGCATCGCCAACATATACAAACTCCTGTTGCAGGTAAAGATTCCATATTGCAACGTTTAAAAATAAATCTTTAATAGGTTTTAGCGTAACACCAAAATCAGCACCATAAGCCGCAGGTAAAATTTCTTTACCAGAATTGCCGGTGATAACCCTGGTATCATTGCTGTGAAAACCTTTACCAGCTTTTACATAAAACTGAATCGCCGTTGTAGCATTATATTGCAGACTAAGTTTGGGGCTTACAATAGATTTATTCACAATAGGCAACTGTGTATTTATCAAACGATCGAAATAATTAAAATTAAATTGGTCAAATCTTAGCCCGGCATCTAGTACAAATTTGCCAATATTTAATTGCTGTTGCGTATAGCTGTATAAATTTGCCTCTCTAATATCTCCTAATTGTACATTGCTCAAAAACCTACGCTGCACAACATTTGAGAGCTCACTGCCATTTGTTTTATCGTACCTTAAACCAATAGCATAAGTTGATGAAAGCGAATTATTATTAAACTGATATTTTAGTTTGTACTTTGACAAAAGCCCTAAAATATTTCTTGATTCTTTTTGCTGAATTTGATCTCCATTTACAGGATCGTTTAGAAAAAAGGTAAAGTTTGAAAATAGCTTAAAAGCATATTTATTGTAAAAAACCTGGTTCTCAAATGTTGCACCGTTTGTAAATCTGCTCACTAACACTAGGTTCGCATTGTACCTTTCGGTATTGCCCCCTTCAGATGGATCAATGCTGCCAAATCTATCAATAGTACCATCGTTTACTGCTCTTTGTGGTATTTGACCACTTTGATTCCAGTTGCTTTTAAATGCAGATGCTGAAACTGTAACATTTGTATTTTCAGATATAGCAGCGTTGTATTTACTAAATACATTGTATCGTTTAAAGCCTTGCTTATTTTGAGTAGGTCCATCTCCATAAAAAAATTCTGCGGCAGTATATGCGCTTTGTTTTGCTTTATTTTTAGGAAGCAGATCAACCATTGCCAACGTTCTAAAACTATTAAACCGTCCGCCTTCAACCTGTACTAAGCTTTTAGGAATATTCTTAAATGTAGAAAAGCCTACATAACCTGCTGTGTTAAGGTTTCCCTGCTGAGCGTAATAGGGCCCTGTACCAAAATCAATACTACCAATGGTTTCAGGTATTATAAAATGTGCATCGGCATAACCTTGTCCGTGTGCATGGCTCACCATGTTTACAGGCATACCATCTACACTTACAGCAACATCAGTACCATGGTCAACATCGAACCCACGTAAAAAAATCTGCTCAGCTTTGCCCCCGCCTCCATGTTGTGAAATAAATAAGCCAGGTACCATGCGAAATAATTCCTGCGTATTTTTTACAGGATTTAACGCAAGATCAATTTTTGTAATTGTATTAAATTTTGCGACAGCACCTGCTTCAAGCTTAATATCCTGCAAGCTTATAGCTTCAGGCTCCATCATAATTTTTATGGTTGATAAACCATCAACTGAAACACTCACCGGCTTATAACCAATATAAGAAGCTGCAAGAGTAGCATTGCTGGTGGATGTTTTTAAAGAAAAATTTCCGTTTTTATCAGTAACGGTTTTTTCTGTTGCACTTTCTGTTACGGTTATAAAAACCGCATCTAGTGGCTGTTTGCTGTTTGCATCTACCACATTTCCTTTAATAATAGTTTGGGCAAACAGCGTATTCTCAACGCAAGAAAAAAGCAATAATAATACAAATGGTAAAGCGGTAAAAACTTTATGTTTCATACAATGTTTTTAAACAAATAAATAATAGCACAGCATGCCTCTTATTACAAAAAGGAATGCAGCGGCGAAAAAATAAATTATATGTTTAAGCCCGTGGAGGAGGGTAATTGTATGCTATGTATGGGGAGCTGTTATTTTGCTGCACATACATTGAATATGCAGTTGAAAGTAGATTTGTTATTTGTAAAGACTGTTTGTTTGTTATGGCAACATACTCATATTGTGAGCTGCTTTTCTTTTTCTCAGGGAGAGCATTTTTGCCAGAGTTTTCTTCTTTTACGTCTTTTACAACTTGTTTGTGCACATGGTATTTACCATCTTCAAAATGCACCGTTGCCATGTGTTGTTTGTAAAAAAGTATGTGCCCAATAAAATCTTGCACATAAGGAAGCGCAGGTTTAACCATCACTATTGCGTAACTTGAAAGAACAATATATAGCAGTAGCTTTTTCATTTAAACCTGCGCTGTTATTATAATTTGGTATTGTTAATGGCTGTTGCTCTTTTCAACAATTCAGGGTTTTTGC
>JANOTH010000142.1:0-13492 GCA_031416275.1 Ferruginibacter sp. | reverse complement strand
TTAACCCAAAATGTTTTTTGTGCTCTTACGTCTTCCCTTAATTCAAAAGAGTAAAGATCTAAACCATTTTTAAAATCGCCTTTATCGCTTGCATAAAATGCTGTTTTACCATCTGCTGCCACAATTAACGAGCCTTCATCGTCAATGCTGTTAATTGGGTAGCCAAGGTTAGTTGCAGCCTGCCATTCGCCCTTATCATTTTTACGACTTACAAAAAGGTCGCTTAGGCCATAACCTGCATGACCATTGCTATTAAAGTAAAGTGTGAGGTTATCAGCATGTATAAATGGGCAGCCATCATCACCACTTGTATTTATGGTCGGTCCCAAGTTTTCAGGCTTTTGCCAGCGTCCATTTTCTGTTCTGTGCGATACCCAAATATCCGAGCCCCCATACCCTCCTGCTCGAGTGCTGGAAAAATATAAATCTCTTTTATCAGGCGATAGAGAGGGTGCAGTTTCCCATGCATCTGTATTTATTGTGCGACCAATATTTTCTGCTTCACTCCATTCACCATTTTTATTTTTGTAAGAAATGTATAAGTCACAACTTCCTAATCCTTCTGGATAATTACAACCCGTAAAAATGAGCCATTCACCATCCTGCGAAACATTTTGTGCACCCTCATTAAAGTTTGTGTTTAGCCTACCTAAAACTGGCGTTGCTTTTTGCCAAATGCCATTTTGTTTATTGCTCTCATAAAAATCCTCATCGCCATTTATACGCTTGTTAAAAATCATTTTATTTCCATCTACTGTTAACGATGGAAGATATTCCAAAGCTGTTGAGTTGATGCTGTCACCCATATTTTGTGGGTTAAACAAATAATTTTTTATGGTAGATTTTTGTTTGTACTGCAAAGCAAATTCGTAAGTGTTTTTTCTATAATTACCCGCCTGAATACTTTGCTGGTTTAATTTAGGCGTAGCCAAAAAGCTGTTTACTTTTTCTAAGGCTTTTTCAAAATTACCAATACCTGCAAGCGAAATAGAATACGGAAGTAAAAATGTGCTAGCGTAAATTGAATCTTTGGAAAAGGCTGTCTCAAAATCACTAACTGAGGCCTGGTAGTTTTTCATATTTGCATAAATGCCTGCTCGGGAAAGATATACATCCAAGTATTTAGGATCTGCCTTTAATGCATCTGCAAGATGAGATATGGATGCAACATATTTTCCGTCAATTGCTTCCTGATAAGCTGTTTCGTAAAATACGACTGCTTTTTTATTTACTTTTTCAGGATCGTACCACTGTGCAGTAACAACATTTACCGTTAAAACCAATATCATCATCAAACAAAAACGACCTGTCTTTTTATTTATCATTATCCATTTTTAATAGTGATGAAGATAATTTTAATAATAATAATGTAATGTGAAAATTTGAGTGTGTAAGTTGATAGTTGATAGTTGATATTATTTCAACCAAGGTTAAGGCACATTTATGTACTTATGCAACTGAAGACTTAGTTCCCACTTAGGATTTGTCTTAATGTAATCTACTATCGACGATGTTATTTCCTGCGATTTGCTCCATTCAGGCTGCAAATAAAGTTTACAATTTGGTGATACCTGTTCTGCAAATTCTTCTGCCCACTTAAAATCTGTTTTATTAAAAACTATAATTTTTAATTCGTTTGCATACGGTACTACTTCAGGTAAAGGGGCTTTAAATTTTTTTGGCGATAGGCAAATCCAGTCCCATGAACCTGATAAGGGTGAGGAGCCAGACGTTTCAATATTTGTCTCTAAACCCGCTTCCTGCAATGATTGTGTAAGTAAAGTGAGATCGTGCATTAAAGGTTCTCCACCTGTTATAACAACCATTTCTGCAGGTGTTTTCTTTACATCTCTTAATAAGTTCTCAATTAGCACGAGTGGATGTTTATCTGCATCCCAACTGTCCTTTACATCGCACCAAACACAACCTACATCGCAGCCACCCAATCTTATAAAGTAAGCGGCTCTTCCCTGGTAGAAACCTTCCCCCTGTATGGTGTAAAAACTTTCCATTACAGGCAATTGTGTACTTCTATTTTCTAAAATTTCCAATACTGTTGTTATTTTTTTGCACTTGCAGCAGCAAGTGTATTTTTTAAAAGTGCGGCTATTGTCATTAAACCTACACCACCCGGTACGGGTGTTATGAAACTACATTTAGGCGCCACGTTTTCAAAGTCAACATCACCTTTAATAGCATAACCTGATTTTTTTGAGCTGTCTTCAACTCTTGTAATACCTACATCAATAACCACTGCACCTTCTTTAACCATATCGGCAGTTAAAAAACCGGGAATTCCTAACGCTGCAACAATAATATCTGCGCCTGCACAAATTTTTTCTAAATCTTTTGTTCTGCTGTGGCAAAGGGTTACAGTGCAATTTCCATATTGGGTATTTTGGCTTAATAAAATGCTCATAGGTCGGCCTACAATATTGCTGCGACCAATAACTACGGCATGTTTACCCGTTGTTTCAATGTTATAATGTTGCAGCATTAGCATAATACCGAAAGGCGTTGCAGGTACAAATGTGGGCAAGCCCTGCACAAGTTTCCCTACACTTATTGGATGAAATCCATCAACATCTTTTGCAGGATTAATCAAGTTTATGATGGTAGCTTCATCTATATGTTTTGGTAACGGCAACTGCACCAAAATACCATTAACATCATCGTCTTCATTCAACTTAATAACGGCGGCTGTAATTTCTTGTTCTGTAGCAGTTATATCAAAGCGAATAAGCGTGCTTTTAAAACCAACATCTGCACAGTTTTTTATTTTGCTTGCAACATAGGTTTCACTCGCACCATCGTTTCCAATTAAAATTGCGGCAAGGTGCGGTGCGTGCCCCTTTGTGTTTTTATGAGTTAACGCCTCAGCAATTACTTGTTCTTTTACAGCATGCGCAACTGTTTTCCCATCTAAAATTTGCATATGCAAAAGTATAAAACTATATCCATTATTAATTTATTGGTGGATCAGCTTCTCTGTCGCAATTTTATTTATCTTTCAAAAAAAGCAAACCAAAACTTCTTTGAGAAAATATTTACCAATAATCGTTTTATTCTTTTTGGACATGCAGGCAGGCTATTTAGTAGTAGGTCAATCGTTACGTTATTCTGTGGGGATGCCTTATTTAACTTTAAGTGCTTACTCAACAAAACAGACAGATCCTTTTTCGTTTACGGGCAACCAAGCTGCCTTAGCAAAAATGAGTACAGGCGGTGTTGGTATATACGGAGAGCGTAGATTTTTGCTCGCAGATAATACTATTTACGGCGTTGCCGCAGCAGTGCCTACCAAGTTGGGAAATTTTGGAGTGCAGGTAAACTATGCTGGGTTTCAAAATTTTAATGAGCAAAAAGCCGGATTAGCGTACGGCCGATCGCTTGGTGAAAAAGTTGACATAGGCGTTCAGTTTAATTACTATGGGTACAGAATACCAGCCTACCAAAACTCATCTGCTATAAATTTTGAAGCGGGAGCAATTTTTCATGTATCTGAAAATTTAAACGCAGGTGTTCATGTTTACAACCCTGTTGGAGGCACAATTGACAAAGCAAACGATGAAAAGCTTGCGGCTGTTTATAAGTTCGGATTAGGATATGATGCATCAGAAAATTTTTATGTAAGTACAGAAATTGTAAAAGAAGAAGACCAACCCGTAAATGTTACTGGAGGCTTTCAATACAGGTTTAAAAAACAATTTTTTGCAAGGGCAGGCTTTAGAAGCGATAACAATACAGGGTATGCGGGGTTTGGATTTTTGTACGAGAAATTAAGAATTGATGTTGCTGCAAGTTTTCACCCTCAGCTTGGAGTTTCGCCGGCTGTATTATTGATTTATAATTTTAAGGAAGTGGTTAAATGAAAAAAATAATCGTCACTTCCTGTTTCTATTTCTTACTTATCAGCAGCAGCGCACAAGCGCCTGAAAAGCCCGTTAAACCCATAATTCAGCCTAATACTAATGTGGAACAGCAGTTGGAAAATATTACAGAAAATAATGCTGATATTGAAACCGAAGATGATTCTTATCTGCAGGAAATGATACAGTACCAGCGTAATCCAATAAACATAAATACGGCAAGTGCCTCTCTTTTAACAGGGCTTAGAATTTTAACCCCAATGCAAGTGCAAAGTTTTATAAACTATAGAGGGTTGCTTGGCAACTTTATAAGTTTATATGAATTGCAAGCGGTGCCAGGATGGGATGTAGCCATCATTCAAAAATTGCGGCCTTATATAACACTTACCGAAAATGTTGATGTATTCACTTCGCTTGGCAGCAGATTACAAAATGGCGACAACTCAATTTTGTTTAGGGTTTCGCAAGTCATTGAGCAATCGAAAGGTTATGCAGTTGACCCAAACTCAGGCAAGAATTTTTATCCCGGGTCGCCTCAAAGATTACTTTTGAGGTATAGGTATAACTATAAAAATACTTTGCAGTATGGTATTGTTGCGGAAAAAGACGCCGGCGAACAGTTTTTTAAAGGTGCCCAAAAACAGGGCTTTGATTTTTACTCCTTTCATTTTTTTGCAAAAAAAATTGGTATTATAAAATCCCTTGCAATTGGAGACTATACTGTAAATATGGGCCAAGGCCTTACTCAATGGATGAGCCTAGCTTTTAAAAAAAGTCCTGATGTTTTGGCTACTAAAAGGCAGGCAGATGTTTTGCGGCCTTATAACTCAGCAGGTGAAATTTATTTTCACAGAGGAGTTGGCATTACCTTGGCAAAAAAAAATTGGGAAGGCACTTTTTTTGCCTCCTACAAAAATGTTGATGCCAATTTTTCCGCAGGCGATAGTACCCAAATTCAAGATGATTTTGTAACGTCTTTTCAAACATCAGGCTTTCATAGAACCAAAAGCGAAGTTGCAGACAAAGGCGTACAAAAGCAACTAGCCTTTGGTGGCAATATTGCATACCAATTAAAGAGCTTGCATATTGGGTTAAACGCCATTCAATACAGCTTAAAGTTTCCATTACAAAAACAGCCCGAGCCATATAACTTGTATGCCTTGGCAGGGAAAAGTTTTGGTAATTATAGCACTGACTACAGTTATACCTATAAAAATCTTCATTTTTTTGGTGAGGCGGCTATCACTAACAAAAAGTACAGTGGGTTAATTAATGGCTTATTAATTAGTGCGGCGTCCAATGTCGATTTAAGTTTTGTGTATAGAAATATCTCCAAAGGTTACCAGTCGCTTTATACAAATGCATTTACAGAAAACACGTTACCAACTAATGAAAAAGGTTTTTTCTCAGGCATTACCATTAAACCTACAGATGCGTGGAGAATTGATGGTTATGTGGATTTTTACAGGTTCCCTTGGCTAAAATTCAGGGTAAATGCGCCCTCTTCGGGCTCTGATAATCTCATTCAGTTAACTTACAAGCCAAACAAAGTATTTGAAATTTATACCAGGTTTAAATCTGAAAAAAAGGCAATCAATTACAACCCTGATGATTTAACGTTAAGCCCCGTAGTGCCTCAACCCCGTCAAAATTGGCGGACACAATTTTCTTACAAACTATCAAGTGTGTACACATTTAGGAGTAGGGTTGAAACAGTATGGTTTGATAAAAATGGAAAGGCTCAAGAAAAAGGCTTTTTAATGTTTGCTGATTTGTTGTACAACCCGCCACTGAAGGCATTAGCAGGTAACGTTCGATTACAATATTTTGAAACCGGCGGATATAATAGCCGGTTGTACGCTTATGAGAATGATGTGTTGTACAGTTTTTCTATCCCTTTGTTTTCAGGTAAGGGTTATCGTTATTATATAAACGTAAATTATAATATTACACGTAAACTAACAGTTTGGGCACGTATAGCTCAATCCCTGTATCCTAATCAAAAATCAATAGGCTCTTCCTTAGACGAAATCAACAGCAATCGTAAAACAGAAGCGAAGTTTCAGATGATTTATAAATTTTAATTTTTTTAACAATTTAAGCAGCGTTGAAGTATAAAAGTGTGTCACTAATTCGAGAAAAGTATGCGTGGTATTTTTAATTAACAATTTCCTTACTCTTAAAAAATCCTTATTTTTACAATTCATTAAATTTTAACAAATTGCTCATGACAAGAATTCTATCACTGTTTGTGATGTTCATGCTCTTTGGAGTATTGGCATTCGCACAAAGCCGGGTGGTGACCGGGAAAATAGTGGACGACAAAGGCAACGGTGTTCCTGCTGCTTCTATTAGGGTAAACAACTCTAATTCAGGTACATCTACCGAAAATGACGGAACTTTTTCCATTAGAGTTGATAATGCTGCAGTTTTAACGGTTTCATCGTCAGGATACGAATCACAAACCATAACAGTAGGAAACCAAGTTTTTGTGGGTGCAATTTTAAAAACTTCCAATATTGCGCTACAAGAAATAATTGTAAATACAACATTAGGCCAGCAGCAACGTAAATCTGCATTAGGTACTGCAACTGCAAGCGTAAAGTCGAAAGAATTAACGCAAGGTCGCTCTACAAATATTGCACAAGGTTTAACTGCAAAAGTCGCAGGTGTTAATATACAACAAACAAATAGTGGTGTAAATCAAGATACTCGTATT
Source organism: Ferruginibacter sp. (assembly GCA_031416275.1). GTDB lineage: Bacteria > Bacteroidota > Bacteroidia > Chitinophagales > Chitinophagaceae > Ferruginibacter. The sequence continues at coordinate 6,904 of JANOTH010000142.1, read as the reverse complement.
ACCTTAAGGGGCATACGTTCTTTAACTGGTAACAACCAGCCAATGCTTATTTTGGATGGTGTGCCTCTAGCATTGGGTTATTTTTCTTCTATAAACCCTAATGATATTGCAGATGTTACTATCTTAAAGTCAGCAACTTCAACAGCTGTTTACGGTCCTGATGGTGTAAACGGAGCTATTGTTGTTACCACAAAGAGAGGGTCAAAGTTAAAACCAAATATTACTGTAAGTCATTCAACGCAGTTGGAGACTATCAATTATATGCCTAAGTTTCAAAACAGGTGGGGTTCAGGTTACAATCAGAGTCCTATCACCGGACAAGGCACATACAGTCCTGAGGAGCAACAAAGTTGGGGGGATGAGTTTGATGGTTCAATAAGAACTTTAGGTGAGGCTGGTCCTAACGGCGAGTTAATGAAATTCCCTTATTCCTACCGTCCGAACGAGAGAAGAAAATTCTTTAGTACTGGTGTTACAAACCAGACAGACGTTTCTTATTCTACCGGTGATTTTTATCTTAGCGGACAAAATGTGAGCATTAAAGGTATTATGCCAGGCGACGAATTATCAAGGAGGTCAGCTACATTTAGGTCAGAAAAAGAATACAACAAGTTTAAAGCAATTTTTAACGTTCGTTACACACAAACAAAAACTAATACAACAACTGCCAATACTACAGTTTATTATGGTGTTACAAGTGCTCCGGGCAATGTACCACTTACAAAGTTTTCAGACTGGAGAAATGATTTTTTCTCAAGTCCTAACGGTTATTATACACCTTACCTTTCTAATATTGGTATAACGCCTTACTTCGCTAAAGACAACAACCGCCAGGAAGGTAAAACAGATGATGTTTTTGGAAATGTGGAATTCAATTATAAAGTTTCAAAATCATTGAATTTCGTTTACAGAGTTGGTTTAACAGTAACAAACGATGATGCACGAGCCACAAGGGGTGCATTTACAGCGTCTGATTATTATGTATCTAGGCCTAATGCAGGCTCTCGCACAGTAATAGGTGCGGCAGTTAATGATGTAAATAATTATAGTAACCGTTTAACTTCTGAATTTTTTACAAACTATAATAAAACCGTAGGCAAATTAGACATTACAGGTTTGGTGGGCTATTCTTTTAGAGAGTCTCGCACAAAATTCCTTTCTGTAGGTGGTAATCTTGGGCAATCTCCCTTTCTTTCAATCTCAACACGTTTAGGCGAACCAACTGTTGGGTTAAATAGCACAATGACTAGGTTGCAAAGGGTTTTTGGTAAAGTTGGTTTCAATTACGACAGAAAAATTTACGTTGAAGCAACCGGCAGTTACGATCAAGATAGCCGTTTGGTTCCTGCCGATAAGATATTTGATTCAAAAAGATATTCTTATTTCTACCCAGGTGTAAATACTTCTATTTTATTGCATGAATTTTTCCCTGCGTTAAAAGAAAACAAAGTGCTAAACTTTGCGAAGATAAGAGGCGCAATTGGCAAGTCAGCCAATGCAAACTTAGCAGCATATCAAAATGAAGTAAGTTTTGGCATAGGAAACTTTTTTCCTTTTGGACAAATTCCGGGCTATCAAATTGGAACTACAGTGTTTCCAAAAGATGGCTTAAAACCTGAATTTGTTAATACAAAAGAAGTTGGTGTTGAGTTAGGCTTTCTAAAGAATAAAATTACTTTAGAGGCCAATTATTACAAGCAAAATAATACCGATCAAATCTTAAATGCATCGTTATCAAATACTACGGGCGCAACCAGTACTTTTTTAAATGCAGGTGCATTTACCAACAAGGGGTACGAATTTGACCTTACTATTAATGATTTAGTTAAGTTTGGTAACGTTGGCTTTGATTTTAAAGTTGGATATGTAAACCAATCTAGTAAAATAACTGCTTTAGTAGACGGATTATCAGAGTTGGGAATTGGCAACTACAACTTTGCAGTTGTTGGTCAACCGGCTTATGTTTTTAAAATGACTGACTACAACAGAGATCCTGCAACAGGAAAAGTAATTGTTAATAAGGCAACAGGAATGCCTTCTCTTACTAATGCTGATGTTCAGGTTGGTAACACATTGCCGTCAGATATATTAAACCTTAACCTAAATGTAAATTGGAAAAATATTTCGATAGCTGTAGTTGGACAATATAGCACAGGCAATAAAATTGTTGCAGATCAGTTGGGACAATTTATGGATGATAATGGAATTTCATTGAGAAGTGGAAGTTTCGGACGTAGAGCATTCGTTTTTCCTAACTCTGTATATGATGACGGAACGGGTAAATTTGTAGAAAACACAAACGTATTTACAAAAACCTACGGAAGGCTATTCTATAACGATGCACTCAATACAGGCGCTATTACAAATTATTTAGCTAGTGGTGCATTCTTTAAATTGCGTGAGGTTTCACTGACCTACACATTCCCTGCGTCTTTATTCACTAAAGGTGCGTTAAAAGGTGTGACTGCAGGTTTTTCGGGTCGTAATTTGTTGATGTGGTTACCACAATCAAACCAATGGACAGATCCTGAATTTACTGCAAATGGTAACAATGCATTTACTGGTAATGCAACTGGAAGAAGTACGGCATTCAATTTACCACCAACAAGGTTTATGGGTGCTAACGTTACATTCCAATTTTAATAAATTAAAATAGTAGAAAGATGAGAATTATAAATTTAAAAAATGCTATTCTGGCAATATCTGTTTTATCAATTGTTTTTGTTAGTTGTAAAAAGTCAGAGTTTGCTATTAATACAAATCCGAATGCTGTTACAGCATCAACGGTAGATTTTAGGACGGTATTGCCGGCATCATTGTCCGCATCTGCAACAATTCAAGCTACGTCTTGGACCGTTCTTCAAAAATGGTTAGGGTTTTGGGCAAGGTCAGGTAGCTTTCAAAGCATAGGTGATGAAGAGACTTATACCTTTACTAATAACTTTAATTCGGGTGCATGGAACAATTTGTATTCCAACTCAACCAATTATGATTTTATAATAACCAACGCAAAAGCAAAGGGTGCTGGTTTTTATGAGGCAATTGCCCGTATAATGAAGGCTCAAAACATGCAAATGTTAGTAGATCTTTACGGAAATGTACCTTATAGCGAGGCTTTTCAAAGTGGTAGTATAAGAACACCAAAGTATGATGATGACCAAGCTATTTATGCTGATCTATTCAGACAATTAGATATAGCAATTGCTCTTTTAAAAGATCCTGTTGCTTCTTCTGCTGATAATAATGGAGCTATAGCAACCAACGATCTTGTATTTGCAGGTAATGCTTTAAACTGGATAAAACTTGCAAATACACTTAAACTTAGAATGTTGATGCATACAGGAAATACTACTTTCCCAAGTGGAGTGGAAACAAATGTATTCGTTGCAGGTATAAACCAAACTGCAGAGATAGCAATCATTAATGCTGAAGGGTCAGGGTATTTGACTGCTGGAACTAATGCACAAATTAATCCCGGGTACGATGGTACAAAGCCTAATCCTTATTATAGAGCTTATGTAAGAACCGAAACGGGTGCGATCGCAGGTGGTGGGGATGTAAATAAAGCAAATGCATACGCAGTAGGACCTACATCTTTAGGGCCAGGTTATTATGGTTGGAACGGTGATCCAAGAATTAATCGCTTTTATACGCTCCCTGTAGGCGCAACAACCCATAGAGGAATTCCTTATGGAGAAGCGGCTGGGGTTAACCCTACTAATATTGGTGCTAATTTATCCGGCATCGGTGGAATTGGCTTGGTACCAAATGGTGCATCATCTAGGGCTTGGTTAGTGACAGCTACAGAGAGTTTGTTTTTGCAGGCCGAAGCGGCAAGAAGAGGTTTAATTACAGGTAGTGCTTCAGGATTATTGACTGCTGCGGTTAGAGAATCTTTTGTATTTCTTGGTTTGACTCCAGCTCAAGCAGATACTTATATTGCAAACAATGCAACATATCCCGATGTTGACTTTAATGGGGTTTCTCAAGGCGCAGGATTACCTGCGGGCGGAATGTACACTATTATTTCTCAAAAGTGGTTTGCACTAAATGCAATTTGTCCATTAGAAATTTTTTCTGATTATAGAAGGATGAACTTTGAGTACGGTTTAGGTGGAGGGTTCTTGAAAGGCCCTTCTATTTCAGTTAATCCAGCGAATACAAAAACACAGATTCCTATTAGATTTTTTTATCCTCAAAATGAGTATAGTTTTAATGCTGCTAATGCGCTTGCTGAAGGTACAATTGACATATTTACAGGCGGCGGAGTAACAGGAAGAAATAGGATTTTTTGGGACAGAAATTAATTTTCTTTTCTGGTAAATAACAACAATGCCCATCACACCTAATAAACATAAAATATGAAAAAATTATTAATATCTTCTCTCATTGCACTATCTATATTCGGTACAGGTTGCCTAAAAGATAAGGATTACGAAGATGAAAAATATGGTACCCTTAATACCGAAGTAAAGGGTATAAGTTTTGTAAGGTCAATTTATCCTGAGGCTATTTTGGCAAATGCTACACCCCAAACAATTAGCACTGTACAGGTTGGTTTGAGTGCAAACGAGCTTCCTACAAAGCCTATGAATTATACTGTTGCTATTGCTCCAACGTTGATCCCAGCCGGTACTACTTTACTGCCGGCATCTGCATATAGTTTTAAGGCTAACAATACAGTACCTGCAGGTACATATAATGCACCTTTCGAAGTTGTAATTTTGAATGCTTCTTTGTTGAATTCAAATATTGTTTACGGTATTGCATTTACAATTACATCTGCTGATAATGGTTACACTGTTGCTGAAAATTCTAAAGTGTTTGCAATGAGTATTAACATCAAAAACAAATATGATGGTGTGTACTCAAACGCGGGAACCTTCGTTGATTTTATAAATTCAGCATTTACCGGAAACTATCCTTTAACGTATAGATTGGTGACTACTGGGCCTAGTAGCGTTGATGTTCAATTATTGGTGAACGGCACTTATGCGCCTGCATATTTATTTTTAAATAACGGTGGCGGTACCTTCTTTGGCAGCTATGGTTTAACTATGACTTTTGATCCTTCTACAGATGTTATATCTGATCTACATAATTACTATGGTGACCCTAGTAAGCCTATTACTGCCATTGGGGATCCTTCTACAGGATCAGGAGCACCATTATTTATTTCTAGTAATACGAGGAGAGCCGTGCTTGATCCGACAGGTATTAACAAATATGATAATGCTACAAAAACGATTAGAATAAAGCATTTCTTAATTCAGGGGAATGCTTCTACAGGGCCAAACCCACGTAGTGCCTTTAACGAAACCTGGACTTATACAGGTCCGAGACCATAATATTAATTTAATTATTTAAAGAATAAATAAGCTCCAATTGGGGCTTATTTATTTTGCAAAAAAAATACAGTATGTCAGAAGATACACCCAACCAAATTAACATTGAAATATCCGAGGAAACGGCAGAAGGTACATATATTAACCTTGCTATTATTACACATAGCCACGCAGAGTTTGTTTTTGACTTTGTGAGTGTAATGCCAGGTGCTCCCAAAAGTAAAGTGAAAAGTAGAATTATCATGACACCATTTCACGCAAAACGATTTATGAAAGCAATAGTAGAGAATGTGCAGAAATTTGAGGCAGTAAATGGTACAGTTCAGGATCTTGAGGCTATAGAAATTCCATTTAATTTTGGAGGGCCCGCGGGGCAGGCATAAGCACAAGATTCAAGAAAAGTCGGTTTTTAGAATAGCTCTTTACCCAGCTATTTTTTTGTTTTGTTGTTAAAGTAACCCTTCATCTGCAAAGCTGTAATGTCCTTCATCACTTACTATGATATGATCGAGGATTTTGATATCGAAATACGAAGCAGCTTGTTTTATTTTATTGGTAAGTTCCTGGTCAGCTCTGCTTGGATTAAGATTACCTGAGGGATGGTTATGACTTAAAACCAAACTAGTGGCGCCTTCATCGAGCGCTTGTTTAAGAATAATGCGAGGGTCAGCCACTGTTCCTGTTATGCCACCCTTACTCATTATTTTAAAATTTTTTATTTTGTTAGCTTGGTTTAAAAAAAGCACTGCAAATACTTCATTGGTATTATCTTTTAAAATTGTTCTAAGGTAATTTGCAATTTCCTTACTGCTGCTTACTTTTGTTCGTTGCAGCAAATTGCCGCCGCTTCTTCTTCGCCCTAATTCCAGTGCAGCGGTAATTGTTATTGCTTTTGCAATGCCGATACCCTTTATTTTCTGAAAATCTTTTATAGATAATTTACCCAGTTCATCAAGATTATCTGCCCCTAATTTCAAAATGTCTTTGGCAAGTTCTACAGCAGATTTTTCTTTATTTCCGTTATTAATGATGATCGCAATTAATTCGGCATTACTTAAAATTTCAGCTCCGTGACGAGCCATTTTTTCTCTTGGCCTATCATCCTCGGCCCAGTTTTTAATAGAAGTTTTAATGTTTTCTGAATTTTCCATGCTACTAAGTAATTATTGATGTAAACTAAATGTATTTTCGCACAAAATTAACTAACCTTCATACCTACCAATGCAGTCTAACGTAAAAATATTTTCAGGAACGGGTTCACAATATCTTGCAGAAAAAATTGCAAAGAAATTCGGAGAGCCATTAGGAAAAGTAAATGTTCAGCGATTTAGTGATGGAGAAATTGGAGTAGAATTTCAGGAAAGCATACGGGGTAGATCTGTATTTTTAATACAAAGTACTTATTCACCATCTGATAATCTAATGGAGTTGTTGTTGATGATTGACGCTGCCAAGCGTGCATCTGCATACAAGGTAATTGCTGTAATGCCCTATTATGGATTTGCAAGGCAAGATAGAAAAGACAGACCGAGAGTAGCCATAGGTTCTAAATTGGTGGC
>JANOTH010000141.1:0-1672 GCA_031416275.1 Ferruginibacter sp. | reverse complement strand
AAATGAGCACTTTTGATAGAAGGTCTTCAAATGCAATTGGTGTAGGTGTAGCTGAAAATAAAGAAATCAATACGGAGATTCTTTTCATTGATTTAATAAAGTCTGAAGAAAATTTTTCTCCCACAACCATGTATGACGATTACGCAATAAATGAAATCTTATTTCATTGGCAAAGTCAAAACGCTGCCAGACCAGATATTGGGAAAGGGCTTTCTTATATTCAACACAAAGAAAATGGAAAAAAGATTTTGCTTTTTGTAAGGGAAAAATCGAGAGATGAATTCGGTAATACAATGGGTTATGTATTTATAGGAGAGGGTAATATTAAAGATCATTATGGTTCAAAGCCAATGAGTGTTAATTGGGAACTAAACGAACCAATGCCTCATTATCTTTGGAAAGATTCAGCAAAAATGGCAATAGGGTAACAACTAAAATGACAATAAATTTATAAAGTCTTATTTAAGACATTAAATAATGATCTTTAAAATAGCTCACTAATCTCAAAGGAAATAATTTAAGTTTTAAATCATTTGTACTGAAAAAACTTTATACTGTTTAGGTATTGATGGCAATATGGCTTTACCTTAGGACTGATGAGTAAATACTCATCTTTATTAAAAAATCCGTAGAGCCACTTCGTTTAACTCTACGGATAGTGGGTTAGCTGGTTGCAAAAAGATATTGAAACGCTTCGTTTTTAAAATCACAATTTCATTTTGTTATATAACTGTTTCCCTATTCTCCTTTTACATAAAAGGGAATGTTTGCTGTGGCTACATTGTTGTGGCCATCTGTAGCATAAACGAATACCCTGTACGCACCCACTTTTGATGGTGCTCGCATTGTAACTGTTCCATTGTTTCGGTTGTTAGTAAATGCATTTTTTATGGGTACAGGACTGTCCTCATGATCACCGCCCTGGCTTAGGTTTACGGGCTCAGGTAATATCTCCCACCTGTAAATTAGTTTATCATTTTCAGGATCTGTTACCGTTGCTGCAACGGGTAAAGAAGTACCGGGTTTTAGATAGATATTATCCGTTGCTTTTTGTTTGTTTAACTGAAAAGAATAAATATGTGGCGCTTTGTTGGCAGGCCAGCTCCCCGTCCATAAATATTGAATCACATTGATGACTTCAGATTTTTCGCCGGCTTCGGTAAACAAGCCATACCATGTAGGTGTGCGTTCTTGTTTTTGCCCCCATAAAAAAACATAAGAGCCCATGCAGGTTGCTTTGTCTTTTTCAACCCCATACTCATAGCGGGTTTTGTACACCGCAGCTTTTTCACTGCTCGTTTCTTCAATGGAAGATTTCCATGGCGTTTGCAAACATTCCCAATGGCCTGTGGGTCCCCATTCCGTAACCATGTACGGCCCATCCCAGCCTGCAGTAAGAATTTCTTTAGGCAATGTTGCAAGCCCGCCATAGGTATTTACAGATAAAAAATCTATATCCTTACCTGCAGCTTTTATGTAGTCAACTTCCCTTTTATTAATACCCGCTAATACTGTTGTAGCAGGATGGTTTGGGTCCAGCTCATGGATCATCACCGCAATATCATTTACCGCATTCCAAACTTTTGGGTTTTTATAATCGAGGTTTAGTTCATTGCCTATGCCCCACGCCAGTAGAGCAGGGTAATCTTTTAAGCGCAATACTTCGGCTTTT
>JANOTH010000140.1:0-35901 GCA_031416275.1 Ferruginibacter sp. | reverse complement strand
TAATGTATTCTATCACCTCTTACTTCTACGCTGTTCATCAAATCTTTTTCGAAAGCAAGCCACTCCTTCCATCGTTTTCTCACCATTTCTTTTGGTAAATAATGTTCAGCAAGGTTTATAAACATTGTGTAATGTCCTGCTTCGCTTTCCATAAACTTCCTGTAAAATTTACGCATATAATCGTCATCCAAACCTTCGCTTAATCTTTTAAAACGCTCGCAACTTCTTGCCTCTATCAATGCCATAATAAGCATCTGGTCTAAAAAATGCTGATCTCTGCTGCCACCCTTAATAATAAATTTTAAAAGTTCATTTACAAAAACATCTTTGCGCTGCCTTCCAAGAACCAAATTTCTTTTTTTTAATTCTGCCAGTACCTGTCTAAAATGTCCCCATTCTTCTGTCACAATTGGGCTAAGTTCCTCTACCAACAATTCTTTTTCTGAATTTTTTTGAATGAGCGTAATGCATGTTGTTGCAGCTTTCTGTTCGCAATAGGCATGGTCTGTCAGGATTTCTTCGAGTTGCATTTCTGCAAGGTTTACCCAACGGGGATCGGTAGGTAGTTGCAAGCCAAGAATATTTTTTACATCTATATTTTCCATTCAGTCCCTCAATTTTTTGCAAAGATAGCAGAGTCGTGATGGTAAAAAATGTCGAGAAAAGATAAAAAGTTGAAGTGATACGCCCGATTGCAGCGGCTACCACGGTGAAGGCTTTTGCGTGGGCTTGCGCCGGAGTAATAGCGTAAAGCGGGACCAATGTTGAAACTTGTACTTATGCTCTCGTACAAAAAACCTTTTGGCGTTATATTTTAAAAAACTTTAAATTACGGGCACAATATTTTTTATGCGGATACTACCATTACTACTTTCTGCCGCAGCTACCGTTGCGCTTATAATTATTTTAAATACAAAACTTGTAGCCCCGGCGCCACTTGGAGCTTTGTTATCGCCACAACATGGTTTGTGGCAAAATGCTGAGCCTGCTAATAAAGATTTTTCGGCAGACATAAAATTTTCTGAACTTAAAGGCAAAGCATCTGTTTATTTTGATGAAAAATTAGTGCCTCACGTATTTGCAGAACAGGAAAATGATGTATATTTTGTACAGGGATATTTGCATGCAAAGTTTAGGTTGTTTCAAATGGAGTTGCAAACAAATGTAGCTGCAGGCCGTGCTGCTGAAATGGTAGGAGAGGTTGCATTGAAGCACGATCAGGAATTTAGAAGGCTTGGAATGGTGTACGCAGCAGAAATTGCGTTAAAAGAAATGGAGGAGAACGAGACTACGAAGACGAGTTGTGATGCTTACACTGCAGGAGTAAATGCATATATAAACACACTTACAGAAAGTACTTTACCTATAGAATATAAATTGCTCGGCATACAGCCGGAAAAATGGAGCAACTTAAAAATTGCTTTGTTTTTAAAATTGATGAGCAACGATCTTGCTGCGCATGATATAGATTTTGAAATGACAAATGCGAAGCAGTTTTTTACGAAGGCTGATTTCGATTTGTTGTATCCATCGGTTCAGGATTCGCTGGATCCAATAATTCCGAAAGGCACTATATATAATATTCCTGCAATGAAACCTTTGCCTCCGCCGAATGTAGATTCGTTGTACTTAAACAAAGGGTTTGTATCTGTGGAAGAATTTGAAAAGCCTAATCCTGCAAACGGAAGTAACAACTGGGCAGTTAATGGTACCAAAACAAAGAGTGGCGCACCTATTCTTTGCAGCGATCCTCATCTTGGTTTAAACCTGCCATCTATTTGGTACGAAATGCAATTATCTACCCCAAGTTTTAATGCTTATGGCGCAACTTTCCCCGGCTCACCAAGTGTTATCATTGGTTTTACAGATAGTTGTGCATGGGGCGTTACAAATGGCGGTAGAGATGTGAGAGATTATTACGAAATAAAATTTAAAGACGATAGCAGAAAAGAATATTGGTTTAACAATGAGTGGAAACAAACCACTTTTAGAATTGAGGAAATAAAAGTTGCAGGTAAGCCATCAATGCTTGATACCGTTGCTTACACTGTGTTTGGGCCGGTTATGTACGATAAGAATTTTAATGGAGGTAGGCAAACAAATGATAAAAATTATGCTGTACGTTGGAAAGCGCACGATAAAAGCAATGATTTATTAATGTTCAATTTAATGGACCATGCAAAAAATTATGATGATTATATGGCAGCGGTTGTTCACCTAAAAGTGCCCGGACAAAATGTTGCGTTTGCAAGCAAAGGGGGCGATATTGCTATGCGCACGCAAGGGGAGTGGCCTGCAAAATGGAAAGGGCAAGGTGATTATATAATGCCAGGCGAAGACAGCTCGTATATGTGGCAGGGAATGATTCCACAAAATGAAATCCCTTTTCAATTTAATCCTGAAAGAGGATTTGTGAGCAGCGCCAACCAAAAACCAACTGACTCAACTTATGCATATTATTTAGGAAGAGAATATCCTGTTGCCCGTGGGTTGATTATTAATAAAAGACTTACTGGTATGCAGCAGATTACCCCGCAGGATATGATGGCCCTGCAAACAGATAATTATAACATTTATGCAGAACAGATAGTACCTGTATTATTGAAAAATGTAAATGTGCAAATGTTGAATGCAGATGACACAAAATATTTATCAATTTTAAAATCATGGAACTTTAGAAACGATGCTAATTCAACCGGAGCAACTGTTTACAATGAATGGTACAAAAAATTTAAATCTGCGGTTTATGATGATGAATTTGCAAAAGCGCCAAAGCCTATTCAACTGCCATTTGAAAGCACTTTAATTGAAGCAACGTTGCGTGACAGCGCTTACAAATTTTTTGATGATATTACCACAACAAAAATTGAAACACTGGCTGATGAAGCGACAAAATCTTTTAAAGAAGCAGTAGTTGTTTTAAAAGAGCAAAGCAACCTTGAGTGGTGGAAGAGTAAAGATACAAGGATAAACCATCTCTTAAAACAAGAGGCTTTTAGCCGCATACATTTAAACATGGGCGGTGGTAGAAATATGATTAACGCTACCACTGAAACGCATGGCCCAAGCTGGAGAATGGTTGTAAGCCTTACAGATAAAACAGAAGCTTACGGCGTTTACCCTGGCGGGCAAAATGGAAACCCTGGCAGTAAATTTTACGACAGCTTTGTAGATAAATGGGCTGCGGGGCAATATTATCCTTTGTGGATGATGACAAAAGATGAAGTAAAAGATGAACGCATTAAATGGGTAATGAATTTCTCTAACTAATTTTAAAAAAATTTAGAACACAGCTTATGAAATTTTTTGTTTCAATTTTATTGACGGCACTGTTAAGTTTTGCATTGTGCCTTTTTTTACCATGGTGGGTTATAGCAATTTCAGGTTTTGCTGTTGCATTTGCAATACCTCAAAAAGCGGGATTATCTTTTATTACGGGTTTTTTGGCTTTATTCTTTTTATGGGCAGGTTTAAGTTTTTGGATAAGCGCTGCAAATGAACACCTGCTAGCTCATAAAATATCAATGCTTTTTATTAACGTTGATAATCCAATATTATTAATTGTAGTAACCGGGCTAATAGGCGGGTTGGTAGCGGGTTTGGGCAGTTTAACGGGAAGGTTGAGCAGAAAACTATTTACCGCTTAAATTGTTTTAATTTTTCTGTAACAGTTTCAGGTTTACTTTCGTTTTACCAAAAAGCTGTACATGAGATTTTTTTTACTTAGCCTTAGTATTTTTCTTTTACAAGATATTTCAGCACAAAAAATTTACGGCACCGTATTTAATTCTAACGGCGACTTACTGCCATTTGCATCCATTTCACTAAAAGGTACAACCAAGGGTACAAGCGCAAACGATAAAGCAAAATATGCATTAACAGTGGCGCCCGGCTCATACACAATTGTTTGTCAAAATTTGGGATACACATCAGCCGAAAAAAAAGTAACAGTTGCTAATGATATGGAACTTTCGTTTGTATTAAGCGAGCAAAAGCTGAGTATGGAAACTGTGGTTATTAAAAATGGGGGAGAAGATCCTGCCTATGAGATTATTAGAAATGCAATAAAAAAACGAAACTATTATGCCAACCAGGTAAAAGAATTTACCTGTAATATATATGGTAAAGATGTGGTTAAATTAAAAACATTACCTAAAAAAATACTTGGAAGAAAAATACCTGATAGCGATAGAAAGGAGATGGGGCTAGACTCTACGGGAACAGGCATCATTTATTTGTCTGAATCATTATCAAAAGTAAGTGTACAACAGCCTGATAAACTTAAGTTAGAAGTGATGAGTAGCCGCGTGAGTGGTAGTGGTAGTTTTGGCTTTAATTTCCCTTCGTTTATAAGTTTGTACAACAACAACGTAAAAATTTTTACAGAAAGGTTTAATCCACGTGGATTTATTTCGCCGATTGCAGATGGGGCCTTAAATTTTTACCGCTTTAAATACATGGGAACTTTTATTGAAAATGGTCGGTCGACAAGCACTATTAAAGTAACCCCTAAAAGAAAGTTCGAACCACTGTTTACAGGTTTCATAAATATTGTGGAGGATGAATGGAGTATTCACAGTTTTGATTTGACTTTAACCAAAACTGCGCAGCTCGAGATTATGGACACTTTGCAAATAACCCAACTGCATGTACCTGTTGATAATACTATAAGGCGTGTAAAAAACCAACTGCTTCATTTTAATTTTAAGCAGTTAGGCATTGAGGCGGGCGGTAATTTTCTCACTGTATATTCTGACTATAATGTTACCCCAAAATTTAGCAGAAAATATTTTGACAACATCGTTATTAAATACGATACCGGTGTAAACAAAAAAACTGTGGCCTATTGGGACAGTGCCCGTGTAGTGCCGCTAGAAAACGACGAAGATCTTGATTATAAAAAGAAGGATAGTATTTATCTACAAAATAAAGACTCATTGCTATCAAGGCGCTCAATAGATTCACTAAATAAGAATCAGCCTAAAATAAAACCATTTGATATTTTTTTAAATGGCGTAAGAAGAAGCCATTATAGTAAAACAAAAACAATTTCTTGGGGTATTGATCCGTTGATAACCAATGCAGAATATAATCCTGCGGAAGGTGCTGTGGTAAATTTAAACGGCTATATAAGTAAGTTCGGGCGCAACAGCAGGTCAGGTGTTTCTTTTAGACCATCTGTTAGATACGGCTTTAATAATACTCATTTCAATCCTCAGGCATCTCTTACTTTTTTTACCCGAGAGCAGGATAGCACAACTACCAAACTAAAGAGATACTCTATTGCTTTTAGTGGCGGAAAAAGAGTAAGTGAGTTTAACAAAGAAGGTAATTTTCCACCACTACGAAATACCATCAGCACTCTTTTTTACGGTAAAAATTATTTAAAAACCTATGAGAATTATTTTGGTAGCATAGCCTACAGCAGGCGCTTTGAAAGCGGTTTACGGCTTTTGGTTTATGGATTATTTGAAAACAGAATCCCCTTAAACAATACTACCAATTTTACTATTTATAAAAGCGATAGTAATAAAATAACGCCTAATTTTCCTTCTGAAAGAATTGCCTCGCAGTTTTTGCAGCACAAAGCCCTTATTGCAGGCTTTTCTGTGAGCTTTAAACCGGGTCAAAGGTTTATTCAATTCCCTACTTACAAGGTTGCAATCGGTTCAAAATACCCAACATTCACATTAAATTATAGTAAGGGAATCAATAACGTTTTAAACAGCGATGTTGATTTTGATAAATGGCGGTTTTCTATTCAAGATGATAAAAATTTAAAACTTGCAGGCACATTTAAATATAAACTTGGCGTAGGAGGTTTCTTGAATAGTAAAAAAGTCTTCATTCAAGATTTTCAACATTTTAATGGTAACAGGGTAATTTCTGCAAGTGAGTATGTAAACAGTTTTCAACTGGCAAGCTATTATGGTAACAGTACTACAGAAACTTTTTATTCATTTGGTCATGTTGAGCATCATTTTAATGGGCTGTTTACCAATAAAATTCCACTGTTTAGAAAATTAAACTGGAACCTTGTTGCAGGAAGCAATGCCTTCTATGTAAATAAAAACAATAATTATATGGAGGTATTTGGCGGGCTTGAAAATATTTTTAAAATATTTAGGGTTGATGCTGTTGTTGGTTATGATAAAAATAACAAAGTAAGTACAGGTTTAAGGATTGGTGCAGGAGGCTTATTAGGTGGCAGTATTAGCAGAGCACCAAGTGGTTCAAACAACGCTTCTCCTGGTTTTTAATATTAATCGCTTTTATTTTTTATTTAAAATAATAACTTTGCTTTTCATATTTGGTTTGCCATGCAAGCATCCAATCATTATTCATGATTTCTTTTCGTAGAGGGAAAGATCAAATTGTTGCAACGATGTCAGTACTACACAACCGGCTTAGCCAAGCCGAATTAAAGAAAATGTTGGTGGCAGAAAAAGAACCCCGCATTACCATTTCATTTTACAGATATTTTTTTATTGAAAATCCTGCTGAGTTTCGAGATGAGCTTTACAAGAACTTAAATGCATTGAAGGTTTTTGGAAGAATCTATGTTGCGCATGAAGGCATAAATGCACAGCTTAGTTTTCCTGAAAGCAATGCTGAAGAATTTAAATATGCAATTGAACATACCAATGGCTTGGCAGGTTTAAGATTGAATGTGGCGGTGCAACATGAGGCTGCAGAAAATATGCGTCCTGCAGGAGGTAAAAGCTTTTGGGTATTAAAAATTAAAGTGCGTGATAAAATTGTAGCTGATGGAATAACGGATGCAAAATTTAATATGGCAAACAAAGGCAGCTATGTTAATGCAGAAGAATTTAATAAATTGAGTGATGATGAAAATACAGTTGTAGTGGACATGCGCAACCATTACGAATATGAGGTGGGGCGTTTTGAAAATGCAATTGAAATACCGAGTGATACTTTTAGGCAGCAACTGCCCATGGCAATTGAAATGCTTAAAGACAAGAAAAATCAAAATATAATTATGTATTGCACAGGTGGCATACGGTGTGAGAAAGCTAGTGCATTTATGCTACACAATGGGTTTAAAAATGTATTTCATTTAGAAGGCGGAATTATTAATTACGCTAATAAAGTAAAAGAAGAGGGATTGCCAAATAAATTTCACGGTAAAAATTTTGTGTTTGACGATAGACTTGGCGAAAGGATAACAAATGAAATTTTAGCAAAATGTCACCAATGCGGTGAGCCTGCAGACACACATACAAATTGCCTAAATGATGGGTGCCATTTACTTTTTATACAGTGCGAAAACTGTACAGGTAAATTTAATGGATGTTGTAGTGAAGAATGTAAAAATATTTATGCGTTGCCGCAAGAGGAGCAAAAAGAATTAAGAAAAGGAATTGATAAAGGAAATATGATATTTAATAAGTCCAGACAAAGGCGACCAAATCTTTAGTAAAAAAAATCCTTTTGAAAATATTTTCAAAAGGATTTTTTCTAAAGAAAAATACCTGCTTCTTCATCAGGTTTTAGAAAACCGTTGCTCTTAGCTGCCGACTTTATTTTGGTTTCGGCAGTTTTAAGATCTGATGAAATTTTATCAGAAAACTGTTGTGCAATTCTTTCAAATGCACCATCTTCTGTATCATTTTGTTGTTCATCAATTAAAGCTTTTTCAGCTTGTAAAATGATGGCTACAATACCACCAATAGCTGCTCCTGCAATAATAGCAAGCAAAATGTTTGATTTTTTCATCCGTATTAATGTATTATAATGGTCGTCTTCCAGAAATAACTCTAAACAAAACTGCAATAATTGCAATTACTAAAAGAATATGAACTATACCGCCGGTATAAAATCCTCCAAAAAAAGATATCGCCCAAATTATTACTAAGATAACTGCGATGGTGTAAAGTAAACTTCCCATGATGTTGTTTTTTAAAGTTGAAATGATTGTTTAGTTGTTTAAAAGTTAAATCCAAATTATATGCCACCATAAAATTTGACTTAAAATCACATCAGCTTAAAATAATTATGGGTAGTTAATTCTACAAAGTTTTATCTCATATTTTTTAATGTTGTTGTTACTAAGTTATAAATTTCTTCATCAGTTTGTGCCTTCGCATTAAATTTTCTTCCTGTTATTTGTTCAAATAATTCAATATACCGATTGCTGATTTCTTCAATTTTTTCATCGTTCATTTCGGGAACTAACTGCCCATGTTTCCCCATAAAATTATTTTCCATTAACCACTCCCTTACAAATTCTTTACTTAGCTGTTTTTGTTTTTCGTTTTTATTCAAGCGCTCTTCAAACCCTTCTTTGTAAAAATACCTTGAAGAATCAGGCGTGTGAATTTCATCCATTAAATAAATTTCACCATTTACTTTGCCAAATTCATATTTAGTATCTGCAAGTATTAACCCTTGTTTTTCAGCCAACATTTTGCCTCTTTCAAATAATTGCAAAGCATATTTTTCCAAAGTGTCCCACTCACTTTCAGTAGCTAATTGTTGTTTAATTATTTCGCTTTTGCTAATATCTTCATCATGCCCCTCATGAGCTTTAGTAGATGGCGTAATTATAGGTTTTTCAAAAAAATCATTTTCTTTCATACCATCCGGTAATACAACACCACACAATATTCGTTTCCCTTCATTGTAAGTTCGCCATGCATGCCCAGTTAGGTTGCCTCTTACAACCATTTCAATGGCAAAGGGAATACATTTTTTTCCAATACTCACATTAGGAGCCGGATTTTGCAAAAGCCAATGTGGACAAATATCTCCGCATTCATTTAACATGTATGCAGCAATTTCATTTAAAACTTGCCCTTTAAACGGAATAGTACGTGGCAAAATTACATCAAATGCAGAGAGACGATCGCTGGTGATCATTACTAAAATGTTATCGTCTATTGTATAGACATCTCTAACTTTTCCACTGTAAAAATTCGTTTGCCCATCAAAATTAAATTTTGTCATAACACTAAAATAGTATGAACGTTTTAAAAAAGCATCCTTCTATTGTTTTTAATATGCACATTAGTGGCAAAAAAAAATTTTATTACATGGTAACAATGCTTATTTTGTCATCTTATTCAATAACCCAAAACAACAGAATATGAAAAAGTTTACAAGCTACATGTTTACTTTGCTGGTAGCCGTCGTATTTACTACGGCAGCTAATGCACAAAACGTAACCATCAGCGGTAACGTAAAAAACACAGCTTCCACAGAAAATGCCGCTGCCGTGTCCGTTACTATAAAAGGTACTGATGCAGGTACATTTACCGATGAGAAAGGTAATTTCTCCTTAACAACAAAAAGTTTCCCTATCACATTGGTTTTTTCCTCTGTTGGTTACACTACGCAAGAAGTTGCTGTAACTTCTGCGGGCCAAATAGTTAATGTAAACTTTGTGCCTAGCGACGCATTAGGCCAAGAGGTGGTGGTTTCTGCAACAAGAGTAGCGCAAAGTATTTTAGAATCTCCAGTGTCTATTGAGAGAGTGAGTGCTGCCGCTGTTCGCACTGCCCCAGCTGCAAGTTATTACGATATCGTTGCTAACCTAAAAGGAGTTGATATAACTACATCTTCACTAACTTTTAAAACACCAAGTACACGTGGTTTTAATGGAAGTGGAAACCTTCGCTTAAACCAACAAATGGACGGGATAGATAACCAAGCTCCCGGTTTAAATTTTTCGGTAGGTAGTATTGTTGGTGTTTCGCAGTTAGATGTGGATAATATAGAATTATTACCCGGTGCATCTTCTGCACTTTATGGTCCGGGTGGTATGAATGGTACTTTACTAATTAATTCTAAAAGTCCTTTTAAATACCAAGGGCTATCTGCCGAAATAAAAACCGGTATTATGCACACAGATAAAAGACAGCGCCCAACTTCTCCATATAACAACTGGAGTATGAGGTGGGGTAAAAAAGTATCTGAAAAATTTGCATTTAAGCTTACCGGTGAAGTAATTTCTGCTAAGGATTGGGTAGGGGATGACTACAGAAATTATAAGGGCTTGGGCGTAGCAGGTGCACCTTCATTTGGTACGAGAGAATCAGATGCTAATTATAATGGGATAAATGTTTATGGCGATGAAACTACTACTGATATTCGTCCAATTTTAGCAGGTATTGGAGCGCCGGCAGGTTATTTAACTGCGCCAATTAACGTATCTCGTACAGGTTACAATGAAAGAGATATATTGAATCCAAATACGGTAAACTTTAAAGCTACAGGTGCTTTACATTACAAAATAACTCCAAAAATTGAAGCTATTGCTGCGGCGTATTTTGGAACAGGTACCAGCACGTATACTGGTAGTGACAGATACTCTTTAAAAGATTTAAAAATTGCCCAGTACAAAGTTGAATTGAATAATAAGAACTGGTATATGAGGGCTTATACCACTCAAGAAAATGCCGGTCAATCTTTTAATGCAACGGTAACTACCAGGTTGTTAAATGAAGTATGGAGAGCATCTGGCCCAAGAGCAAACAGTGGCGGTACAATTGGGTTACCTGAAATTGCCGCATCATGGTACGGTGCATATTCAATAAAATATTTATCAGAATTGCAATTGGGTAAATCGCAATTTGAGGCGCAAAACAGTGCTCGTGCTACTGCAGATGTTGGAAGACCTGCTGCTGGCAGCCAGCAGTTTAAAGATATTTTTAATAGAGTAAGATCTATTCCTATTAAAAACGGTGGTGGTTTGTTTTTAGATAAAACAAATCTTTACAATGTTGAAGGGCAGTTAAACCTTACACAGTACACTAGTTCGGTTGCCGACATTATCATCGGAGGTAACTTTAAAAGATACGTTCTAAACTCTGAGGGTACATTGTTTGCAGATACTGCGGGTACTATTGGTATTAACGAATTTGGTGGTTATGTACAGGCAAGTCGCCAAATAGTAGAGCGTGTAAAACTAACCCTTGCAGGCAGATACGATAAAAACGAAAACTTTGAAGGTCGTTTTACACCGAGAGCAACTGCATTAATTAAAGTTGCAGAAAATAAAAATGTACGTTTGTCTTATCAATCAGCCTACCGTTTCCCTTCAACACAACAACAATATATTGACCTTTCAGTTGGTGGTG
This sequence comes from Ferruginibacter sp., assembly GCA_031416275.1. GTDB lineage: Bacteria > Bacteroidota > Bacteroidia > Chitinophagales > Chitinophagaceae > Ferruginibacter. Next base: position 24,802 of record JANOTH010000140.1, on the reverse strand, counting down.
GTACTCGTTTAACAGGTGGTAATGAGTTATTGGCAAATAAGTACAACTTCAGGGGCAACCCAACTTACTCTTACGAGAGTTTACAAAAAGGAGGAGCGCCTAAAGTAGTTACAGATTTTAGCTTTAGACCTGAATCTGTTTCAACTTATGAGTTAGGTTACAAAGGGCTTTACTTTGGAGATAAATTATTGATTGATATTTATGGTTACTACGGTCAATATAAAGATTTTATTAGCCGTACAATCATTGTTCAATCTAGAACAGGTGCTCCAATTACACAAGCTGATACATCAAGAGGATTAACTTATTCCATCCCGGTTAATAACACAAGCAAAGTAAAAACAAGCGGTTATGGTATTAGTTTAGATTACAGACTTCCAAAAGGTTTCTTAATTGGTGGTAACTTTTCTTCTGATGAAATTGGAGATGTTGATCCTGGTTTCTTCTCCTTTTTTAACTCACCAAAATTTCGTACAAACGTAACGTTGGCAAACAACGGCTTTGGTAAAAATAAGGCGTACGGTTTTAATGTTACTTATCGCTATCAGGATGCATTTTACTACCAGGGAGATTTTGCAAGTGGCGATGTACCAGCTGTTCAAACAGTAGATGCGCAGGTTAGTATGAAAATGCCTGCTACAAAAACGCTATTGAAAGTGGGTGCAAATAATTTATTTAATCAATACTACAGAAATGCTACCGGAAATTCAGTTGTAGGTGGTTTATATTATGTAAGTGTTGGTTTTAACTTGTATTAATCTAAATATTTAAAATAAAAAATAATGAAAACATCAATAAATAAATTAAAAAAAGGTTTTGTGCCAATGGTAGCGGCGGCAATGCTTTTTGCATCTTGTAATAAAGATGTGCAGCAATTTGAAATTCCTGCTACTGCGCCCTCTACCTCAAACATTTCAATTGATTCTATTTTAAGGGCTAACCCAAATGATAGCCTTTTTTATAAACTCATCTTAAGAGCTAATGCAAGTGGCTTAAATTTTTCAAACCTGCTAAGAAATACTGCAGTAACCAACAAGTACACAGTATTTGCTGTTGATAATAATGGAATGAAAGCATTTGTAAATGCTGCTTCAGGTGGTGCAGTACCAATTAATGCGCCTGATGCTGTATTTGTTGGCTTTATAAATTCAAGTTTACCGATAGCTTCTGCTGCAGGTATTGTTTCGTATAATATTATTCCTCAAGTTTACGATACTGCTTCTATTCCAAATGTTTTTCCGAATTTCCCTGTAGGTACATCTATTTTTCCTTCACCCGCAGCGCCATTTTTAACGTTTAGAACTTTCCCATCTAAAAGACCGGGTATTTTAAGGGTAAATACTTTACCTATGACCACTCCATTAAATGTGTTTGCCTTGAACGGTATTATACATCATGTTGCGAGTATAGTTGCCCCACCAAATACTACTTTTTTATGGAACAGAATAGATACAGATGTTACGCCGGGCACTGGACTTACTTATTTAAAAGCTGCAATTTTGCGTGCTGACAGTGGCACTGGTACTCCAGGCACACTGGTTTCTGCCTTAAATAATCCGGCTGCTAACCTAACCGTATTTGCACCAACTGATGCTGTTTTTCAGGCTACATTAACAGCAATAATTACACAAGCATTAATTGCACAAGGTGTACCACCTACAACTGCTGCACCTACTGCTGCTGCATTGGCTTCATCACCAACGGTGTTTAGTAACCCTGCACTTTTTGGAGCACTTACTGCAACAACAGTTCGTGGAATTATTGTTTATCATTTGTTTAGCAATACTGCTTTCACAGCAAATTTTCCTACAACTGCTACAAAATATCGAACGCTGTTAAATACAGCTATTCCAACGCACCCCGGTGTTGAATTAGCTGCAACATTTACAGGTGCTTTTGCAAGCGCTGCCACTGTTAAGGGCTTAGGAAATGCAACAGCAGCTAACATAACGATTAACGGAACACCGGCGCCTAATGGTTCAAGCGATCAATTTTATATAAATGGAACGCTACATAAAATTAACCAAGTACTAATTCCTCAATAATAATTTCTAAAATGTTATTTTATGCAAACGGCCTCTTTAAAGAGGTCGTTTGTTTTTTTAAAATTTTATAACCCCGAATTTTATTAAGTACAATGTTTCGTTTTTCAATAGCTTTATTTTCACTGTAGTTTTATCTTTATGTGAAACGTGTTTTTATTAAAAAAGAAGAAATAAATATTGTTTGGTTTAAAAGAGATCTGCGTTTTACCGATCATGCGCCATTGTATTATGCGCAGCAGGAAAAATTACCTTTGCTTTTTATTTATTGTTTTGAGCCATCAGTTATGGCCGGTGAAGACAGTGATGTAAGGCATTGGCGATTTGTATACCAATCGCTACAGGATATGCAAATAAAATTGGGTTCAGTAAATGGAAGCATCTTCATTTTTTATAACGAGGTATTAAATATTTTTGAAGAATTAGCAAAAAAATACTCGATAAAAACAATTTTTTCTCATGAAGAAATTGGAAATAAGGTAACATATGATAGAGATAAAAAAGTAAGAGCATTTACGCTACAACACGGTATTGAATGGAACGAGTATCAGTATAACGCTGTAGTGAGGAAATTACAAAGTAGAAAAAAATGGAACCAATTGTGGACACAAACGATGAGCATGCCGCCTTTGTTGGCGAATGAAACCAATTGGCAATTTGTTGATTTACAAGAAGGTTTTTATGAAGCTTTAAAAGGTGAAAATTTACCAAAGGAGATTATAGCTGTTGATAAAAATTTTCAGCAAGGTGGCGAAACACTTGCATGGCGTTACTTAGATAACTTTTTAAAAGAGCGGCACATAAATTATAGTAAGCACATTTCTAAACCTGCCCTTAGTAGAAAAAGTTGTAGTCGTTTATCTCCCTATCTAGCGTATGGTAATATTAGTATGAAGATGGTATACCAGTATGCTATGCAGCAATATAAAACTAGCAGTAATAAAAGAGCACTGTCAAATTTCACATCTCGACTTCATTGGCATTGCCATTTTATGCAAAAGTTTGAAGACGAGTGTAGAATGGAATTTGAAAATATAAACAGAGGATATGATGCTATAATAAAACCAAAAAATGAACAGTTTATTATAGCATGGCAAAGCGGTAAAACAGGCGTTCCTCTTATAGATGCTTGTATGCGTTGTGTAGTAGCAACGGGTTATTTAAATTTTAGAATGCGTGCATTAGTAGTTTCATTTTTCACTTTCAACCTTTGGCAAGATTGGAAACATCTTCATTTCTTAGCAAGACAGTTTTTGGATTATGAGCCGGGAATACATTATCCTCAATTGCAAATGCAGGCGGGTGTAACAGGTGTAAATACAATAAGGATATACAACCCTATAAAAAATTCTCAGGAACATGATACGGATGGAGTTTTTTTGAAACAGTGGTTACCTGAGTTAAGAAATATACCTGCCCAACTAATACACGAGCCATGGAAGTTGAGTGCTATTGAACAGCAGCTTTACAATTGTACAATAGGTGTAGATTATCCATTTCCTATTGTTGATATTGAACAGACCCGAAAATTTGCGAGCGATATTGTTTGGAGCATGAGAACGGATTTGTTGGTAAAAAAAGAAGGTAAAAGAATTACAACCAAACATATAAATGTAAAGGCGCCAAATGATTCTATATTTAATGGCAAAAATTAATATTGCTCAACGTAATTGGTAATTTTATAAAGTAAAAAACCTATTATTATTGCGAGAGATAAATAATACATGTAGCGTCCACTTTCACGGGAGGTATCATCATATTTAAAATATTCTTTGTCTGTAAATTTGCTTTTGGTTTTTGCAAAAGCGAGTTCATAACCTATTATAACTCCAAGCACCCCTAATATGCCTATCCACCCAAGAAATTGCTGAGAAAAGGTAGCAGCTTTTCCCTCGGATAAGGCCTCGGCTTCTTTATTAATAATTTCATTTCTTTTTTCTGTAATATCGGTAGGTAAAATGTTTCTCACCAATAATTGTTTTTGTATTGCACTGAGCATTTCATCATCCCAGTTGTCAAATTGGTAAACCATTATCAATAATTCTTCATCTGAGTACTGTAATGCTATCTCGTCAAAATTATTTTCCATTTCACTTTTATTGGTCTTCAAAATTAAGCGTATTAATATTTGATCTTAAATACTGTTTTTTTATTAATGAAGTTGATATAGTTCTTAATAATGTTTTCTAATTTTACCCTAATGACTTTAAAGAAATATATTGGAGCTACCATAATTTTAATGATGGTCGTGTGTCCGATAATTTTCTACACCACACTTACTATACACAAGCACATTGTTAGATGGAAAATGGAAGAACGCTTAGAAAAAGCATCTTTGCAAACAATAACTGTGAAAAAGAATGCATTCAGTTGGATCAAAATAAATAAAGAAATTGAAGTGGGTGGAAAGTTATTTGATGTAAAATCTCACTATAGCAGAAACAATGAGGTTGTTTTTAAAGGTATTTTTGATGACGATGAAAAAAAAATAATTGATACGCTTAATTTGTTACTTGATCACAAAAAAACTTCCTCGATAGCAATACTTCAACTCCTAAAAATTATTTTATTACCTGTTATAATTGATAGTGAAAAACTTTACATTGACCTTGCTTTTAAACACCGTAAAGAAATATTTTTTACATACAATGAAGTAGCTGTCAGCCTACCACTCCCAATTTATTTCCCACCACCAAATCTATAGCTTTAATATCCTGTTATTATGTTATCACACCTGTTTAGCTACGGGTGAGATATATTGTTCATTCATACAAATAACTTTTTGAATCATAAATGAAAAAATATTTGATAGTTGCTGCATTTTTTGTAACCCTTCAAAATACGTATGCACAAGTGCCCATTGTAAATATTATAGACTCATTAAAAACGGGGGTAGAGTTGGATGAAGTTGTTATTTCATCATCAAACTATGCAGAAAAAAGAAAAAATATAGCCCAAAAAATTGAAATTATTTCTTCTAAAGTAATAGCCCAGATAAATGCCCAAAACACCGGTGATCTTTTAATGAATACGGGAAAAGTGTTCGTTCAAAAAAGCCAACAAGGTGGGAGCAGCCCGATTTTGCGTGGTTTTGAAGCAAGCAGGGTTTTATTGATTATAGACGGTGTTCGTATGAATAATGCAATATATCGTTCAGGCCATTTACAAAATGTGATAACAACTGATCAAAATTCTTTGGCTAGGGTAGAGGTAATGTATGGGCCATCATCTACAACTTATGGAAGTGATGCGCTGGGCGGCATAATTCATTTAATTACAAAGTCGCCGATGCTAGCTGTTGAAAAAAAACGGCTGTTTATCGGTACTGCTTTTACTAGATATAGTACGGTTAACAATGACAAAACCGTGCATGCAGACATGAGTATCGGTGGAAAAAAAATTGCCTGGTTTCAAGCTTATAATTTTTCAGATTTTGGTGATGTTAAGATGGGAAAAAACTATGCAAAAAGTTATCCTGATTTTGGGCGAAGGGTAAGTTATATAGACCAAATTAATGGCGTTGATTCCATTGTAAAAAATTTAGATGACAGAGTGCAAAAGTTTTCAGGATTTAAACAATGGGATATTACACAGAAAATTTTATTTAAGCCAACTGAAAAGGTAGCTCATTTATTAAATTTTCAATTATCTAATTCTACAAATGTGCCCAGGTACGATAGGTTACAGGACACTAAAAATTTTGGAGGAGCCATTGGCACCGCATTGCGTTTTGCCGAATGGTATTATGGTCCTCAAAAAAGGTACTTAGGAGCCTATGAATTTGCTAAACAAAAAGCAGGTTTTTTTAGTGAAATTAAAGTAAACATTAATTTTCAATTTATTGAGGAAAGCCGTCAAACAAGGGAGTATCGCCAATACGATCAATTTGACAGCCAAGTAGAAAAAGTAAAAGTTTTTGGTACTACACTAAGCGGTAGAAAGATAATAGGCAGGCATGAATTGGTTATTGGTGCTGATATTCAATTAAACGACGTTAAATCTACAGCAACAAGAACAAATCTTACAAATGGAATAATATCAAAATTAAATACAAGGTATCCTGATGGAAAAAATAATATGAATAGCGGGGGAGTATATGCACAACATATTTTTAAATTTAAAAATGAAAAACTTGTTTTAAATGATGGCATTAGGTTTCAAACAACCACTTTAAAAAGCAATGTTTCTGATAACTCATTTTTTCAGCTACCTGATACTGCTGTTGTACAAAAAAGCTACGCCGTTACGGGTAACATAGGTTTAATTTTTTCCCCTCAAAAATCTACAACTGTAAGAACAGCTTTGTCGTCGGGCTTTAGGGTTCCAAACATTGATGATCTGTCAAAAGTTTTTGAATCAAGTACTGCAGCCAGGCAGGTGGTTATGCCAAACGCAGATTTACAACCAGAGTATACATACAACCTTGATATATCTCTTAACCAAAAAATAGGGAAGAGAATTTCGGTAGAGATAACCGGCTTTTACAGTATTTTTAGAAATGCTATTATTAAGGCACCGTTTAAATTAAATGGTGAGGATTCGCTAGTTTACAACGGAGTACAAAGTCAAATTTTAGCTAGTCAAAATGTGAGTAAAGCAAACCTTTATGGGTTTAATGTAGGTTTAAATGCGACCGTAGTCAAAAATATTATGATTGCAAGTACTTTAGGTTTTACAAATGGGCGGTATAAAACAGATGCTTTAAAACAATCAGCTATTTATGAAAAGCAAACAAATGGAACATATCTTTTGGTAAATAGAAATGTTTCGAGCAGACCACTTGATCATATTCCCCCTGTGATTGGTAGAACAAGTTTGGTTTATCAAAATAAAAAATACAACGCAGAGTTATATGTTTTGTATAACGGATGGAAAAGACTTGATGAATTTAATGCAGATGGTGAAGACAATGCACAATATGCTACTGCCGATGGTATACCTGCATGGGCAACAGCTAATATTAAAGCAAGCGTAAACATTAAATCCTATCTGCAATTGCAAATTGGGTTAGAAAATATTTTTGATAAGAATTATAGAAGTTTTGCTTCAGGCTTTTCAGCTCCGGGACGAAATTATATTATAGCGTTAAGGGCAAACTGGTAAAAATTTATCTATATCTTCAACTCTGAAAAAACAAACATTTATTATGATACCTAAATCTTTTTGCATATTATTAGTAGCTGTACTTTTCGCAAAAAATATAACAGCGCAAAAAATTGTGAATACAGCTATAGCAGATTCCTCTAAAGTAATAAGTATTGCAGAAGTTTCATGCGGCGAATGCAAGTTTAAGATGGCCGGTAGCAGCTGCGATTTGGCCATAAGATTAAATGGTAAATCATATTTTATTGACGGTACTAAAATTGATGAGCATGGTGATGCCCATGCAAATGATGGCTTTTGCGAAACTATTAGAAAAGCGGAAGTTCAAGGTGAAGTAATAAATAATAGATTCAAGGTGAGCTATTTTAAGTTGCTCCCAAAACAGTAATTTACATAGCTTGATAGAAAGAAGGCATAAAAAAAATACACTTGCGTTCGTTATTTTTCAAGTTATCTTTTTTGGTAGTGAAGCAAAGAGAAACGAGGTTAAAGCTTGGCAGTAAGAAATTTTAAAAATTCCTATTAATGGAGGAAAACTTACCATCAACTTAATAAAGCTTTCTATTCATATAGTTCATACTCGCATGAGCATTCATCCCCAAGGGTTCCGCCATTATAAAAACTACACACTAGGACTTTGGCAGTGGTAATATTTTGTAACAGATATTGGCTAAAAAACACTTCTTGGGCAGCCGATTTTATTTCCACCACCGCCACCACCGCCTGAATTAAGTAATTTGCTTATTCTGATACCTGAAAAATAATAGAAATCTTTATTTTTAGCAAGCCCTCTTTGCTCACCATTAGCCGGATAAGTTGCATTTGGGTTAATCTCATCTCCTCTAAATGCAAGCTCGACAGCTTTTGCACCCTTTTCACTGAGCAGTATATTTTGGTCTACATAAGTGCCACTAACATCATCTAAATGATCTGTAAATAATTTTCGCAATCCAACCTCTAAACCAACCTGTAAATCATCAGAAAGTTTAAACTTTAATCCTCCTCCAAATGGAATAGCAAATTGCGTAAGCTTATACTCCTTTCGTTCAGGAAAAGCTGTTAATCCCTGTCCTTCTGTGCTTAAGGGTTGCAGATAAAATTTATTACCTGCAGCATCATTTGTGTAGGGATTAAAATGAAAACCTGCAACGCCGGCAAATACATAGGGAGTTAAACTTTTTCCATCTAGATTAAAAAAATTATACTCTAAGCCGAGATGTATTTCCGAAAGTGTAGATTTAAAATTTAAATTTCTCGCTTCTACGCCTTTAGAGCCTGTGTTTTTTTTATCATCACCTTGCACTCTACCGTAAGTAAAACCGGTCCTAATTATAAACTTATCGGATAAATCGTACGATAAACCCAAGCCAACCGCAGGTTTTGATTGGTTAATAGTAAATGTTTTAGCCTGCAAATCACCTTGATAAGTTGCAATTCCTGCAAACAAATCTGCGTGAAGATTTTGACTTTGGACAAGTATCGGTAAAAACGCTGTTATTAGAAAAACAAGATTTTTCATGAGGTATTCTTTCAAATTTGAAATAAAATCACCACTGTTCAAAAATTATTCCAACTAATTTCAAATTGCTACAAAATAGTTTCTTCAAAAAAGGTTGTTATAGTTTTGAACGAAAGTAAATAAAAAAATCTCCTTATAAACTAATGGTTCGCTATTGAAAATCGACTTATCAATTGGTTAATTCATTCTACAAAATTGCAAAATTTTGGAATGATTTAACATTTTATAAAATAGTTTGCCATCTTTAATGGTACCTTAAGATTTAATACTGTTCGGTTTCGTTAGGAAAATCTGCGCCCTTCACATCTGTAATATATTGTTTTACAGCCGTAGTAATTTGCTCATCAAGGTTTAAATATTTCCTTAAAAACCTTGGTTTGAATTCAGAATTTATGCCCAACATATCATGCATAACTAACACTTGACCATCACAACTATTGCCGGCACCAATGCCAATTGTCGGTATTTGTAAACTTGCAGTAACTTCCGCCGCAAGGCTTGCAGGAATTTTTTCCAACACTATTGCGAAACACCCTGCTTCCTGTAAAAGAAGTGCATCTTTTTTTAATTGCTCAGCCTCTGCTTCTTCTTTTGCACGAACTGTATAAGTTCCAAATTTGTAAATGCTCTGTGGTGTTAAGCCCAAATGACCCATTACCGGCACACCACTATTTACGATTCGTTTAATTGATTCAACTTCATGTTCACCTCCTTCTAATTTTATCGCATGCCCACCAGTTTCTTTCATTATCCTTATGGCATTATTGAGTGCCTCTTTACTGTTGCCCTGGTAAGAGCCAAAAGGCATATCAACCACAACCAAACACCGATCAATTCCACGCACAACACTTTGCGCATGGTAAATCATTTGCTCCATTGTTATTGGTAAGGTGGTTTCATTACCTGCCATAACATTACTTGCGCTGTCACCAACCAAAATAACCTCTATTCCCGCTGCGTCAAATATTTTTGCGAAAGAAAAATCATAGGCTGTAAGCATAGATATTTTTTCACCTGCAGCTTTCATTTTCTGCAACGTATTGGTAGTTATTTTTTTTACTTCTTTGTGTATAGACATAATAGTTAAGTTTGACCGCAAAAGCGCTAAGGCGCAAAATTATGTTTGGAAAAATATATTCTTAGGGAAAAATGTGTGAAGCATTTAATTTAAAAAATTATTAATTAGCGTCTTTGCGCCTCTACGGTTTAATACTTTATTTTCTTACTTCCTCCCAAAGATGCTGAATTAAACCATCAACTAGTCCAATTTTTGGTACGTAAATTTCTTGTGCACCTGCCCACCGCATGGCGTTTACATAAATTTGTAACGCAGGCACAATAACATCAGCTCGGTCGTCTCTAAATCCAAATTTAATAATTCTTTGTTTGATAGTCATCGGCTCAAGTTCAGCCAAATATTCTCTTAATAATTCTAATGGTAGGGGGCGCCCCTCTTTACGTTTACTCAAACTAAAAACTTTATTTATGTTGCCACCACTACCAATTGCAACAACTGCTTTTTGATCTTTTGTAACAGCTTTTATGGTATTTTTTAGCTCTTCCCAATGGGCAGTTGTCACCATATTTTTTATGATGCGAATTGTACCAATATTGAAAGATTTTTTATAGATCAATATTCCGTTACTAAAAAAAGAAATTTCGGTACTTCCGCCACCAACATCAATATACATATAGCTATGGTCATTATCCATATTTTCTGCCACATGATTTTCGTAAATAAGATTTGCCTCCATATCCCCATCAATGACCTCAATCAAAATACCTGCTTCTTTTTCCACATTGGCAATTATTTCTTTGGCGTTTTCAGCATCTCTCATAGCACTTGTAGCACATGCTTTAAGAGCTTCAACTTTGTAGGCATTCATAAGGTGCCTAAAAGATTTCATCGTTTCTACAAGCATTTTTTCTTTTTCGGGCGAAATAACTTTGCTTCCAAAAACATCAAACCCTAGTCTCAGGGGCACCCTTACAAGATTAAGTTTATTGAAAAGAGTTTTACCGTCTTTTACGTTTTGAACATCGTTTATGAGCAGTCGTGCTGCGTTACTTCCTATATCTATAGCTGCTAAAATCAAAATAAATTATTAAGGGTTCAATGAGGGCTAAAGTTGAGCTTAATATAGTTACCCACAATTGTATTGCTCAATAATCTTTCAACAAAAAATATACATTTCTATAAATGAATTTTATTTTAATTTAAAAACAAACTCAATTGTAAAAACATGCGTTTACCTGTAGTTAAGCACTTTCTCTTTTTCATATGGCTATGAAAAACGATACGTGTTGTGAATATTTCTTAAATTATTTTAAGTTGTGCGGCCGGTTATACAATGCATTTTCAGTATGGCAGGGCTATACCAATATTTGCTTCAAGCTTTCCTTAGAATTACTTAATCGATTTAAATGATTGAATATTTCTATTTGCGATCTTACTTTTTTTGTATTTCTAGGATTAATGTATTGGTTGCTCAAATCATTATCTAGCTCTCTCGCTTTTATGTTATCGCTCAACTGAATATTTACAATATTTATTAATTCTCTTTTTAAGCCTTTCTCTAAAACCGGGCATGCAACTTCTATTCTGTGGTCAATATTTCTTACCATCCAATCTGCTGATGATATAAACACCTTTGGGTCTTCGTTATTCTCGAATATCATAACCCGTGCATGTTCTAAATATTCATCAATAATGCTGATCGCCTCTATTTGTTTTTTAAACTTTTTATTCTCTGTAAACATGCAGCATATTCCCCTAATAATTAGTTTTATCTGCACACCGGCTTTTGCGGCCTCGGTAAGTTTATCAATAAGTAAAGTATCACTTAACGAGTTTAATTTTAAAGTAATACCGGCAGGCTTTTTATGGTTAGCATTTTTAATTTCTTTATTGATAAGTAAATTTATTTGGCGCCGCATATTCACAGGACTAACCAATAAAAGTTTACACGCTTTAAGCAATCCTAACCTTAAAGATGGATTTTCTAAGTATGTAAATATTCTATTTACATCTGCCATCAAATTTCTATCAGATGTTAGCAGGCAGTGGTCTCCGTAAACCCTGGCAGTTTTTTCATTTAAATTTCCTGTGCTAATAAACCCGTAATGTGTTGTTACATTTTTTACCCGTTTTTTTATTAAACATAGTTTAGCATGAACCTTAAAATCAGGTACACCGAGTAATACTTTTACACCGGCTTCTTCCAATTCTTCTTTCCATTCCAGATTAGCTTCTTCATCAAAACGAGCTCTCAACTCCAGCATGGCAGTAACATGTTTTCCGTTTCGTACAGCATTCGTAAGTGCATTTATCACTTTGGATCTTGATGCAAGTCTGTAGCAGGTAATTTTAATGCTCACAACTTCTGGATCAATAGCGGCCTCTCTTAAAAAATCTATTATGCTGTCATAAGAATGATAAGGAAAGTGTAGCATCACATCTTTCTCCATTACTACTGCTGTAACACTGTTGCTGTTTTTTAGAAGTGGATGTGTAAACGGCCTTTTTCTAAGGCCTTTTTGTTTAAAAATACTTTCAGGAAAATTTATAAAGTCCTTGTAGTTATGCACCCTACCGCCCGGAATCATATTTTCATTGTGTGTAAGTCCTAATCTTTTAACTAAGTATGTAAGCAAAGCAGGTTCAATTTCTTTGTCGTAAACAAAACGAACAGGCTTACCTTTTTTTCTGTTTTTTAAACCTTTTTCAATTTTTTGGATGAGCGATCCCGATACATCATTGTCTATATCTATCTCAGCATCTCGAGTAACCTTAATAATATGCGATGAAAATTTATCATATCCGAAAAAGGAGAAAATATTTGGTAAACAAAACCTAATCACATCTTCTAATAAAATGACAAATTGTTCTTCGTTTTTAGACGGTAAAATTAAAAATCGGGAGAGGTGTCTTGTAGGAACTGATACCAATGCAAAACGCTGAGCTATAGATCTGTCCTGCTTGGCAAGCCTACAGGCTAAATAAATTGATTTGTCATTTAGCACCGGGAACTGGTGTAAGCTCTCTATCATTAAAGGAATGATATAGCTGCGAACCTCTTCATTAAAATAATCTAAAATAAATTTTTGATGGGTGGCAGAAAGTTTTTTTTCGTTTACGATATTAATTTTCTCCCGCTTTAAATCCCGTAAAATTTCTTTCCAAATACGCTCAAATTCTCTTTGTTGAGTTATAACTTTTTCCTGAATTTCATCTAAAATATTTTGGGGATCAACCTCTAGATGCATTTTTGCTTTGTTGCCAAGCTCAATCATTTTTTTTAATCCTGCAACCCGTACTCTAAAAAATTCGTCTAAATTATTTGAAAAAATTCCTAAAAACTTTATGCGCTCTTTTAATGGGACAGTATCATCTGCGGCTTCTTGCAGCACTCTGCTGTTAAATGACAGCCAGCTTATATCTCTTACAATCGTTTTTTTATGGTGCATGGAATCTTTTTTTGAAAAAATTAAATTAACTGTTTTGAAATAGATATTTAAGTGGATGCTGTTAATTTAATATCAATTTTATTTAGATTTTTTGATCGTCTTTCATTTTTTCGATAATGATTGTAGAGGAAATTCCATTAACTGTTTTTGCAATATTTACCGTTCCGCCATTTGCAATAACTTCTTTTGCACCGGCAATTTGCTCTACTGTATAATCTCCGCCTTTTACCAAAACGTCGGGCAGTATAGCTTTAATTAAATCAAGTGGTGTATCCTCTTCAAAAATAATTACAGCATCTGTTTGCAAAAGCGAAGCTAATAACGCTGCTCTCGATGTTTCATCATTTATAGGTCGGGTAGGGCCTTTCAGTTTTTTCACAGATTCATCTGCATTTACGCCAACAATAAGTATTTCTCCAAATGATGCAGCTTCAGTTAATGATGATATATGTCCTATGTGAAGTACATCAAATACACCATTGGTAAAAACAATTTTTTTACCCAACATCTTCCAAATAAAAACCTGTTTTATTAATCTTTCTTTATTGTAAAGCTTACTAGGTATTTGCGCCGATGATCGCATTTTTTTTCTTATTTATATATGGTAGTAATAGAAGTGAAATTAGCCCGGCAATTATAATTATTCCGGTACTAACACCCCAAATAAGCCAGCCAAAGGCATTTCCTTCTGAGTCAGTTATAAGATACAACAACAAGGTTTCTTTCACAAAAATAGGGAACGACCCTATGCCCCCAGGCGTAACAATCATTGCTAAGGTAGATAGTGACAACACCGAACATGCTGCCTTTATATCGAGGTGCGCAGTAGCTTCCATGGCTTTAAACCCTATGTAAATTTGTAACAGGTACATGCCCCAAATAAAAATAGTATGGAGTATAAAGGCTCTCTTACTCTTTAAATTTTTTATAGCAATAAATCCTTTCGCTATTCCGCCTGCAAAACCCTTAATTTTCTGAAGCGCTTTACTATTTGGGTAACTAGAAAACACTCTTTTGATAAGCAGTATAGCAAAAAAAATAACTCCTATTACAATTAAAATTTTTAACCAAATGGGCAACACCCCGGGAGTAACAAATTTTTGGAGTTTTTCTTTTACAAATCCGCCAACAATATCTATTTGGATGATAACAGTAAAGCAAATAAACAGAACATACGTAAGCAGATCAAATGTTCTCTCAATTAATATTGTCCCAATTAAATTATCGGCTTTAAGGTTTTCATATTTTGCGAGTAGTGTGCACTTAAGCACTTCGCCGAGCCTTGGTATTGCTGAGTTTGCAAGGTATCCCACCATTGTAGCGCCAAAAACAGTTTTAAGGGAAGGGTTATATCCTAGGGGCTCCATTAGCAACTTCCAGCGCATAGATCTGCTTAAATGGCTTAATAGGTTTATTAAAATTACAGGAATAATTAAGTAATAATTGGCCTTTGCGAATGCATTTTTAAACTGTAATTCCTGCTCCGGAGTCATAGTATGCAATTGCCACCATACCAATAAAATACCTGCTCCCAAAAAAATTACATACTGCAATAATGAAAGTATTTTTTTACCCATGCCTTCTTTATTGTTTGTTTTATAAAATAAGGTTGTCTATAAGGCGAACTTCGTTCAAATAAGCTGCCACAAGCGCAACCAACTTTTTTTTGCCATCCCAATCGTCAATAATTTCTAATGATTCGGCATCTGCAATTTCTATGTAATCTACTTTATAACCATGCCCTTGTAAGAAATTTGTCGCTCTTAATTTTATTTCAGTGAGGCTACCTTCCTTTATATCACTTTTTATTATTTGTAAACTTTCAATTATTCTGAGTGCATTTTTTCTTTCAGCAGCATTTAGCCTTAAGTTTCTGCTACTCATAGCAAGTCCATCAATTTCTCTTATTGTATCACAAACATCAACCTCAATGTTGTAATTTTTATCATTAATCATTTTACTTATTACCATGCATTGTTGGTAATCTTTTCTACCCAAGTAAAGTTTACTTGGGTTTACAGCCAATAACAATTTATCTACTATAATACAAACTCCCTGAAAATGCCCCGGACGGTATTTGCCTTCCAAGATATTTTCAAGTAACCCAAGCTCATAATGTTCATTTATTTCGTTAGGAGGGTACATTTCCTCTACAGAAGGTAGAAAAAGTATATCGCAAGCTGCATTTTCAAGTTTATTAATATCACTTTCGATTGTTATTGGATATTTATTGAAATCTTGAATATTATTAAACTGTGTAGGATTAACGAAGATGCTGCATATTGTTAAAGCGTTTTCTTGTTTCGATTTATTTATGAGTGAAATATGACCATCATGCAGCGCTCCCATGGTTGGTACAAAACCTGTTTTGCCGTCGTTATGCCCCATTAAACCTTTTAAAACCCTAAGTTGATGAGCCTCCTTAATAATTATCATAAATACATTTTTGGGGTGCAAATACGCCTAAATAGCTATATTATCAATAAAATATGCTACTTTTGCAGCCGTTTCAAAAATACTTTTTGCACCTAATTCTGCATATCAATGTCTACAAAGAAAAGGATTTTATTTATTGCTAACGAAATGTCGCCTTATATAGATGGTACTTCGTTCGCAGAAATAGTGAATAAGCTTGCAGTTTTATCTAACGATAATAATATGGAGGTGAGGTGCATTATGCCAAAATTTGGTACAATCAATGAACGTAGACATCGTTTGCACGAGGTTGTTAGGCTATCAGGCATTAATGTTTCAATTGATAACGATGATTATCCGCTAATTATTAAAGTGGCTTCGTTACCAAATGCCCGTTTGCAGGTTTACTTTTTAGATAATGAAGATTTTTTTAAGCGCAAGTGGGTTTTTTCGGATGATACAGGTAAGTTTTTTGATGACAATGGATTGCGTTCTGTATTGTTTTGTAAAGGGGCTTTAGAAACGGTAAAAAAATTCGGATGGCCTCCTGATATAATTCATTGTAGCGGATGGATGACAGGTTTAGTACCTATGTTCATTCGTTCAGCCTATAAAAAAGAACCTGTATTTAGCCATTGCAAGGTTGTATATACCGTTGGCGATACTACATTCAAAGAAAAGCTAAGTGCAGACTTTTTAAAGCTTGCAGCTATAAATGATAATGTTACCAAAAAAGAACTTGAGCCGTTTAAAGATTTAAACAATGTAGCCATGTTTAGAGGGGGCGCAACTTATGCTGATGCTGTTACTTTTGGTACAGCTAAACCTGATAAAAAATTAGCAGAAGAATTTGCGAAAGTTCGTGGCAAAAAAATATTGAAATACAATGCTGAAAGTGATTTAACAGACTATTTGCAATTGTATGCCGACCTTGCCAAATAATTAATTAGCACTGTTTTACTAAAAATTTATTGCTTTGCAAAGAAGACTTTTACTCGCTGCATCTGTCGCAGTTTTTCTCATCATTATTATTGGCATTGGTTGTACGAAATTAGATACTACAACATTAGGAAGTGATTTAGTTACAGTTGATAATATAAATACGTTTGCTGATACCTTAGATATAAATTCAACGCAGGGTATTTTTAATGACAGTACTATTTTACAAAAAGGAGATAACCACGCAATTGGTGTAATAAACAATGATCCTTTATTTGGTAAAACTGACGCAAGAATTTATGTGCAGTTTAAGCCTACTTTTTACCCTTACTATTTTGGAGAGGCAGGAGATACCGTAAAGAATGCATCATTTAGTGGCGGAAGTGTTAATGCAGGTTTCGATTCAGCTTTTGTTTGTCTATCATACAAAGGTGCATGGGGAGATACAACTTCTGCGGGAAATATTGCTCAAACTTTTGAGGTAAGAGCAATTACAGATGATAATTTTAGGTCAAAAACAGATACAATTAGGCAGCTGGGTTCGGCTACGCCAATGGTTAATAGCACGCTTTTGGGTTCAGCAATTATTACACCGCAAACAATCGCAAAAAAAGTCATCATTGGTAGAGGTGCAAAGCGAGATTCAGTTACAAACCAAGTTAGAATAAAGTTAGTTGGTAACGGTGCAGATTTTGCAGCAGCGTTGTTTAATGTGCAGGATACTGCGGCACTAAGCACCAATAATGGCCTTCGAAATGATTCAAGTTTTAGGCAGAAATACAATGGTTTTGAAATAAGGGTTACAGATGGGGCGGCGGGAAACACTTTGTACTTTGTAAACCTTGCGGAAGCAAAATCTAGATTTGAATTTCACTTTCATAAAACTAAAAACGGCATAAGGGATACTGTGGTACAAAGTTTTCAAATGTACACTTCAAAGTTAGGAAGCATTGAAGCATCATCCAGCATGAACTATATTAAAAGAGATTACTCTTCTGTTTCATTGCCTGCACCAAATATGCCCACTAACAATATTTTTTTACAAACTGCTCCAGGCACATTTGCTAGTTTAAGTATACCTAGGCTCACAGGTTACAGCAACAGAATAGTACATAGAGCTGTATTGATTGTTGAGCAAACCCCTGACAATCCTGCAACAGATAATATTTATACAGCTCCTCCTTTTTTATATCTTGATTTGAAAGATACAATCATGAGCTCACCACAACGTTATAAGCCTGTTTATTTTGATTTAACATCTCAAGTTCCATACGATCCAGATGTAAAATCATTAAACGGATTGTACCATCCTTTTCCGTTATCAAATGTTGATATTTCTACGTTTGGTGGAGGTGCTTTGAGAAGATTTGAGCCAAACGGAACTCCTTTTTTTAGATATGAAATAAACCTAACAAGGTATGTTCAACATATTGTTTCAAACGGATTTAAAAATTACGACCTCCGTTTGTATGCTCCTTTCAACTACTATTATCCTCAATACTTAGGCACCCAGTATTTAATTCCATATTACAATCCTATTGCACTCGGTAGAGTTAGAGTTGGCGCAGGTTCAACTCAAAATATTCCGCATAAAATGAAGTTGGTAGTTGTATACTCCAAAGTGTAAATTATATTTTTTACAACGCCTTCTAAAAAATAGAAGGCGTTTATTTTTAAACCCTCAGCCCTTATCTTTGCAATCTTAAAATTTAAAAAATGCCGTATTTATTTACTTCTGAATCTGTAAGTGAAGGACACCCAGATAAAATTGCTGACCAAATAAGTGATGCCCTTATTGATAATTTTTTAGCCTTTGATCCTACTAGTAAAGTTGCCTGCGAAACGTTGGTTACCACCGGACAAGTTGTATTAGCTGGAGAAGTAAAAAGCAAAGCGTATTTAGACGTACAGGAAATTGCGAGAGGTGTTATTCGTAAAATTGGATATACCAAAAGTGAGTATATGTTTGAAGCAAATTCTTGCGGAATCATTTCAGCTATTCATGAACAATCTCCTGATATTAACCAAGGGGTGGATAAAAAGAAAAAAGAGGAGCAAGGCGCAGGCGACCAGGGGATGATGTTTGGTTATGCTACAAATGAAACAGAAAATTACATGCCTTTAGCTTTGGCATTATCGCACGATATCTTAAAAGAATTGGCAGCTGTAAGAAGAGAAAACAAAGAAATAAAATATTTAAGGCCAGATGCGAAAAGCCAGGTAACCTTAGAATATGATGATAACAATAAGCCTGTTAGGATTGATGCAATTGTTGTATCTACACAGCACGACGATTTTGGAAAAGATGAAACAATGCTTGCAAAAATAAAAAAAGATATTATTGGTATTGTGATACCAAGAGTAAAAGCACTGTATCCTAAATATGATCATTTATTTACCAACAAAATTAAATACCATATTAACCCAACTGGCAAGTTTGTAATTGGTGGGCCACATGGCGACACAGGTCTTACAGGTCGTAAGATTATTGTTGATACCTATGGTGGTAAAGGGGCACATGGCGGCGGTGCATTTAGCGGAAAAGATCCAAGCAAAGTCGATAGAAGTGCTGCTTATGCAACAAGGCATATTGCAAAAAATTTAGTAGCTGCAGGGCTTTGTGATGAAGTATTGGTGCAGGTTAGTTATGCCATAGGCGTTGCTCAACCCACAAGTATCAATGTTGTAACCTATGGTACATCAAAAGTAAAATTAACCGATGGCGAAATAGCAAAAGCAATTATGAAAATGGATTGTTTTGATATGAAGCCTTACTTTATTGAACAGAGATTGAAATTACGTAATCCTATTTATAGTGAAACTGCAGCTTACGGACATATGGGCAGAACACCTGAAAAAATTGAAAAAATATTTACTTCACCATCAGGAGCTGTAGTTAAGAAAAAAGTAGAGTTGTTTACTTGGGAAAAGTTGGATGCAGTAAAAGAAGTAAAGAAAGTTTTCGGACTTAAATAATATCCCAGGTTTTAAAATAAAATTTAAAAAGACCATAAGTTCTTGATGGATTTATGGTTTTTTTGTATAAAAAAGATTAACCTTAAATTTATAAAGTGAAAGATTTTAGACACCAACATAAACGTCCAAAAAAAAATACCCTAATAGTTGGTAGAACGGCCATTATTAATGCCATGAAAGAGGGCAAGCAACTGGATAGGATTTATATGCAAACCGCAGTGCATGGAGAAACTATTGATGAAATAAGAACATTAGCAGAACGGTTTATGGTGCCTATTAACAAAGTGCCTGTTGAGAAACTCAATAATTTTAATGTTAGCAATCATGAAGGTTGTATTGCCCAAATTTCAAAAATTCAATATCAGGATTTGCAGGATGTTATTTCATTTGTTGTTGAAAATGGAGAGGTGCCTTTGTTTATTATTTTAGATGGGATTACTGACATAAGAAATATTGGAGCTATAGCAAGAAGCGCCTATTGCTTTGGTGTGAATGCCATTATAATACCTGATAAAGGAGTAGGGTCGTTGAATGAGGATGCTATTTTAACTTCAGCAGGTGCCTTGGAAAATATTGCAGTGTGCAGGGTAAACAGTTTAATGAAAGCCGTTGATGACCTTCATTTAAATGGAATAAAAGTTTTTGCAAGTGTTATGGGTGCAACAACAAACTCTTACGAATGCAATTTTACTGAGCCAACTGCAATAGTTATGGGTGCTGAAGAAAAAGGTATCTACCCGGCATTGATGAAAATATGCGATGAGAAATTTGCTATACCTATGACCGGAGATTTCGATTCATTAAATGTTAGTGTAGCAACCGGCATTATATTGTATGAAGTTTCTAAACAGAGAAAACAGTAGTTATCTTATTACAACTTCTTTAATTAATTTTTCTTCTAATTCTTTATTTACCATATCAATAATTTTTTCTTTTTGATAAAGTAATTCGTTTTTTAAAGGCGCAACTGTGGTTGTAATAAATAAAGTTGACCCAATAATTTGTAATTTATCTGTGTACTTAGCAACCGTTTTGCCCATAATTTTTTCCCAGACTTCTTCAATTTTAAGCGCCTGCACACCTGTTTTTAATTTGCTCTTATTTAAAAATTGCTGAAGCGCTTCGCCTATTGATATTTCTGACATAATCGTTTTTTAAAGTTCAATTAATTGGCCGTCTATATGTAGTTGTTCAAATATATTTACAAGTCGTTGTTTGTGTGTATCAGTAATAAAAACCTGCCCATCGCTATCGTTACATACCCACTGCAAAAGCCTAAGCATTCGTCTTTCGTCAAGCTTTTCAAACACATCATCCAATAATAAAACTGGACTAAAACCTTTATAAATTTTCAATAATTGATACTGTGCAAGTTTCAGCGCAAATAAAAGACTTTTTCTTTGTCCTTGGCTGGCAATAGTTTTAAATAATTGTCCGTTAAGTGTAAAATGAATATCGTCTCTATGAATTCCCTCACTTGTTCTTTGAATAATTTTGTCTTTTTCAAAAGACCTTTTCAAAATATTTTCAAAATTATCATCTTGTAAGGTGCTTGCATATGCAAAATTTACTGATTCATTCGTGTCTGCAATTTTCTGGTAAAAATCCGCAATCAATGGAATTAATTTTTGGGTAAAGTTCACTCTCTTTTCAAAAATAATTTTACCAGGTAAAATAAGCTGTTGGTTAATTATTTCTAAAAGATCGGTATTGGTTTTTCCTTGCTCTGCAAAGCGCTTTAATAGGCTATTACGCTGCACTAAAACCTTATTATAAATCATCAATTGCTGCAGGTAGTCGTTATCTAACTGGCAAATCACAGAATCTAAATACCTTCTCCTTACTTCGCTACCGCCAACAATTATTTCAACATCGTCAGGGGCAATTATTACCGCAGGTATAAGACCAATGTGTTTTGCAAGTTTTTCATAGGGCACATCGTTTAATAAAAATTCTTTCTTTGAAGTGCCTCTGTTAATGCATGTTATTTTATGAATTTCCTCGTTATTGCGAAAATCACCTTCAAGCCTGAACCCGTCTTTTTCAAAATTAATATTTAACGAATCTGTGTTCGAGAAATAGCTTTTTGTAAAACAACAATAATATATAGCATCCAATAAATTGGTCTTGCCTATACCGTTTAAGCCACAAATACCTATTACATTTTTTGAAAACTCAAAAGATGAGATGTTGTAATTTTTAAAATGGGTAATGATAATTTTTTGTAACCGAAGCATCAGTCCGTAAAGATAATGAAGTATAACATTCTTAAAAGTCAAAGGATAAATCAAAGAGCAATTTTTGCACGCACACTTTATTATATAAGACAGCCTCTTTTAAAATGTTGTTCTACCTCAATAAACCTATCTTCAAACTTCCTATATTTGCAGCCTAAATTATAAGATATTGGCTACAAAGTTTTCAAAAGAAACTTACCTCTATTGGTACGAAATGATGCTGCTTCTGCGACGTTTTGAAGAAAAAACAGGGCAATTGTATGGTATGCAAAAAATCAGGGGATTTTGTCACCTATATATTGGGCAAGAAGCCGTTGCTGCCGGTTGTATGACCGCTACAACACCTGATGACAAATTTATTACAGCATACAGGGATCATGCTCTAGCTATTGCAAAGGGCGTTAGTGCGAAAAGCTGCATGGCTGAATTATATGGTAAAGCAACCGGTTGTAGTAAAGGAAAGGGTGGTAGTATGCATTTTTTTGGTGTTGAACAGGGTTTTTTTGGTGGCCATGGTATTGTTGGGGCACAAATAGGAACTGGGGCAGGTTTGGCTTTTGCTGAAAGATACAGGGGCACTCAAAATGTTGTGCTTTGTTTTTTTGGAGATGGAGCCTCCCGCCAGGGTATGTTGCACGAAACATTTAACATGGCTATGCTGTGGGATTTACCGGTTGTATTTATTTGTGAAAACAATGGATATGCAATGGGTACTTCAGTTAAGAGAACAAGTAAAACGCTTGACATTTATAAAATGGCAGATGCCTATGAAATGCCTGCTGATACTGTTGATGGTATGAGCCCCGAAGATGTTCATAATGCAATTTTAAGAGCTGTAAATAGAGCAAGAGAAAAAGGTGGACCAACTCTTTTAGAAATTAAAACCTATCGTTATAAAGGGCATAGTATGAGTGACCCTCAAAAATATAGAACTAAAGAAGAATTAGAGGAATACAAAACCAAAGATCCAATCGAGCATGTTCTAAAAGTTTTACAAACAGATTATAATGTTTCTGATGCAGATATAGAAGTAATTAATGAAAGAGTAAAAGCAGAGGTTGAAGAATCTGTAAAGTTTGCAGAAGAAAGTCCTTGGCCGGATGATAATGAGCTATTGAAAGATGTTTACATTCAAGAAGATTATCCATTTATAACAGACTAAATTATTTGAATATTATTTTTAATTTTTCCACTAACTAACATGGCAGACAACAAACCAACAGTAACTACGGTAGATAACATAACAACAGAAACATACACAGTTGAAAAGAATTTTTGGGATACTTATAGCAAACCTATTATTTATTTAGGAGGTGCTTTAATTCTTCTATTGGGTGCATATTTTGGATATCAAAAATTGGTAAAGGAGCCAAAAGAAATGGATGCGGCAGCCGCTATTTTCCCCGCTGAAACTCTTTTTGGTAAAATGGCACAAACAGGTTTTAATAAAGATTCGGTAAATATTGTTTTAAACGGCGGTGTAGATAATGGTGCCAATGTTACCGGGCTTTTAAAAGTGGCAAGTAAATATAATGGCACATTAAATGGCAACCGTGCAGAGTACATGATTGGCGCTTGTTATCTTCATATTAAGGAATTTGATAAGGCTATCAAACATTTAAACGATTACAATTCAAATGGTGCCACACAGGTAGAAATTAAAAAGTACATATTATTAGGGAATGCTTATGCGGAGCAAAAGAAAACTGAAGATGCGCTTAACGCTTATAAAAAAGCAGCTTCTATTAATGAAAAAGATGAATCATTTACTGCAGACGCACTTATTACTGCAGCAGCGTATGCTGATTATATTGGTAAACCTAAAGAGGCGATTGAACTTTACCAGAAAGCACAGGATAATTATCCAAACTTTCCTACCGTTCAAAGTGGAGAGGTTGAAAAATATCTTGCAAAACTTGGTGTAACAAAATAAAATAATTAATGGCAATTAGCAGTGAAAATCTAACTGACACAACAGGCATCCAACTAATAAAGGATGCCTTTGTTGTTATAGTAAAAACAGAGTGGAATGCGCATGTTACCGGTCTTTTACAGGAAGGTTGTGTAAAAATTTTATCACAGCATAATATTGATTTTAAGATTATTGAAGTGCCTGGCGCATTTGAAATTCCTTTTGCAATAAAACATTATTGGGAAAAGACAGTAGCTACCGCAGATATTCTCGACTTCAGTGAAATCGATGGACTACCCCTACCATCTAAGATAAAAATTCCTGCTGCATTTATAGCATTAGGCTGTGTTATTAAAGGGGATACTCCACATTTTGATTATGTGTGCGAAGGTGTAACCCATGGTATAATGAACCTAAATATCACAATTCCTGTTCCTGTTATTTATGGTGTTCTAACTGTAAACAACCAGTTGCAGGCAGATGAAAGATTGGGTGGAAGCCATGGTCATAAAGGAGAAGAAGCAGCGGCGGCGGCTATAAAAATGATTGCTTTTTCGCAGTCTATTCAAAAATTCTAATAATGAATGTTCAACTTTTTATACCATGTTTTGTTGACCAACTTTATCCACAAACCGCCTTTAACATGGTTAAGGTTTTGGAAAAAGCGGGGTGTAAAGTTTTATACAACAGCAACCAAACATGTTGTGGGCAGCCCGCTTTTAACGCCGGTTTTTGCGATGAGGCGAGAGTTGTGGCAGAAAAGTTTTTAAATGATTTTGACAACGCAAATTACATTGTTGCTCCTAGTGCCAGTTGTGTTGGTTTTGTGAGAAATTATTTTCCTGGGCTATTTGAAAATAGTGTGCATCAAAACAAAATAAAAGAATTAGGAAGGAGAACTTTTGAATTCAGCGAGTTTTTAATTGACATATTAAAAGTAGAAAATTTTGGCGCTTCATTTAGTGGAAAAATAACTTACCACGATAGTTGCGCAGCATTGCGGGAGTGCAAAATAAAAGAAGGGCCAAGGCGATTATTGGCTAATGTGAAAGGACTTGAATTAATAGAGATGAATGATGTAGAAACCTGTTGCGGTTTTGGAGGCACTTTCTCTGTAAAATTTGAGGGAATTTCAGTTGCAATGGCAGAGCAAAAAATTACAAACATAATTGGCACAGGTTCCGACTGTGTT
>JANOTH010000139.1:0-16745 GCA_031416275.1 Ferruginibacter sp. | reverse complement strand
TTGTAAATAAAGTTTTCATAGCCGGGCAATGGTGACAAATACTGCAACCAAGGTCCGCCGTTTCCTCTGGTTTTATGATCAATGTGTGCATTAAAATAACGGGTCTCTGCATAACTTATACTGTCTAATTCAAAACCACTTATTTGTTTGCCATTATCTATAACTGCTGCGGCATATACGCCATTTGGGTTGGCAGACATAGAGTTTTTATCCTGCATGGTTAAAGCAAAACTTACCCTGTTTGATTGTGCTATTATCTTACCGCCTATTACAGAATAAACACCATTCACTTTTTTTAGCGCATATAATTTTGGCGACTGGTTATAAGTGCTCACTGTTCTATCATACACTGCAAGTCTGATAATTTCCGGTGCAACTTTATCAGGTATTGGCAAACCAAACATGGATACATTTAAACACTTATCCGTTTTTGTATCCCGTATTTCAAAATGTGTGTGTGGCCCTTGTGAACCACCGGTATTGCCGCTTGCGGCAATATAATCGCCTTGTTTTACTTTAAATAAATTGGCAGGAATATCTAAAAATACTTTCCATTGCTGCAGGTTGTATTGTTGTTGCGTAACATATTTCTCCAATGCAGGTTCAAAGGCATTTAAGTGTGCATACACTGTTGTTAAACCATTAGGATGATTAATGTAAATGCATCTGCCAAAACCATAAGGCTCAATTTTTACTTTGGCTATGTAGCCACCAGCCGATGCATATACCGGAACATTTTCTTTTTGGTCGGTGCGACAATCGAGCCCCATATGGTAATGGTTTGGGCGCAACTCCCCAAAGTTTGCTACAATACCAACAGCAGCGCCAACAGGCCATTTAAAATAATTTTGTGGGTAATTTTTATTTGAAAATGTTTGTGCTGTGGATATGCAACTAATGAATAAAAATATGATAGATGTAAAAAGTACTTTCATTTTAAAAATCTAATAGAGAATGATGTGTTGCAAAAGTCGGAGTTAGTAGTGAAAATAAAATGTAAATGTTTGCAACAGTTTATTGCTTAATGGCCTCTGAATTATTTTACATGTTTGGGTATTGTTGATTAAAGATAAAATGCCCATGGGCTCCGCTGCTTAGCCGGAAATCCTTTTTGCTGCATTTGAGCAAAAAGATTGTAGGCGGGCAGCGAACTAATGCTGATTATTGTTTGCTGAACAAAGCCCCAAAATTCCATTTGCATTTCCCATTCATTCCGTTATTTTTGCACGCCACACTAAAGGCAACTACTACATGCCAAAGAACGAATCTATACAATCTGTTTTAATTATTGGAAGCGGTCCTATTGTAATTGGACAAGCCTGCGAGTTTGATTACAGTGGCACACAAGCCGCCCGCAGCCTACGTGAAGAGGGCGTAAAAGTTATTCTGATAAACAGCAATCCCGCCACAATAATGACCGACCCTATGATGGCTGACCGGGTTTATTTGTTGCCGCTAACAGTAGAAAGCATTGAGCAAATATTAGAAGAAAACCAAATAGATGCGGTGCTACCAACAATGGGCGGACAAACAGCTTTAAACCTTTGTAAAGAAGCCGATGAGTTAGGTGTGTGGGAGAAATACAATGTACAATTAATTGGAGTAGATATTAAAGCCATTGATAAAGCGGAAGATAGAGAAAAGTTTAGGTTGTGGATGATAGAAATGGGGATTCCGGTTTGTCAGGCGCATATTGCCAATTCATTTTTAGAGGGAAAAGAATTTGCGCAGGAAATTGGTTATCCGCTGGTGCTTCGTCCTTCGTTTACACTGGGCGGAAGCGGCGGTAGTATTGTTTTTAAAAAAGAAGACTTGGATGAAGCGTTAAACAATGCGCTTACTGCAAGTCCGATACATGAAGTGTTGGTAGAAAAGGCCATAGTAGGCTGGAAAGAATTTGAGCTGGAATTACTAAGAGATAATGCAGATAATGTTGCTATTATATGTACGGTTGAAAACTTTGACCCGATGGGTGTGCATACCGGCGATAGTATTACAGTTGCACCTGCTATGACGTTGAGCGATACCGCTTACCAACTCATGCGGAATACTGCCATAAGCATGATGCGTGCACTTGGAAATTTTGCCGGCGGTTGCAATGTGCAGTTTGCCCTTAACCCACATACTGAAGAAATTATTGTGGTGGAAATAAACCCTCGGGTGAGCCGAAGTTCAGCACTGGCAAGCAAAGCAACGGGTTACCCTATTGCAAAAATTGCTGCTAAGCTGGCCATTGGTTACAATTTAGATGAACTTAAAAACCAGATCACACAATCTACTTCCGCCTATTTTGAACCGGCTTTAGATTATGTAATTGTAAAAATACCTCGTTGGAATTTTGATAAATTTAAAGGTGCTAATGATACACTTGGTTTTCAAATGAAGAGCGTAGGCGAAGTAATGGCCATTGGAAGAAGCTTTGCAGAAGCAATACAAAAAGCCTGTGTGAGTTTAGAAAATGAGGCTGTTGGTTTGGGCTATTACGGTAAAAGTGTAATGCACAGCGAAGAACTGATTGAATATATTAAAATACCAAAATGGGATAGGGTTTTTCGCATAAAAGATGCGTTGATGGCGGGTGTAAGTGTAAAGCGCATTTGTGAAAGCACTTTAATTGACAGATGGTTTATTTACCAGATTCAAAAAATATGTGAGTGCGAAAAAAAGATTGCTGAACACAATTTTGCATCGTTGCCTGAAGATTTATTGAGAGAAGCAAAAATGCTTGGCTTTAGTGATGAACAAATGGTGCGCATTATGCAGGATGGCGAAGCTGATGATTTATATGAGCGCCGAAAAGCGTTGGGCATTACAAGAGTATTTAAAATGGTGGATACATGTAGCGCTGAGTTTGAGGCGAAGACGCCGTATTTCTATTCAACTTTTGAAAACCAATCATCAGGGTTAAACTCGAATGAATCTGTTTCATCCTCAAAGAAAAAAATAATTGTACTTGGCAGCGGCCCAAACCGCATTGGGCAGGGAATTGAATTTGATTATTGTTGTGTGCATGGTTTGCTTGCTATTAAAGAAGCAGGCATGGAAGCCATTATGGTAAACTGCAACCCTGAAACCGTTTCTACCGATTTTGATATGGCTGATAAATTGTATTTTGAACCGGTTTATTGGGAACACATTTGGGAAATAATTGAGCATGAAAAACCCGAAGGTGTGATTGTGCAGTTAGGTGGTCAAACTGCCCTTAAACTTGCTAAAAAACTAACAGAGAAAGGCGTAAAGATAATCGGCACTTCTTTC
This sequence comes from Ferruginibacter sp., assembly GCA_031416275.1. Taxonomy (GTDB): domain Bacteria; phylum Bacteroidota; class Bacteroidia; order Chitinophagales; family Chitinophagaceae; genus Ferruginibacter. The sequence continues at coordinate 13,487 of JANOTH010000139.1, read as the reverse complement.
GACAGCATGGATATTGCTGAAGATCGTGGGCGCTTTAGTGATATATTGAAAGAGTTGGAAATTCCTTATCCAAACTATGGCACGGCCTACGATACTGACCAAGCAATTGAAGTGGCAAAGGAAGTTGGTTATCCGGTTTTGCTTCGCCCAAGTTATGTATTAGGCGGGCAACGCATGAGGATTGTTCTGAATGATGACGAATTGGAGAAAGGTGTGTTGAGTTTATTAAAACATTTACCAGGTAATAAAATTTTGATAGATCATTTTCTTGATCGCTGCCAGGAAGCAGAAATAGATGCCATTTTTGACGGTGAAGATTTTCATGTAATGGGGTTGATGGAACACATTGAACCTGCCGGCATACACAGTGGCGATAGCAATGCAGTACTACCTCAGTTTAACCTCACACCATTAGTTGTGCATGCTATGGAAGAATATGCAGAAAAAATTGCACGAACACTTAACATTCGTGGGCTCATCAATATACAATTTGCCATAAAAGATGGTAATGTATTCGTTATTGAAGCCAACCCAAGGGCAAGCCGGACAACGCCTTTTATTGCAAAAGCATACGGCATTCCTTACCTTAATATTGCAACAAAAGTTATGTTGGGCGTATCAAAACTAAAAGATTTTACGTTCGAGAAGAAGATGACCGGTTTTGCAATAAAAGAGCCTGTGTTTTCTTTTAATAAATTTCCTGGCGTAAACAAAGAACTAGGCCCAGAAATGAAGAGTACAGGGGAAGCAATTCGCTTTATTAAAGACTTGCGGGACCCTTATTTTAGACAATTATACAAAGAAAGAAGTATGCATTTAAGTAAGTAGATTTTCAGTTATTTACATCATTATCAATCGTTTACACTTTCCTAACACTCTTGTATAGAAGATATATTACAAATTAGTTATAAAACTTATTGTACACCCTGTGCAATAATCTATTCATTTAGGAGTTAATAAAATGAAATGTTATTTTTTGGAAGCCAAAATTTCCTTTTAATGACCAAATCTTAATCTTATTAAAACCAAAAAAATGAAAAAACTAGTTTTTACCCTTAATTTTTTTGCCCTCTCTATGCTTTTTGTTTCTTGTACAAAAACAGAAACAGCATTAATGGGTGATGAAAACAAACCTGCAAGCAGTTTAAGCGGCGGTATTACATCTGGCAGAGAGGCTGACACGCCACCCGTTGCTCCGACATGTACACCTAAAGTTGTCACTTTATTTGCAGGGCAAACACAGAATGCCGGTAATGTTACTGTAACTAATGATGCAAATTTCATTTACGTAACATACAACACTGCTAATGGTTTTGTACTTACACAAACACATTTGTATGTAGGTGCCTGTGAACTAATTCCTGTAAACAGACCTGGCAACCCAATTCCAGGTCAGTTTCCGTATGCTTCAGCACACGCAAGTGTAACAAGTTACACTTACCAAGTTCCTATTACGGCTATTCCTGTTGGCACTTGTGGTTGTATTGCAGCACATGCTGTAGTTAATCAATTCACTGCAACAGGAGGTTCAACTAATCAGCAAACCGCATGGGGCAATGGTACAGTTATTAATCCTGATGGGCAATGGGGAATGAAGTTTACCTATTGTAGCTGTCAATAATTTTTATAAATTTTTATAAAGTCGAATTTCGATTTTAAGTTTTGCCCGAAAACTAAAATAAGCAATGAACCTCGTTTTTGGAACATTGCTTATTTGCATTTTAGCACATTCCTTTAGCGCATAAAATTTATTGTTCCTCAAATCAACTTAGGTTTGCGCATAACATTTTACATGGCGAACGATGAACACAGGTATTTTATAATAAACAAGCCTTACAATATGGTATCGCAGTTTGTAAGCAGCCATAAAGTGAATTTGTTGGGCGACATGGATTTTAACTTTCCTGAAGGTACACATGCAATTGGCAGATTAGATAGCACATCTGAAGGGCTTTTAATTTTAACGACCGATAAAACCGTTACACGAAAATTATTTCTTGCTGCAGAAGCACATACCCGATCATACCTTATAATGGTGCAACATAAAATGACAGAGGAAACTTTGCAACATTTGCAAAACGGGGTTTTAATACCCATAAACGCAACCGAAAACTATTTTGCAAAACCCTACTCAGTTAAAATTATTAATGACCCATCGCTATTGTATAAGTATGCTACAGACCCGAGAGAAATTTATCCGCACACATGGCTTTTAATTACACTAACCGAAGGTAAATTTAGGCAGGTTCGCAAAATGGTATTGTCGCTGAGACACCGCTGTTTAAGACTTATCCGCCTTAGCATTAGTAATATTTTGTTAGATGACCTTACACCAGGCAAAGTAAAGGAACTAACGAAAGATAAATTTTATGAATTATTGCAACACAGTAAAAAAGTTCCTTTCAATTAGTAATAGTCAAACTCTCTATGTAAATTTCATTTACAAATGTAAAAATGGCTTCAAATTTTGGTATTCCCTTATGGAAAAAAGCTCCGTTTATAAGAGTTTTACTGCCATTTTTAGCCGGTATATTAGCGCAGCATTACCTGCTATGCTCCGCTGATAAAATAATTTTTCTTACGGCAGGCACTTCATTATTCTATTTTATTTTTTCAGTTATCCCACTGGGTTACAAATACTCTTTTCAATGGATACAAGGGCTTATGCTTTCATGCATTGTTGCGTTTGCAGGTATGTTTTGCATTTGGCAAAAAGATGTAAGGAACGATAATAACTGGTATGGGCATCACTATAATGACAGTAGTACTCTTGTAATTAAAATTAATGAGCCATTAATTGAAAAAGATAAATCGATTAAGGCCGAGGGAAAGGTAGAATCGATTATCAACAATGACATCACTAAAAAAGTTACAGGTAAAATACTTATCTATTTTGCTAAGGATGAGTTATTGCGTTTACCAAAATATGGAGATAATATATTGGTTGTAGGTGGGCTGCAAATAATAAAAAATGCAGGTAACCCAGGTGGTTTTAATTACAGCCGTTACATGGCTTTTCAGCAAACATTTTATCAACTTTTTTTAAAACAGCATAGGTTTGAGTTGTTAGATGTACACAGTGAAAACAGGTTGTACACGTTCATCTTTAGAGCAAGAAATTATGTAATAAATGTGTTGCAGGAGTTTGTAAAAGGAGATAAAAAAGTAACAGGCATCGCAGAGGCATTGCTTATAGGTTACAAAGAAGATCTAGATAAAGATGTTGTACAGGCTTATAGCAATACAGGGGTAGTTCACATCATTGCCATATCGGGCATGCACTTAGGTTTAATTTACGCAGTACTAGTTTGGATTTTTTTAAGGCTGCCTGTTATTAAAAAGAACGCACTTAGTAGAGTAGTAATAATTTTAGGCTGTCTTTGGGTATTCAGTTTAATAACAGGTGGCTCAGCATCCGTTTTAAGAAGCGCAGTAATGTTTACCTGCATACTCGTTGGAAAAGAATTTTTTAAACAAGCCTCCATTTACAATTCACTTGCTGCATCTGCGTTTTTGTTACTCTGTTACGATCCTTTTCTATTATGGGATGTAGGTTTTCAACTAAGTTATTGTGCAGTGGTTGGCATTGTTTGGCTACAGAAACCTATCCAAAACTTGTTCTATTCCAAATACAAATTCACAAGGTATTTATGGCAGATGTGTTCCGTTACTATTGCTGCGCAGGTGCTGACCTTGCCAATATGCATTTATTATTTTCATCAAATACCCACACTCTTTTTAATCACCAATTTAATTTGCGTTCCATTATCTACTGCAATACTTTTTGCAGAAATTTTATTGATTGTTGTTTCTCCCGTTCCATTGATCGCAGCGGTTTTAGGCAAATTTATTTACGTACTTACTTGGTGTATGAATTTTATAATTGACAAGTTTAATAAACTTCCATTGTCATTAATAGATAAAATTTATACTACACCTCTTTCTACTCTTTTTTTGTATCTATTTGTACTAGCAGGGTCTGCGGGGCTACTACGAAAAAATAAAAAACTTATTGGAAGCGCCTTAGTTTTTTTCTTGTTTTTTATCGGGATATGGTCTTATGGTAAAATCAACTTAATGAATCAGAAAAAAATTATTATTTATAATGTAAGCAGGCATACAGCAATTGATTTTGTGGCTGCTGATAAATATTTCTTCTTAGGCGATAGTGTTTTTAGAAAAGAAGGTGCATTACAAAATTTCAATTTAAAACCGGCAAGGGTTTCTCTTCAAATAAATGAAAGTAAGCAACCCTTAAAATATTTGCAACACAGTAAATACCTGTGGCAGTTTTACAATAAAAAATTATTGATAATAGATTCAACTCAATCCTTTGCACCTCTTCAGAAAAAAATTGAAATTGATGTATTGCTAATTACAAAAAATGCCAATGTTGATATTATTAATATCACCTCAGCTGTAACGCCCCGCTATATTGTATTTGATGCTTCTAACAGCCTGTGGAAAATTGCACAGTGGAAAAAGCAATGTTCATTGTTACATTTGCGCTGCTTTATTACAGCAGAACAAGGAGCGTTTATTTTAAAAATTTAATTTTTAACTGTTGTTCCTTTAGTTGCGATTAAATGAACATCCATACAGTTTTGCGTTTTATATAAATTATTAAAGAAATGAAAAAAATACAATCGGCTCTTATTTCTGTTTTTTATAAAGATGGGCTCGAAGAAATTGTGCACATGCTCAACAAACTTGGTGCAACTATTTACAGCACAGGCGGCACGCAGGATTTTATTGAGAAACTTGGTGTAAAATGTATACCTGTTGAGTCGTTAACTTCCTATCCTGCAATATTGGGTGGAAGGGTAAAAACTTTACATCCTTCAGTATTTGGTGGTATTCTCGCAAAGCGAAACGATGCAACACACATTAATGAAATGAAGGAACATCAAATACCTGAAATTGATTTGGTTATTGTAGATCTATATCCCTTTGAAGAAACAGTTGCTAATACCGCAGATGAAAAACTAATTATAGAAAAAATTGATATTGGAGGGCCGAGTATGATACGTGCAGCAGCGAAAAACCATGCTGACGTTGTTGTTGTAGCTGCAAAAAGAGATTACGCTTTGCTACAGGATTTATTACAAACACAGCACGGAGAATTCTCGCTTGAACAGCGTAGAAATTTCGCTATTAAAGCATTTGATGTTTGCACGCACTATGACAATGCCATATCATCGTATTTTAATAATTTAAATGTTGCAACGCCTTTTAATAAAGTAGCCCAGCATTTAAGGTATGGTGAAAATCCACACCAGCCTGCCTCATTTTATGGTGATTTGAATGAAATATTTAATCAGTTGAATGGTAAAGAATTGTCGTATAATAATTTGGTAGATGTTGATGCTGCCTTGCAACTTAGTGCAGAGTTCAGCGATGCTAATAAAGTGGTATTTGCAATCATAAAACATACAAATGTTTGTGGAGCTGCATTAAGAGATACTGTAGAACAAGCATGGATGGCCGCTCTGGCAGGCGATCCTGAAAGTGCTTTTGGTGGTGTGCTCATTTGCAATGGAGAAATTGATGAAGCTACAGCAAATGCCATCAATGAAATATTTTTTGAAGTGTTGATTGCGCCATCTTTTAATGAAGATGCATTGCAAATTTTGCAACAAAAGAAAAATAGAATTTTATTACAAATTAAAAAACTCCCCCAAAAATCCGTTCAAACAAAATCGTTATTAAATGGTATAATTATACAACATGAAGATGAGGGTAACTTTGCAGCGTGGACCGAAGTTGGCGGCAGAGAAACAACAGCAACAGAAAAAGAATCTTTACAATTTGCAAATATTATTTGTAAGCATTTAAAAAGTAATGCAATTGCGCTTGTAAAAAACAACCAACTTATTGGCAAGGGTTGTGGGCAAACAAGTCGTATAGATGCATTAAGAAATGCTATTGATAAAGCAAGGCAGTTTGGTGCAGACACAACAGGTGCCGCACTTGCAAGCGATGCTTTTTTTCCGTTTGATGATTGTGTACGCATAGCGCATACTGCAGGAATAGATGCATTTATACAGCCCGGCGGTTCCGTGAGAGACAAAGACAGTATTGAATATTGTAAAATAAATAATCTTGCCATGGTAATGACGGGCAAGCGACATTTTAAACACTAATTAAAAGCATTGTTACAACCAAAAACTAAAGGTTATTTAGCACTCGTTGCAACTAGTTTTATTTGGGGCACAACATGGGTGGTCAGTAAAATTGGTGTGCGTGAAATTCCTCCATTACAAATGGCTTATCTAAGGCAGTTTTTTGCAGGGATAATTTTTGTAGGCTTTTTTGCTTTCTTTAAAAAACTACAATTGCCAACAGCAAGGCAGTTTAGATGGCTTGTTGTTATGGCTATCATTATGTTTGTATCTGCAAATGGCTTAAGTACTTGGGGCATTCAATATATTCCTGCAGGGCTCGGTTCACTAATTGGCGCACTCTATCCTTTATCAGTTGTTATTATTGAAAAAGTATTTTTTAAAAGCAAACAATTAACTGCAGTTACACTTGTTGGTTTATTATTAGGCATATCAGGCATTGCAATTGTTTCATACGAAAATGCATTTCACCACAATGGACCTAATTTTATTTTCGGTGTATTACTTTCTATTACAGCTATGCTTTCGTGGAGTGTGGGCACCATTTTTATGGCGAGGAACAAAGTTGATATTAATCCTTATTATGGTGTAGGCTGGCAAATGATTATAAGCAGCGTAATACTTTTCATTATTATGCAAACCACTCAACCTGTCATTCCATTTTTTCAAATATCAGTAAAAGTTTGGTGGGTTATCGCTTACCTTGTTTTATTTGGTTCCTTATTAACTTTCATTGCCTTTATATACTCAATGAAAGTTTTACCTACTGCAATTTCATCATTGTATGCTTACATAAATCCCTTCGTGGCAATGGTTACAGCCTACATCGTTTTAAACGAAAAGTTAAGTTTAAATATTTTATGGGGCTCAATAGTAACAATTTCTGGTGTGTATTTAGTAAACTATTCAACCAAAAAAGCAAATAAGATTATTGCGGAAGCTGAGATATAAATTGGGTATATAAATCTTTCCATCCTTCAAATTCTTTTCCTGTTCCTAAAAAATTATTATGAAAAATAGTTATTAACGGAGCGTTTAACCTCTTACAAACTTGATAATAGTTCATCAACTCATCCGCTGATTCCTTTACGGTTAATTTTTGCTCATAAAAACAATTGGCATCCATAAAACAAAAAGGATGAATACGTAATGAAGTGATTTTTTCAGCAGATAAATCATACCAAAAAAATGGTGAAGATGTAGAAGCTCTAAAACCATTTATGCTACCATAACCCATACTGTAATCGGCTTTAATACCAGTGTTAAGTAGGTTTTGATAAGTATGTGGCAATGCTAGTTTTATATAATGCTGCCTGGAAATTTGAATGGTTTTTCCTGAAATATTTTCTAATGTATTCCTCTCTTCTTTTAACTCGGCTTCATTACTATAGCTTTGCCAAGATGGGTGCAAACCAATATTATATTTTAAAGCATGTTGCTGTATGAGTTGTTGCATGGCAGCATTGGTAGGTAAAATATTTTTGTCGTACACACCTTTTTTTTGGGCTACTAAAAAAAAGTAAAGTGGTTTTAAGTTGTATTTCACGTGCAAATCATCCATAAACTCGTAACTGTCGTAGGGATCTTTATTACCTGCAAATAAAACAGCAACTCTTTCTACTGTTGGTGACTTAATAAAACCACCAATGTTTCTCATCAAACCTTTTTCTTTGTATGACCATGCTATATCAATATCGTAAGTGAGTGTAAACGAAAAAAATTTTGGTTGAAAGATAAGCTCAGGGAATCGTTGTAAGAGCTGTTGTTTAAAATCTTCAATCCAAATATTTACAATTGGAAGATGGAGAAAATCCTCTTTGTATGCAATAGAATTTTCATGCGCATAACGACCATACATATCTTTTGCATGAGGAAGATATTCTTCATATCTACTAATTAAATAAAATACTCCGGCAAAAATATCGAAGTCTGCAGGGTCATGAGATGTTACAAAAAATTTGCATTTTTCGCCTCTGCCATAAAGCTTAATGTCTTGGTCTTTTATACCTGCTTCAAAAAGCAGCAAATGAGGCTTAATTTGATAAACCTTATCAAATTCCGCATAACTGTAATTGATTTTTTCATCGGTATAACTTCTAAAATTTTCCTCGTCTGTAGTTAGACTATAGCTTGTACCGAGTACCTCTTCAAAAATAAACTTACAGGTGTATTGTAGCCGGGTGGTAGATTTCGTTGAGAATATGAGTAGCATTTATTTATATTTCTTTTTTGGATTTCTCTTAAAATGAAATACAGATATAATTAAGACGACTTTTTTTAAACGGTAATATTTATAGACAATTAAAAATGGAAATTTAATTAAAATTGTTTCTCGATAAGGCTTTTTCTTTATTGAATATCTCAGGGGATGCTTTCCTACTTCATCAAACTTTTCGTTTAGTTCCTTAACAAAACTATCGGCAATTATAGAACTCGTTTTTTGATACCAGATAAATGATTTCTCTATTTCGTTTTGTGCTTTTTTAGAAACAAATATATCGGCCATGCCTGTTATTTCTTTTGTTTCTTAATTTTATTTAAGCGCATATTCATCTCTTCCAATGTAAATCCTTTTTCTTTTGCTGATTCAAAATCATCTGAAATCTTGTCAAACTCTGCCATCAATTTTTTATCATTCCACCATTCATGGTTCTGCAAATCACTCTCAATCATAGTATAAATAGCCTTAACCTTTTTATCATCAGCTGTTTTAATATAGTCGTGTAATCGCTCTCTTATTGCTATTGCACCCATAAAATAATTTTAATAAAGTTAATTCTTATTCTTCTCCTTCCACAATTCATTAAACGTCTTTTTACTAAAATTCAAATCGCCTCTGTGTTTCGTCCAGTCTTTAAAAATACCATTAACAAAAGTATTCTTTAAAGGTCCGTTGCCCATGTTCATCACACTACGGTGCAGGCTTGCAAATTTCCATAATTTCCAGGCTGCCTTTTCACCAAAACTTGTTAGGCCCTCTTCTGCAGCTTCTTTTCTATTATCCAATAACAACTCATGCAAATTTATTTTTACTGCACAAACTTCTGTACAATTACCACACAAAGACGATGCATGGCTCAGGTGTTTAAAATCCTCCATACCCTGCAGGTTAGGCGTAATTATACTACCTATCGGGCCACTGTAAGTAGTACCATAACTGAAGCCACCAATATTTTTATAAACAGGGCAGGCATTCAAACATGCACCGCACCTTATACAGTACAAACTTTCTCTTTGCTTGGGGTTTGCAAGAATATTTGTACGCCCATTGTCTAAGAGTATCACATACATTTCTTCAGGTCCGTCAGTTTCATTGGCTTGCCTTGGGCCAGAAATTATGCTATTGTAAACAGTGATTTTTTGCCCCGTACCAAAAGTACTTAGCAATGGCCAAAACAAATCAAGATCAGTCAACGATGGAATAACTTTTTCAATACCAACAATGGCGATATGTGTTTTTGGAAATGCACAACTCAACCTGCCGTTGCCCTCATTTTCAGTAACAGCAATTGCACCAATATCGCTGATGATAAAATTAGCACCGGTAACACCAACTTCAGCCTCTACATATTTTTCACGCAAAATCTCTCTCGCTTTAAGTGTAAGTTGCTCAGGCGTTAAATCTATTGGGGTACCCAATTTTTCATGAAATAGTTTTGCAACATCTTCTTTGCTTTTATGCATAGCAGGTGTTACAATATGGTAGGCCGTTTCACCATCTAGTTGCTGAATGTATTCCCCTAAATCAGTTTCTATACTTTCAATGCCATGCTTTTCCAGGTTATCATTCAAATGAATTTCCTCCGTAACCATGCTCTTGCTTTTCACAAGGGTTTTGCAGTTTTTCGCTTCGCAGATTTTTATAATTTCTACCATAGCTTGCTCAGCAGTTTCTGCCCAAATAACTTTGCCCCCACGTTTGGTAAAATTCACTTCAAACATTTCCAACTGTTGGTCCAAAGTTTCTAGCGCACGCCACTTTGTGTTCTTTGCCCGTTCCCTCGCCAGGTGTTCATCAATAAATTGTTCTTTGCCTTTTGGCACTACAGCGTTGTAGCGACCAATATTAAAATTTATTTTTTTACGGTGATCCAAGTCAGCAGCTTTTGCTGTGCTTTTCTCAATAAATAAATCGGAGGTTTCAGACATTTTTATTTGTTTTTATTTCACCACACCTAACTCTTTTCCAACTTTTATAAAAGCCTCAATTGCTTTATCTAAATGTGCTTGTTCATGCGCTGCGCTTAATTGTACCCTAATACGAGCCTGCCCTTTTGCCACTACCGGGAAAAAGAAACCAATCACATAAATGCCTTCTTCCAACAATTTTGCAGCAAAGTTTTGTGCAACCACGGCATCGTACAACATGATCGGCACTATTGGATGTTCACCCGGTTTAATATCAAATCCTGCCTCCGTCATTTTCTCTCTAAAATATTTTGTATTGTATTCCAGCTTGTCTCTTAATTCTGTCGTTTCACTCAGCATATCAAGCACAGCAATAGATGCGCCCACAATACTCGGGGCCACTGTGTTTGAAAACAAATAAGGTCTACTACGCTGGCGCAACATTTCTATCACTTCTTTTTTACCACTTGTAAACCCGCCACTTGCACCGCCCAACGCTTTACCCAATGTCCCTGTAATAATATCTATTCTCCCCACCACATTTCTATGTTCATGCGCTCCCCTTCCTGTCTTCCCAAGAAAGCCTGATGAATGGCATTCATCAATCATTACAATGGCATCATATTTATCAGCCAAGTCACAAATTTTATCAAGTTGTGCAATCGTACCGTCCATGCTAAAAGAGCCATCTGTAACAATGATACGGCTGCGCAACCCAGCAGATTCTTTCAACTTTGCCTCCAAATCTTCCATGTTATTGTGCTCATAACGGTAACGCTGCGCCTTACACAAACGCACACCATCAATAATGCTCGCATGGTTTAATGAGTCGCTTATAATGGCATCCTGTTCATTAAATAGCGGTTCAAAGAGACCTCCATTTGCATCAAAAGCAGCAGCATATAAAATGGTATCTTCTGTACCTAAAAAGGTTGATAATTTTTGCTCGAGTTCTTTGTGTATATCCTGCGTACCACAAATAAAACGAACACTGCTTAAGCCATATCCATGTTCATCAATTGTTTTTTTTGCAGCCTCTATCACTTTTGGGTGGGCAGATAAACCGAGATAATTATTAGCACAAAAATTTAAAACCTGCTTGCCGTTCACAGTTATCTCTGCACCCTGCTCGCTTGTAATTATTCGTTCGCTTTTAAACAAACCCGCTTCCTTTATTTCGGTAACTTCTACGCCTACACGGCTGGCAAATGCACTGTTCATATATATTTTTTTGTTGACTACAAAAATAGCCTTTTTTATAGCTTGGTTTCATAACAAACCTGCTAAAAAGGAAACATTTGGGGCTTTGTGCGGTTAATCATTGTTCAACATTTGTCCGCTGCCCGTCTCCAATCTTTTTTAACTTTAAAAAAAGTAAAAAAAGGATTTCCGCCTAAGCAGCGCACCGTGTCCCGACTTTTCAGGAGCCATTCACCGATATACCAATTTTCAACATTTCTTAAAATCAAAAAATTATTTTAAATGCATTGTAACTTTTGTTTGTCCACAGTCGTTCAACTTTAAAATGAACAACTTGCAATAACTTTACAGATTACATTTTTAACCACTGCATGACTGAGAAAGAATATAATGATTGTGTGAAACTATACGCAGATAATGTGTATCGTTTTATCCTTAAAAATATTCGAAACGAAGAAGATGCAAGGGATGTGGTGCAAGGTGCTTATGAAAAAATGTGGGTAAACAGAGATAAGGTTGACAATGATAAATGCAAAAGTTTTTTGTTTACCGTGGCTTACAATAACATGATAGACCACATTCGCAAGAACAAAAGAATTGTGTTAAAAGAGGAGTTTGCAGAAACAGCTTTGGGAAGCGGCGGACAACAGCAAAATGCAAAGAGAATTTTAAATGAAGCTTTAAGCAAACTAAGCGAAACCCAAAGAAGCCTTGTGATGTTGAAAGACTATGAAGGCTACAATTATGCAGAGATAGGAGAAATAACAGGCCTAAATGAAAGTCAGGTAAAAGTGTACTTACACAGAGCCAGGTTACAATTAAGAGAATATATAGTGAAACCAGAAAATGTAATTTAAAGTACTTACCCCGTCAGCGGTTAAAAACCCTGACGGCGGTTTAAAAGAAAAATTAATAAAATGCTTATCAACCGCAATAATTACGAAACTTTTTTTCTGCTGTATGCAGATGATGAGTTGCGTGCAGAAGAACGCACTGCGGTAGAGAACTTTGTATCAGAAAATGAAGATCTACGAGGAGAATTAAAGATGACTTTAGCAGCTGTTTTGCCTGCAGACGAGGTTTCATTTTCACTAAAAAATTCTTTATTCAAAAACAGTTTTGTAGATGGGAGTTTGCAGGAAAAATTATTATTGAAAATAGATGGTGAACTTTCTGCTGAGGAATTAAACGAATTAAACGAAAGCATTGCAGCAAATGCATCTGCAGTAAAAGAAGAACAATTATTATCGGCTACAAAGCTTGATCTAACTGAAATAATTACTTTCCCTTACAAAGAATTATTGTATAAAAAGGAAAGAGATAAAGCTGTTGTATTTAGAATGATAAGATGGGCTGCGGCGGCTGTATTTATTGGGTTTGGTTTATTCTTTGGCTTCTCGATATTAAATAAAAATGCTTTGCCTGATAATACCATTGCGGTAATAGATGCTACTAAACCTACAAATAATAAACAAAGTAATAACGTGATAAATGGATTAGCTAAAGTAACTATTTCAAATACAGAAGAAGATAATAACAACAAAGATCAAAATGCTTTAGTTGCAACTAAAATTGTTACAATTAAAAAAGACAATGCGCCTAAAGTTTTAGATGATAAAATTTCTTTGCTGAAACAAACAGTATTGGCATCTAACAAAGAAGTTCAAAAAGTTCTTTCATCTGCTAAAAATACAGATGTGGAAAATCAAAGCCAAACGGCAATAGCTTCAATCAACTATACTGAGCAATCACAATCAACTATCATCACAATCGATAATATTATTCCATTGGAAACAACATATGCACAAGCTGTTTCATTTGATGAGATAGAACAAAGCAATAATAAGATACTCTACATGGATGAGGAGGATGTAAGACGATCAAAAGTTGGTGGGGTATTTAAAAAATTTAAAAGAATGATCGAACGCACTGCAAAAATAAGAACTGGTAACCCGATTAGAATCGCCGGCTTCCAAATTGGTACCAATTAATCAACAATTATTAATTTAAAAATTACACAACATGAAAAAGATTTAC
>JANOTH010000138.1:0-19116 GCA_031416275.1 Ferruginibacter sp. | reverse complement strand
TTTGTAAACATCTTCCAATGGAATATTATCGCCAATTTCTTTATTGGCTTTATTCTTAGCTGTACGAAAAGACATTCTAGGGTACTTGCTTTTATCGCCCGGTACCCTAAAGCCATGCCCACTAAAATAAAATACCACAATATCAATTGGAGCAGGCTTTTGTGCTTCCAACGCAAGTAACGCTGCTTCCACAGCGGTTTTGCTGTAACCATCACCGGAAATATAAAGTGGGATAACTTTAGATATGCCGAGGTTAGTTGCAAGGGAATTAAATAATGCAGATACATTTTTAAGATCGGTTTCCACACTCTTTCCCACCGTTTCATCTTTTGTAGCGGCAACAACGATGAGGTACATTTTTTCATTTCTTGCTAGTGGCGTAGCCCGAGTTGCCTGTTCAAAAATATATTGGTAAAATCCATCAGACTCAAAATAAAAAGAACTTACAAATGGCTCGTCATTCCGCAGCTCCTTGTAGTCTTTTTGTTGGCTTAAGGTCATATTAACGGCGACCCATGCGCCTTTTTCATTTTGTAATTCAACACCGGCAGGTTCATAATAATAGCCACTAGTATCATATAACTTTTTAAAAATAAACCTTGGTATAGCAAAGCCAAAGGTATCTGGCGCAAGGAGTGGCAAAGCATCGGCGTTGGGTAAGAGGTATTTACTGGTTGCACCGTTTTGTTCAATGCTGGAGTCACTTAGCGCCTGCTCGTATAAAAAAAGCGTATTTGCGGGCCCCGCATTGTATTGTATGCGGGCAACGGCATTGCCATCAGGCTGTAGGGTTACGAGCGACTTAAAAATCTTGTTGCCGGCACTTGTATTGGCTGTCTCATAAACAATATAAAATGATGTTTGAGCCTTTAGCAAACCAAAAGGCAAACACAGTAATAACAGCAGATTTACTCGTACAAAAAAAGACCTGCCCGCAAATATTATTTCATTCGCAGGCCGGTCAAGTTTTTTTAAAAGATAAAACATATTAGTTTTTTATGGTCTCTGGTTTTGTAACACTGTTTGAATCAGTATCCAATTCTGGCAGAGAATCCTTGATTTTTTCTTTCATTTCTGTAGAAGTTTCTTTAGTAGTTTCTACTGCTTTTTCTTTTTTGCTTTCGCATGCAATAAATAATGTTGATGCCATCAAAATAACCACAAACCAGCGAAGTGGTTGTAAAGTTTTACTGAATTGTTTCATTAGATTAGTTTTAGTTAATGGAAAGATAATATATTTTTTTAATTTATATTAGTGGTAATTCATTGCGGGCTTTCAAATGCAAAACAATGATTTGGAATATAACTTGTTTTTTAAATATTATATTCAACAAATATCTTAGCTAACAATTACTAAACCCTGCTGCATGAATCGATATTTACGGATATTTTTTTGTAACCTCTTGCTTGCAGTAACCTGCTGCTCTGTTAATTGCCAAGCACAATTCAACAACACTAATCGGTTAAAAATAAAATTAGACTCGTTGCGGCTGCAACAAGGCTATCAAACTGATACGGCTTATATAAACACGATTAACAAGATCGCTTTTTTGTATGCTGATCGCTACCCTGATTCTGCATTTTATATATTAGATGGAATTCCTGAACAATGCAATGCCATTGGGTTTAGTACCGGCGAAACAGACAGCTACAATATATTGGGCAATGCATGGCAAACAAAGGGCAATTTCGAAAAGGCCTTGGAGTACTATGATCTTGCTTACGCCCTCGCCCAAAAGATCGATTACAAAACTGCTTTGCCTGGGCTGTTGGGTAACATTGGGCTGGTGTATCTTAATCAAGGAAATTATGCCGTAGCACTGCAAAAATTTTATGCATCTCTAGCCGCTGCAGAAAAAGTAAATGATAACCGGGTTATAAGGAGCAGCTTTAATAATATTGGCACCATCCATTTTTACCAGGGCAAAATGGACGAAGCAGAAATTGCTTACAAAAAAACATTAGAGATATCTCGCAGTGTTCTGGATACAACAGGAATGATTACCGCCTACAATAACCTTGGCGAAGTAAACCTCGAGCAAAATGCGCCATCGAAAGCCTTGAGCAACCTATCCATTGCATACCAACTCGCCAGCATTAAAAATGTGCCCGATATGTTGGTAGCTGTCACCAACACCTTAGGCGATGCTTATACAAGGCTAGACAGTTTACAGAAAGCCGCAGGATATTTTGAAACAGCACTTACCCTGTCGAGCCGGTTAGGCAATGCCAGAGCCACTTGTAAAGCCTTGCTGGGTTTGGCAAAAGTTCAAAACAAACAAGGCTTGCTCAATATTGCCTTGGCAAATGCGCAGCAAGCACTTGCAAAAGCGCAGGAGATGGGGCAGGCACAATTACTACGGGATGCGAACGAAGTGGTTGCCGATATTTTAGAGAAAATGGGACAGGGCAGCGCTGCATTACCATATTACAAACAATATAAAATATATGCTGATAGCTTAGTGAGCATAGAAAGCGAAAGGGCCGCAGCCAATTACAAAGCAGGGTACGAGTTTTCTAAAAAAGAATTGGAATTTCAGCGCAAGACTTTACAGCAGCGGTGGTTGATTTTTTCTGCACTGGCTGCTTTGTTTACGCTAGTGATCATTGTATTGATCATCAGCAAATCAAGAAAGCGATTAAGCATAACCTATAAAGATTTGCAGCATAAGAACCTCATTATAGAAGGACAGAAAAAAAAGGCCGAAGAAACACTTTCCCAGCTTAAGGCAGCACAAACCCAACTGATTCAATCAGAAAAAATGGCTTCATTAGGTGAGCTTACTGCAGGCATTGCACATGAGATACAGAACCCGTTGAACTTCGTCAATAATTTTAGTGAGGTAAGCACAGAGTTATTAGACGAAATGAAACTGGAATTAGACAAAGGAAATACTGATGACGCAAAAGAAATTGCCAACGATGTAATTCAAAATCTAGAAAAAATAACTATTCATGGCAAACGGGCAGATGCCATTGTAAAAGGTATGTTACAGCACAGCCGGAGTAGCACCGGCCAAATGGAACCCACAGACATCAATAAACTTTCCGACGAATTTTTGCGACTTGCCTACCAGGGCTTAAGGGCAAAAGACAAATCATTTAATGCTACATTAAAAACTGATTTTGATGTATCGCTCGGAAAAGTGAATGTCGTTCCACAGGATATTGGCAGGGTGATTTTGAATTTGCTAACAAATGCATTTTATGTAGTTGACGAGAAGAAAAAATCCGGAGTTGAAGGTTACGAACCAACCGTTTCAGTAAGTACAAAAAAACTTGCCGATAAGGTTTTAATCAGTGTGAAGGACAACGGCAACGGCATTCCCCAAAAAGTATTAGACAAAATTTTCCAACCCTTCTTTACCACCAAACCAACAGGACAAGGAACAGGATTGGGATTGAGTTTGAGTTATGATATTGTGAAAGCGCATGGAGGGGAGTTGAAGGTTGCTACCATAGAAAATCAAGGAACGACATTCACTATAACCATACCTGTTTAAAATAAAAAGACATGAAAAAAATTTTAGTAGTGGACGATGAAACAGATATGCAGGCGCTGTTTGAACAACGCTTCCGTAAAGAAATAAAAGACGGGGAAATGCAATTTGTATTTGCCTTTTCTGGCGAAGATGCCCTCTCTTACCTCAACAGCCATGAGCATGAAGCGGTGCTGATATTGTCTGACATAAATATGCCCGGCATGAGCGGTCTCGATTTGTTGGAGCGTATAAAGACAAAGGGTTACAAACCGCCGCCGGTGGTAATGATGATTACAGCATACGGTGATTCAGAAAATTTTAATACGGCAAAGGCATTGGGCGCCGATGATTTCTTAACCAAGCCGTTAGATTTTACAACATTAAAAGACAAACTTAAATTAATATACTAATGGCAAAAATATTAGTGGCAGATGATGAAGCTGATTTAGAAATACTCATCAAACAAAAGTTTCGGCAAAAGATAAGAGATCAAAAATATGAATTTGTGTTTGCCGTAAATGGCAGAGATGCCATTGAAAAAATAGCTCAACACCCAGATATTGATATTGTGTTAAGCGATATTAACATGCCCGAAATGGATGGCTTAGTCCTGCTTTCAAAACTTGGAGAAATAAGTCCGCTCATAAAAACAGTAATGGTATCTGCTTATGGCGATATGGAAAATATTCGTACAGCAATGAACCTTGGAGCTTTTGACTTTGTGACAAAACCGGTAAACTTTGTTGACCTTGAATGTACCGTAGAAAAAACAATTTTGCATATTTTGCAAATTAAAGAAACTTTAAAAGCCATTAAAGAGAACAACATTTTAAGGATGTATGTTGATGAAAATGTGTTGCAGTTTATGGGTAGCAGAGAATACGAAGCCTCCCTTACAGAAAATGACACAGTAGAAGCTTCTGTTGTTTTTATTGATATTTGTAGTTTTACAACTATCAGCGAAACAGAAAGTGCTGATACGGTTGTGAAATTATTAAATACCTATTTTGATGTAATGGTAAAAGAAATAATAGAACAACAAGGCATTGTAGATAAATTTATAGGCGATTGTATAATGGCAGTTTTTAAAGGCCCGTTTCATTTAGACAGAGCTATAGACGCTTCGCTCGCAATAAGAAACAATATTGAAAATATGCCAAAAGCAAGTATTGATTTAGAATTTTTACCTCGTGTATCTGTAGGCATAAACAGTGGCGAAATGATTAGCGGCAACATTGGCTCAGGCACACTACGCAGGTTGGACTATACTGTAATTGGAGATATTGTAAATACTGCACAACGGCTGCAAAGTGTTGCAGGCATTGGGCAAATATTGATTACAGAACATTGCTATGAGAACGTAAAACAATCTTTTAATTGTAAAAAAGTAGGCCCTGTAAGTTTAAAAAACAAAACAGGCGAAACAATTGTGTACGAAGTGCTCAATTAATTTTTTAAATAATTTAGTATGCAATACCCTGAGGCGTATAATTTTTTAATGAATAAACTGGAGAATGATTTACCTCCTTTTTTAGTTTATCACAATGCGCAACACACAAAAAATGTAATTACCGCTGCCGAGCATTTAGCTTATAAAGAAAACATTTCAGACAACGATTTGATACTCTTAAAAACTGCAGCGCTTTTTCACGATGCAGGCTTTTTACAGCAAACAGATAACCACGAAGAAATTTCTTGCGAAATTGCAAAGCGGCATTTACCCCAATACAATTACACTGCAGCGCAAATTGAAATTATTTGCAGCGCAATAAGAGACACTAAAATTCCACAAACAGCAGAAGATCATTTAGGAAAAATTTTGTGCGATGCAGATTTATATTATTTGGGAACCGATGATTACACAGCCCTTGCGGATAATTTATTCAAAGAATTTAAGAAAACAAATTCCATAAAAACATTGGCAGAGTGGCAAGGGCGACAAATCGCTTTTTTATCTTCCCACAGGTATTTTACACAAACTGCCATACAAGAAAGAGAAGATAAAAAACAAATAAACCTACAAAAATTAAAATCAACTGTAGAAGTTTCAACATCAAAAAGAAATGATGCTGCAGAGGTTTTGCAAGATGTGTTGCTGATGATATTTGGAGTAATAATAGCAGGTTTTGCATTAAAATGTTTTATGGTACCCAACCGTTTTTTTGATGGTGGCATTACCGGTATTTCTTTGCTGGTGCACGAATTGTACCACATAAACTTAACAGCCGTTATATTGGTACTCAATTTGCCCCTCATCATTATCAGTTATTTTTCTGTAGGTAAAAGGTTTGCTGTACGAACTTTCATAAGTATTATTTTATTGGGTATTTGTTTGTACTACATACCCGAGTACTCAATTACATCCGATAAATTGCTCATCTCACTTTTTGGTGGTGTATTTTTAGGTATTGGCATTGGGCTGCTAATGAGAGCAGGCGCAGCATTAGACGGTATTGAAGTATTGGCATTATACACATTAAAGCGTACATCATTCACTATTACAGAAATTATTTTAGGCATCAACATCCTCATATTTGCCATTGCTGCTTTTAAGTTTGGTATTGAAACTTCTCTTTATTCCATACTCACCTATTTTGCCGCCACGAGTACCATTAATTATGTGGTGGAGGGCTTACAAGCTTACACGGGTGTAACAATCATTTCTGCCAATAGCGAAGAAATAAAATACCAAATTGTAAATAGTTTGGGGAGAGGTATTACCGTGTACAAAGGCGAGCGTGGTTTTTTGCCAGGCAAGTTTGAAGTGAGTGCAGATTGTGATATTATTTTTACAGTTGTTACTAGGTTAGAAATGCGCAAATTAAAAAACCTTGTTTACGATGTAGATGATAAAGCTTTCGTATTCGCAAGTACTATTAAAGAGGCGTCAGGCGGCATTATAAGGCGAAAGCAAAGGCATTAAAAGTTTAGGATGAAGAAACTTATTGGTATCAAGAAGATCCCTTTAAAATCAATTTAGTCCCTTGTACGTTTAGCGCATTGTGCTTACCATTTGCAGTTTGTTCATACAAATCATTGTACATTTAATAGTAAGTGGCAATTTTAAATGCACAGCAAAAACATGCAGAAAACAATTTTGATAGTAGTATTTTTCTTCTCACTTATAAACCTATTTGGGCAAGCAAATACAAAGCTTAAAATTTCGCACTTAACCGGCGATTTCTATATTTATACCACCTACAATAAATACCTAGACAGTGATGTACCTGCAAACGGAATGTATGTTGTTACAGCCAATGGCGTTGTAATGTTTGATACACCTTGGGACACTACGCAGTTTCAACCATTGCTGGATAGCATAAAATTAAAACACAATAAAACTGTTACAATGTGTTTTGCAACCCATTGGCACAGCGATAAAACCAATGGGCTCCAATATTACAGGCAGCAAGGCATTAAAACCTACACCACTCTAGCTACTGATATATTGAGTGAAAAGAACAATAAAAAAAGAGCTGAATTTTTAATGAAAACCGACACATTATTTAATGTTGGAGCGTATACCTTTGAAACATATTTCCCCGGGCCGGGTCATACTGAAGACAATATCGTAATCTGGTTTAAAAATGAAAAAATTCTTTACGGTGGCTGTTTAATAAAAGGGGCTGATGCAGAAGATCTGGGTTTTTTGGGTGATGGTAATGTAGGTGAATATGCAACAACGCTAAAAAAACTTCAACGAAAATTTAAAAAACCTATCTATATCATTATCGCACACAGCGACTGGAGAAACAAAAATTCATTAAAACATTCTTTAAAAATTGCTAAAGCGATAAAAAGGGGTGGTGCACAGTAAAAGGGATAATAAGCATTTAAATAAACACAGCTAAACTAAACAGGTAATAATAAATATACTTAATTGTATTATCGACATAACGAAGTTTAATACTCGGAGTTTGCAGCCTTAACTTTTATTCATTATTTATTTGGCATCGTTTTGTCATTTATACCTCTCCCTGATAAAATATTTTTTGCTTAGAAAACAACAAGTAAATACCAATTGCCTGTAACAAAAAAAGTCGCTACACCCCTGTAACGACTTTAACTTAATCCCCTATTCCGTTGTTCAAATAAAAATTACCAATTGTATACTAATGAACTTATCTTCTTTATACCTTAAAGATGTAAGATTTTGTGCAGCAAATAAAAGAAAGTTGATGAACGAGGTTATAGGTTGATGAAAGGAACTTTGTACCAAAACCATATTACCCAAAGTGAAATAAAAAGTTAACTAAAGCGGTTTACTATTTTTCGAGAGAAATATCGCTTAATTTTATGAGCAATAATTGTACATCGTTTTTGAAAACATTTTTCTTCATAATAGGCTTACTGTTTGTTCAAATTACAAACGCACAAAAACTTACAGGCACATGGCAAGGGCTAATGGATGAGGAGTTTTTGCAACTTAACATTGTACAGGTTGGTGATAATATTTGTGGCTACACTTGGGATTATGAATTGCTCGATAAAAAGAGTTATTGCAAGGCATACTTTAATGGCAGTTACAATAAAGCAGCGGGTACATGGTTTATAGAAGGATACTCATTTATGGAGCAAGGCGGTGGGCACTCACTCATGCAGTTAAAGTTTAAAGTTGTTTATGAAGATGGTAAAATGCTTCTAAAGGGCATTTGTAGAATTACACCAACAATGTTTTTTAGCGGTAGTATCCCAAGTAGTTTTTCGCTTGAAAAAACATCGAGCCGCCCAACAATTATTACCCAAACAATGTTGGATTGTATGGCACAATATGAGCCACCCAAAAAAGCGGTTACTCCCAAAAAATTAACGCCTAAAAAGCAACCTATTGTTAAACCTGTTGTACCACCAAAAAAGGCTGAAACAATTCCTGTAAAAACCGAAAAAATAAAAGATACAATCGTTAATAAAACAATACCGCTGCAGGTAAATACTTTACCCGTACAAACCAACGGCCGAACCAATAAGGAACTTAAACGAATTGTTGTAAATGATAAAAAAATAACTCTGAATATTTATGACAATGGTACTATTGATGGTGATACGGTAAGTATTTATTATAATGGAAAAGCAATTGTAAAAAATAAACGCCTAACAGCTAACCCAATTGTTGTAGATGTAGACCTTGATGAAAATATTGCTTTACACAGCATTGTTTTATTTGCAGAAAACCTAGGCAGTATACCGCCAAATACAGCATTGGTAATATTTACGACCGCTGCGGGTAAGCGTTACGAAATGTATGCAAGCGCAACCTTACAACAAAATGCCGAAATAATTTTTGAGTACAGGGGTAAGTAAATTAGTAGTTTCTATAATTGCTTTAAGTCGTTTTTTAATACAAAGCCTTTGCTACCATTAAATGTTGTAACCCTATAATAATTCCCTGCAACAGCATGCACTTTTACAGCACTGTTTTTTGCAATTACTTCAATGCTTGTTTTTGTATTTATATCTTTTAAAAACTTAGCTGATCTGAGTGTAATGAAATTATTTTTTAAAGGTAAGCTTGTGTTTGCCTTAATTTGATTTGGCTGTGGTTTTACAAAGAGTAATGGATCAATGGCACCGCTTACCGTGTAGATACCAAGATGTAGATGGGCAATGGTTGTTCGGGCGTTTCCTGTATTACCAACAAGCCCTAATGTTTGCCCTTTTATAACAAGCTGTCCTTCTGTTACCAATTGTGAATCTAAATGCGCATAATATACATTGTAATTCGTTTTTGCAGGCTGCAGAAATACAACCTTACCTCCCAATTCATTTTCTGAAACCCCTGTTATAATTCCATCTTCAATCGCTACCACAGGCGATTTGTTAGGAGCAAAAATATCTATCCCTTCGTGTTTTCTTACTCCTGCATCCCGTGCATCGCCCCATAAACTCCCAATATTACTTTTTACTAAAGGCGATATGGGGAACCCAAAAGCAGGACCCGTTTTAATTTCAAACTCGTAATCGCCCTGCGCATACAACTCTTTTTGAAATCTAATTACAATCCTTTCATCTCTAGTGGCGGCGTATTCTAATTTACCCTGCATTGTATCTGCAGCAGCTATAAAAGAAGGCAGTTTATTAATTGATGTATCACCCGCTTCCCATAAATCCATATAAACATTAAAATAGCCGGTAGTTATTTTATCTAATGAAACAACCATCCTTTGTCCTCTCTTTATATCAATTAAGTAAGATGTTGCACTAGAATCATTGTTGAAAAATCGCCCTTTCTCAGCAAAATTTCCGGTAACTTTTAATGGATTATTTAGTGAAGATTCTGCTGCATTTAGCCACGCATTTACAAGGGGATTCATTTTTCCAGAGTCTTTTAAAACTTTCTCCTCATATTTTTCTCTACTGGTTTTTTTAACGAGCAACCCATTTTTTACTTTTAAGTTACACGACAATAAAAGCATAACAATAGTAAAAGGTAAAATAGCGCTTATAAAAATTTTCATGTTTAGGAGTAATCAAATTTTGAACCTTAATATTTACAGAATGCTAAAATTTTGTTTCAATTAGCGCTACACTCAATTAATATTATTTTAGGTAAACAGCAGTCACAACCCATTCTATTCAATACAACTTAAAACCAAGCAATACAGTTTAAAAAATGAGTTTATCAAATCGATAGTACATAAACACAATATTTTTTTAATACACATTCAAACAAAATAAAAAGGGCAGCGAAATAATTTCCGCTGCCCTTTCATATAAATTCAACAATTTAATTTACCACCAAAACACCTGTTGCAACAAACTCAATGGCTGTTTTAGGAGCAACTATTTTTGCAATTTCTTCTTTGCTTTTTCCTGCATCTTCTGCATAATGGCGCAAATCTTCAACGCTTGTTGTTGTTCTCTCGGCTACACCTTGTAACACTACATCTTTGCCAACAATATCTTTTGGCATAAAAAATTTGTAATCTTTAAAGCGTATCATAATGCCTTCGCCATCAGTTTGCGCAAGCGTCATCCAACAACCTTTCTTTTCACAAACTTTAGCTACGGTACCTTTTACTTTACCAGTATATTTTTCAGCAGTCACTAATTTTTCTTCTAAAAGATTTACTTCAAGGGCACCCTTTGCTGTTGTACCTGCACCATATTTTGCGCCTTTTGTTGCAGATTTAGGCTGAGCAAACGCTACCATTGAAAAGCAAATCATTAACCCAACGAATAAAGATTTCATATAAATTTTTTTAATTATTCAAAAATACAAAATAAAATGAACCGTTACTTACCTACTTACAATCTTCACAAATGCCTGTTACCACCATTGCAGCTTGTTGCTTAGTAAAATTTTTAGGCAGTTTTACTTCGGGTACGGTCACTTCATCTAAACAAATTGTTTTATCGCAATTGCTACATATAAAATGCACATGGTCATCGTGATGGTGCCCCTGTTCGCAATTGTGTTTGCAAAGCGCATACAAAATAGAATTATCTGTTGTCGGTATTTGATGTATAATTCCCTTTTCAACAAAGGTTTGCAAAGTGCGGTAAACAGTTACTCTATCGAAAGCAGAAGCTGTATTTTTTTCAATATCAGCATGTGCTAATGCTCCATCTGTCTCTAAAAAAAGATCGAGAATTTTTTTTCTGCTTTCTGTAACGCTAAGCCCTGACTGTTTTAAAATATCGGGTTGTGTTTTCATTTTTTCTTTTAGGTTGGGGAGTTGCTAAAGCCAGTCATAAATCTTGTATGGTCAACTTTTTCTTTTAGTACACCCTTTATATCACGTAGTAACTTCTGTACTTCATCTTCTTTTAAACCATCATAAATTCCTCTCACACGCCTGTATCTATCTACAAGCGCAAAAAACTGTGTATGAATAAATTGGTTGGCAATATTTTGTGTGCTATCAGGTTTTTGGTTATCAATAATGTACCCTATGCGGGCCATTTTATAGAGTGAGTCTTTATTGCCTGTAATAAAATTCCAGTTCTTATTTGGAGCATTACCTGTTACCGGCGCATTACTTATTGAATAAGAACCATCGGCACTTTTTACAAGTGCGTTGTTAATCATTTTTTGCTCGTATGCTTTTAGTAATGGTATACTGTCAACCTCGGGCATACAAGTATGTGAAAGAATTAAAAAATCGTTTTCGTTTTTGTACTCATCGTACACCCTGCGCATGTTTGCATTCATTTTAGGGCAGATGCCTTTACAGGTTGTAAAAAAATACTCCGCTACATATACTTTGTCATCTGTATTTTTTTGAGTGATGGTTTTTCCATCTTGGTTTACAAAACTAAAAGCCGGAACCGCGGGGTTAATAACCTGCAAAGGAGATGCATCAAAATCGTAATCCTTCATGATAAAGAAATAAAAAAAACCCAGCAATACTGCAAAAAAGAGAAGATAAAACTTTAATTTTTTACTCATTTTTATTGTTACTTTTTTATAAAATAGTGCAAGTTGTAAAGAATTTGTTTAACCGCTTGACGGTATTTCAGTAAACTTAACACACACATTTTTTTAACAGGACAAAGGTACATTTCAAAAATGCAAAACTTCGTTAACTGTTTTAATTAATTGCAACACTAGTGCAAAAAATGTATATTTGCAGAGCATTTATGAATTTAAAAATCAACTGGGACGGACTAGGCATTGCTACTTCGCTTGCTTGTGCAATACATTGCCTTGTGCTACCGTTATTGCTAACAAGTTTACCCTTATTTGGTATAAACATCATACACAATGTATTTTTTGAGTGGGGTATGATATTACTTGCATTTGCTGTTGGTGTATACGCTTTGGTGCATGGTTACAAAACGCATCATAAAAATATGGTACCGGTTTTTCTTTTTACCGCCGGCTTTTTATTATTAATTACCAAGCAGTTTTTTGTACCCTTTGAAGGTTATTTTGTAGTGCCGGCAGTTATTTTAATTGTGAGTGCCCATTATTTAAACTACAGGCTGTGCACAAAAAGAAAGTGCAGCTCTCCTCACCACGCTCACTAATCCGTTTTAAATAGTATTATCTTTAAGTACTAATTATTGTACTTTAAAAGATAACAATGAAACACACGCTTTTTTTACTTTCCATTATTTTTTCAACACTGTATGTAAAGGCTCAAACGCCTGATGAAACTTTAGTAAGAAATACACTCGCCGAGCAAACAACTGCGTGGAACAACGGCGACCTGGAGAAATTTATGGACGGTTATTGGCGGAGTGATTCACTAGTGTTTATTGGGCAAAAAGGACCAACTTATGGGTGGGGAAATACATTAAATAATTATAAAAAGAATTATCCTGATACTGTCGCTATGGGAAAGCTGGATTTTGATTTGATAAGCGTTAAACGTTTATCAGTGTTGTATTTTTCAGTAGTGGGCAAGTGGCACTTAAAAAGATCTGCCGGCGATGAGGGCGGAAGTTTTACCCTTCTATTTAAAAAAATAAAAAAGAAATGGGTTATTGTGCAGGACCATAGCAGTTAATTTGGTGTAGCGGAAAATTAGATTTGCCCCTCAACCTTGCTCCATTTTTTTTTGATGTGCTTATACAAGAAAAAGCAGCCGATGCTAAATACGATGTAGTAAATAAAATTCTTCAGCGTAGGTGTTTCTTCAAAAAGGCCATACTTTAAATAAAGTCCAATAAAAATATTGATAAGCAACCATAAGATTAGCAACGAAACAGTTTGCATAATAGTTACCAAAAAAAGCCTTGTATCGTCTTCCATTCCCATCTACTAAAGTTATATCAGTTTTAAATTATTTCGCCGTTGTGTGAAATTAAACTTTGCATATAAGGACAGATTCCGATTTAAGAAAATTAACCCATTTATTTTATTAGCAATTCTTTAAAGGCAGCACTATCGCCATTAAAAACATTAAAGTCAACTTTAGTTCTAATGCCCGAAACACGACCCGCTTCGTTGTGTTGCCAAAACGTCCAGTTTCGTTGTATACGAGGTTTATTTTTTTCGAGATAATGGGCAACCCAAAGTGGATAATCATCAAACCTACCTGCAAGAAAAGTATTGTAAAAATGAATGTTGCTGTAAATGATCGGTTTCACTTTGTATCGTTTTTCAACAAGTTGCAGCCAATCTGCAACACGCTGCTGTATTTGTAAAACCGAAGCGCCATTTGCCTGCTCCACATCTAACACAGGAGGAAGATCTCCCTTTTTTAAATAAACAGTTTCTACAAAATGCGCAGCCTGCAGTTTACCGCTTTTGCTACCTGTAAAAAAATGGTATGCTCCTCTTGGTACACCGGCCTGCAATGAGTTGCGCATGTTATTTTTGTAAGCAACATCTACTAAATCTGTTCCCTCAGTTGCCTTTATAAAAGCAAAACCTACAGCTACATTATTCACCTTCATTTCTTTTACATCATTCCACGAAATTGTCTGTTGGTGCCTGCTCACATCTATACCATGTATCTCGTAATTAGTGGGAATGTAAATACCAAATTCTTTGTACATTACAAAGCCGGGTTTATTAAATCGATCTTTAAAATAATAAGCAACAATAGAAAAGCAAACTAAAACAATAACTGTATAAAATATTTTTATTCCAAAGCCACGCACTTTCTTCGCCATACTATTTTAACCCTTTAAAAATTTACCAGTTCAAAAAAAGCCATAGGTTATTTACCGCATTATTTGCTTGGTTACCGTTTTACCACCAGCTTTTACTTCTACAATATACATTCCCCTTGCCCAATTGGCTGATTGTATTTTTACAAGAGCAGTACCAAACGTAAGCGGTACATTTTTGCTGTACATGGTTTGTCCTAGCTTATTATAGATCTTCAACGTTGCATTTACATCTTTAAAATCGTGCAGGCTGACGGTAAAAGGATTGCTAATTGGGTTTGGATAAATATCTACTAACCCTTCGCCACTGTTTGTGGGCGGCGGCGGTGGAGGTGGCGTGCAACTTCCATCAGTTACAGCGGCGGTTTTTTCTGTACTGTTGTTTCTAGTAACGAGCCAGGCCTCAGGATCTATCAATACAGTATCGGCAGCAAAACCCAATGATCGTATAAAATTCTCGCCATTAAAATTATTATCAAGTACTACTGTTTTTTCTTGCGTAGCATTTTTAAATTTTAGCGCCACAGGTAATTTAAAAAATGAAACTGAAGGGTGTGATGTGGTTTGAGAAAGTTTAATGTTTACGCAATTAGTATCGAGCACATTCCATTTTACCTGGTAACTCGGGTAACCTTGCCCCGTATACCACTGGTCAAAAAAGTAAGAAAGATTCTTGCCACTTTCTGCCTCTAAATTCCTTTTTAAATCTGCCGTTGTTGCATTGCCGTAAACAAGCGCAGGGTCTTGTAAGTACCTTCTCAACGCTCGTAAAAAAACATCATCGCCTAAAATAAACCGCAGCATAAACAACAAATAACTTCCCTTGTTATAACTTAATCTGCCATTAAATATCAGGTTTAGGTTGGTAGTATCTGCCACTTTAAGTGAACCTCCCGGCTGCGATGTAATATTGTTCATCACATTTCGTCTGTTTACCAACGCACTTGCAGGGTATTTGGTTTCCATATTAAAAGCAGCGAGGTAAGTAGCAAAACCTTCGTTTAACCATATATCTTCCCAGCTGTTACAGGTGATTTTATTGCCAAACCATTGGTGACCCAGTTCGTGTGCCATTAAAGATTCATCGGGCGTTACAATAAATGTAGATGTTTGGTGCTCCATACCGCCGCCCCAACCAAACTGCACATGACCATATTTTTCATTCATAAAAGGGTATAGTCCAAAATTGTTATGGAACAATTGCATCGACTCCAAAACTTTAAATGTATTATTTTGAAAGAGAGCAAGGTTTTCAGGATAGCAATAGGTAACCATTGGCAGGTTTACAGGGCCGAGCTGTATGCTGTTGTTGAAGACTGAATAATTGGTAACGGCCATACAAATTAAATAAGAAGCAATTGGATATCTGTGCTTCCAATGTGTGGTAACCTTACCACCTGCAACGGCGATTTCGCTTTGCAACATACCATTACTTGCTGCTTTGTAAACTGCAGGGGTTGTTATAAAAATATCAATAGAATCTGCCTTATCATTAATGCCGTTTTTACATGGCCACCAGTCACGTGAACCATAAGATTCGCTGAGCGTCCACATTACAGGTACCCCTGCATGTTGCATTTGTATAAACGAGCCAAAGCCTGTGTTGGCGGGCACTCCCTTGTACCAAATGCTAACTGAGTCAAGCACATTTGTATTAATATTTGCAGGGAATATAATTACAATTGTATTATTTGGCTGCGAAAAACTAAGCGCTGTGCCATTACGTTTTATACTGTCTGCAACCAATGGCGACTGCATATCTAAGGTAATAGTAGTAAGCGTAGTTACCGGTTTAAAATACACGGTAACTTTTCCATTTATGTACCTAACCGCAGGGTCAACTGTCCATTCGCAGCGATAATATTTTACATCAAAATTATCTGATGCTGAACTTACCCTTGCAGCATTATTAAACTGGTTTAGGTGTGCATCTCTTTCCATGCGGGCAATTGATTCAACATCTGCTCTTTCCTGCCCAAATGCAACACCTGTTATAAAAAAGAATAAAAATAGAATTGATTTCATCATTGGTATTAAAAGTAATTATGCATTTGATTATTATGGATGAGTTACGTAATAATTACAAAAAAGAAACTATTACATACAAGAAACGTAAATGTTGAGCTGTTATTTTAAAATCCCTATGAAATTAATAATTAATATAATAATCTGATGCCGTTAGGTGTTAAAAATAAAGGTAATTTTTTCACAAAGCTTTTACTAACAGGCATTTCACCATAACTAAGTACTTTTGTACCCATGCTCGAGTTTAATTTTAATGATGCGGTAAATTTTGCAAGCAAGCTTACACCTGCACGTGCATGGAATGGCCTAAAAGTAGTATCAAGTTTCTTCTTAAGTAAAATGCTGGATAGGCCAATACAATGGGGTTTTCCGGTATCAATTTCCTTTGAACCAACAACAAGTTGCAACCTTCGTTGCCCCGAGTGCCCTAGCGGTTTACGAGCATTTACGAGACCTACGGGCATGTTACAAAAAGATTTTTTTACAGAAACTATCGATGATATTCACAAAGAATTATTGTACCTCATATTTTATTTTCAAGGAGAGCCATATTTAAATACTTCGTTTTTAGATATGGTAAAATATGCATCAGATAAAGGGATTTATACCGCAACGAGTACCAATGCACACTACCTAACAGACGAAGCTGCAAAAAAAACAGTAGAGAGTGGGCTTGATAGGCTTATCATTTCTATTGACGGTACTACACAGGAAGCTTACAAACAATATCGTGTTGGTGGCAACCTCGATAAAGTGCTTGAAGGCGCAAAAAATATTGTAAAGTGGAAAAAGGAACTAAACAGTAAAACACCATTTGTTTTTTTTCAGTTTTTGGTTATTAAGCACAACGAACACCAAATAGAAGATATTAAAAGAATTGCAAAAGAAATTGGAGTTGATGAAGTTCGATTTAAAAGTGCACAGGTGTATGATTATGAAAATGATCCCAACCAGTTAATACCGGTAAACGAAAAATACAGTCGCTATAAGCGCAATGCCGATGGCAGTTTTAAAGCAAAAAATAAATTCGCAAACCGCTGCTGGAAACTCTGGCATGCTAATGTAATTACTTGGGATGGGTTGGTTGTGCCATGCTGTTTTGATAAAGATGCTATGCATCGTTTGGGTAATTTAAAAAATGAGCCTTTCAAAAAAATATGGCAAAACGATAACTACAAACAATTTAGAAGTGAGTTAATGAAGAGCCGCAAGAACATTGATATTTGTGCCAATTGTAGCGAAGGCGAATCTGTTTGGAAATAAATTTTATTTACTTTTTTAAAAAAATTAAATGGACAAAAGTTTATTTAACAAACGCATTACGCAAGTATTGGTATTAGTGCTAATAATATTAATTGCTGTTTTATTAATAGGGCAACTGTATATTTTTATCCCCGGTTTATTAGGCGGTGTCACCCTTTATATTCTTAGCCGCGGCTACTATTTTAAATTGATATTTAAAAACAAATGGAAAAAAGGTTGGACAGCCATGATGTTCATACTTTTTTACCTGACTATTATTTCGCTGCCAATTTATTTAAGTGTAAACCTCGTTAGCCCTAAAATAAACCAGATTGTACAAAACCAAAATCAGATTGTGCAGAAGGTTCAAAAAGTTGCTGAAACGATATCTGCAAAAACACGCATTAAATTACTCTCGAGCGATAATATAAAAACAGCAACGCAAAAAATTTCGGGCATGGTGCCTAAACTACTTAGCGGCACTGCAACAACATTGGCCAATTTATTTATGATGTTTTTTCTACTTTATTTTTTATTAACCGGCGGCCGAGAAATGGAAAAAAAACTCCACAACATTATTCCGCTAAAACCACACAATGTTGATATACTTGCCAGCGAAACAAAAATGATGATAAAAGCAAATGCACTGGGCATTCCTATAATATGCATAGTGCAGGGCATATTTGCATCGCTCGGTTATTGGATTTTTGGTATGGATGATTGGGGACTTTGGGGCTTTATTACAGGTGTATTCGCATTTTTTCCACTTGTTGGTACAATGATCGTTTGGGTACCAATTATGTTATATCTTTTCTCGCAAGGGCTTACGTGGCCTGCAGTTGGTTTAGGTATTTACAGCCTTGTTGTAACCGGTAATGTAGATTATGTTGCAAGAATAAGTTTTATGAAAAAAATTGGCGACGTACACCCACTAATTACAGTATTAGGTGTAATTGTTGGTTTAAATTTATTCGGTTTTATTGGGCTAATTTTTGGCCCTTTGCTAATTAGTTACTTTATGATTCTTGTAAAAATTTATGTAAATGAGTTTACAAATAACCATGATGCGCATCCACTACACGATGTAGATGAAAACAAAAAGATAGCAGGGCAAGCATAAATAAACGACCTTTAACAAAATAACATCAAATTATTTTAAGCCTGCAACGAACAATGTTGCAGCTTTTTTTTATTATTGTATACCTATTATGAGTTTAGAAAACGATATTAACCAGACCAAGTTTAGAACAGAGCACCAGAAAGTAATTATCAATATTATTTATACCTATAACTGGATGAACGAAAGGCTGAAAAGCTTTTTTGAAAAAGAAGATATTACACAGCAGCAATTTAATATTTTACGCATTCTTCGTGGAGCAGCTACGCCAATTTCTACCTCACAAATAAGAGAAAGAATGCTCGATAAAATGAGCGATACGAGCCGCATTGTTGACAGACTAATTACCAAAGCACTTGTAAAAAAAATGGTGTGCTCCGGCGATAAAAGAAAGGTAGATGTAACTATTACACCAAAAGGAAGAAAATTGTTAGAAAAACTAGATGCATTTGAAGTTACTATGGATGCCGTTGCTGGTTCGCTTACAGAAGCAGATGCAAAAAACGTAAACAAACTACTCGATAAAATGAGGGTTAGTTCTTAAAACTACTGTGTACACTCCGCTCACTAAATCACAACAATGAAATTTTTTTTTATACTTTCTTTTTTTTTATACACGTGCACGCTGCAGGCACAAACTGCAGAAAAGCCTGAGTTTAGGGCTGTTTGGGTTGCTACGGTAGACAATAT
>JANOTH010000137.1:0-2086 GCA_031416275.1 Ferruginibacter sp. | reverse complement strand
GAAGAAGTGTGGAATGCGTTCCACAAGTTGCGTGGTCGCTTCGAGATGAAAGATTAAAAGAGTTGTGCGTATGTTTCGAACAAATATTTCAGATAAAATATTTTAAGAATGAAATTGCTTTAGGAAGCCCTGCTAATTGGAATTATGCTATTTCAAAGGCTGAAGGGGAGTGGATTAAGATAATGCACGCAGATGATTGGTTTGCTTCCGAGAGCAGTTTAAGCACTTTTGTAGATGCAATTAAAAGCGATTTAAGTTTTATATTTTCCGCTTATTCAAATGTTGATCTTAGCGATAATTCCAGTAAACCAAACCTATTATCGAAATGGGAATTAACTCTCTTAAAAAAATCGCCATTCAATCTATTCAAAAAAAATTTTATAGGCCACCCAAGTACTACCTTAATTAAAAGAAATAACGATAAAATTTTCTACGATGAAAATATAAAATGGGTTGTAGACTTTGATTATTATATCAGATATCTTTCCTTTTGCAAAAGCTTTGTCTACATTGAAACACCATTAATAAATATTGGAATCCATGATAAGCAAATTACTAAATCCTCTTTCAGAATTAAAGAAGTAGAGATACCTGAAAACCTGTATCTCTTGAAAAAAATAGGATCACAAAAACTCAGAAATATTTTTGTTTATGATTATTACTGGCGCCTTTGTAGAAATTTGCAATTAAGAAAACTCTCAGATTTAAGTCCTTATTTTGAGATAGAATCTGTGCCTGAGCCAATTTTAAAAATCATAAAATTTCAATCTAGGTTGCCAATATCTTTTTTGCACACAGGTGTTTTATCTAAATCAACAATGTTAATTTCCTATTTAAAAAATATATCTTCTTAAATCTAATATACAGCATCCGTCTTCAAATCCTGTTCCATCATTTCGTTTACAAGCATCTGTAGATCATACTCGGGCTTCCATCCTAATTTCGTGTACGCTTTTGTGGCATCACCTATTAATAATTCTACCTCCGCAGGTCTAAAATAGCGTGGGTGTATTCCTATCACCTGTGTACCTTCTGGTAATAAATATTTTTCGTTACTACAAGATTTTACAAATCCTTTTTCGTTTTCACCTTCGCCTTTAAATTCTAAAGTAATACCCACATAGGCAAATGCCATTCTTATAAAATCTCTTATTGTTGTTGTTACACCGGTTGCCAAAACGTAATCTTCTGGTACATCCTGCTGTAGCATTCTCCACATGCCTTCTACATAATCTTTAGCATGACCCCAATCTCTTTTTGCATCTAAATTTCCTAGTAATAAAGGTTCGTTGGTTTTACCGTTAACGATTTTACTTACCCCAATTGTAATCTTCCGTGTAACAAAACTTTCTCCTCTTAATGGACTTTCATGGTTAAACAAAATTCCATTTACAGCAAACATATCATAAGCTTCTCTGTAGTTTACAGTTATCCAATATCCATAAAGTTTTGCAACTCCATATGGTGATCTTGGGTGAAATGGAGTAGTTTCAGTTTGCGGAATTTCCTGCACTTTCCCATATAATTCAGAGGTGGAGGCTTGATAAAATTTTGTCTTTTTTTCAAGTTTCAAAATCCTTATTGCTTCTAAGATTAAAAGTACACCCGTACCGTCAGATGTGGCGGTATACTGCGGAGCTTCAAAGCTCACCTGTACGTGGCTTTGTGCGCCAAGGTTATATATTTCGTCAGGTTGTGTTTGTTGTATGATTCTTAAGATATTACTGCTGTCTGTTAGATCGCCGTAATGCAGTAAAAATCTGCCTTCGTATTTCTTGTTATAAGTTATATGATCAATTCTCTGTGTGTTCAGTAATGAGCTTCTCCTTCTTAATCCATGCACTACATATCCTTTTTCCAAAAGTAATTCTGCTAAATATGCTCCGTCCTGGCCTGTAATCCCTGTAATGAGTGCTGTTTTCATTTAATAATTTTTATTAATTATTTTCGCAAATGTATTGCAAATAAAGAAAAATAATCTTGCAGTTCTAAATTCATTTCCATGCAGCAAACGCTGTTCAACATAATTTATGAAAATAGCGGTAAACTGTTGGATTTTAAGAAATAAAAAAATTGATGGAATTGG
>JANOTH010000136.1:0-5094 GCA_031416275.1 Ferruginibacter sp. | reverse complement strand
TCAGCAGTTAGCTCTCTTTTAAACTTTTGTTATGCCGTGTAATCAAATCAATGCGTCAGTTTTCTTTTTTATGAAGATGGAAAATAGTCACAATAATTATTTACCATTACGTACACTCGTGCAGAAATATTGAGGTATAAGCCCAAAAAGCGTTTAAATTGAAATAGCCCCTATTTATCTTCAACTATATGGGTCAAGCTAATGGTCTTAACTTAATTTTAAAAAGTAAACCATTAATATTTTTCATTTTAAATATTGAAAGCTAATCTATAAAAAAACTATCCCTCAACAAACAAATGTCGAGGGATAATCTAAAGCTGTTTTAGTTAGCAACAGCCACCACCATCATAAAAAAATGTACTTTCAGAAATAAATATGTCTTTCCTGTTCAAAGATTGTAAAGCATTAGCAGTTTTATCACAAATTGCAAGTGGTTGGTTTGGCATTAATACATGACCTTTTTCATCATCAAAACATTCTTCCGTACCATAATAAATAGCAGTTTTTCCTGTAAACACACAAGGACCATCTGCTGGCATCGGGTCTTTAATGGCACAAACCTCTACGCTCTCTATATAAATCAACTTATCTGTATCATAATTTACCGTATCTAATATTCTGTAAGCTCTTTTCGCTCTTATCTCTACGGTGCCAAAACCAATATCTGTAATCATTTTTATGTAATCTTTTAAAGGCAAAGATCCACTTAAACACAATGCACGCAGGCGTTCATCTTCCTTTAATGATTCCGGCATTTCTGTTTCACATGTTGGATCACTCATTACAAGTCTGCCTCTAGGCTTGAGTACACGGTACATTTCACTCAATGCTTTTTTTAATTCATCTTGCTTAAAAATATTAAACAAACAATTTTGCGCAGCCACATCTATACTATTATCTTCTACAGGCAAATTAAGGGCATCTCCTTTTCTTAGATCGACAAATTCTTTTTTAAACCATGGGTTCAATTTTTCTGCTTCATCAAAATTGCGTTCGCTTGCTGCAAGCATTTCATCAACCACATCTACTCCTACTACGCCACCCTTTTGCCTGCTGAAATATGCAAACTGTAACAATTCCATTCCACCGCCTACTCCTACATACAAAATTTTTGGGTCCCTTACAAGATCTCGTGGATTTACTGTGCTCCCACAGCCATAATTCATTTGTTGCATAATAACAGGCATATCCAACCCTGGTAATTGCCACATGGGTGTGGTTGTACAACACAAACCTACGTCTGGCGTTTCTGCTGCTGCTTTATATACATTTTTTGTTGTTTCTAAATAACTGGTGCTCATGTTGTATTTGTTTAAATAATTGTTACGAAAATAATATTATTAAATTAATGAATCAAGAGTTTGTGTTTATCGCATATTTATAAAATCATCATTGTTAAAAACTATACCGTACACTTAATTGCCCCTGTGTTCTTGATAAAATAGGATCAAACTGCCAAGGTGTGGTAGTAACATTATTAAAATTTAACTCAGGTGCCGTAGCTGTATTTGCTCTTGCTACTGATAATAATTGATAATTACTGTTTAAAACATTGGGTACATAATATTGCCTGCCCCAGGTTTTGCTAATTAAATTTGATAAATTAAATACATCTAACGAGATATTAATAAACCGTTGCTTTTCAGATTTACTAATTAGCATTGTATGACTTAACCTCATATCCAACTGATTGTTCCATGGAGTTCTTGCACCATTACGTTCGGCATATTGTCCTCTTCTATTGCTCAGGTACACATCTTTAGTAATAAATGCATCCAATTGAGCCCATTGATTAGCTGCAGAATTTGTTACGTTTCCGCTACCATCTTTAATATCTGCTAAGTTACTTTCTGCAATTGTTTTTGGAACATAAATCAAATCATTGTTTGGCGACCCATCTCTATTAATATCTCCAATGTAGGTGTACGTGAATGGTGCACCAGATTGTGCTATGTAAACAAACGTTACAGAAGAGGCAGACTTTTTCCACTTTTTATTATATTGAATATTGGAAATAATTCTGTGTCTCAAATCAAAGTTTGAAAATGATAGTTCAGGGTCATTTGGTTTAATAGTTTGATTAAACTCCCAATTTGCCTGCGGCGAAACTCTTACTCCGTTTGCTTTATCTTTTGAAACACCGTACGTATATGCAGATGAGATTTTTAAATCTTTAAATTTTTTTCCTACCGAACCCGTTATACTATATCTGTAACCATCTTGTGTATTCGTTAATAAAAATACATTGGTAAATGATGCATTATATTTTTGCTGATTTCCTGAACCTAAATAAACGGTACGGTTATCTCCGGCTCCTTTTAAAGTGCCGGTGCTATCTTTTAGGTTAACAGTTTTGTATAATATATCTTGTAAAGTTTTGGTGTATGTTGCATCAATTGTAAAGCTCCAATCAGATGCAGTTTTAAGATCTATGCCAAGACTTGTCCTCCAAATTTTGGGTAATTTAAAATTATTGTCAAGTAAATTAATTTCTCTGATACCAGGTTGATAAGTAGCAGCTACTTGGGCAACATCATTAATTAAGGGGACAACACCTGTCGGCCTAATATCTACGTTTCCGTAAGTGGTACCGCTGTTATAGTATGGATATGCTAACCAAGCAAAAGGCATTCTGCCATTAAATATGCCGGTACCACCTCTTAATACTAATTTTTTTGTTCCCAAAATATCCCAATCAAAACCTACCCTTGGTGCTAATTGGGGTTTTGCATAATTTTTATTTTGAAAGTTAGAAAACTCTTTAGTTGATGTAACAATTCCATTTGCTGTAGGTCTGTCAGGATATAATGTAGCATCGGTTCTAATTCCAATTGTTACATTTAATTTTTTATTTATTGCAATATCATCTTGTATATATTGACTCAATAGAAATACTCTAAACTCAGCAGATGGTGTTGCTCTGTTATATTCGTAATCGTTGTTTTGTAAATTATAAACGCCTCTTATTCTGCTTGGTTTGTTAGCATAAAAATCCTCAGCACTACGGTATGCCCATCTGCCATTAAACGCTGTAAGAAAACGATAGTTTATATTGTACAGTTCGTTATGAACACCTAATGTAAAACTGTGTTTCCCTTTATTATAGATTAAGTTATCTGTAAATTCAAAGGTTTTTAAAGTGAGTCCATAAACAGCTGCTTCTCTGTAAGTACCGGCAAAAATTGTATTGGCCGTATTGAATGTAATTTCAATATGAGGAAAAAAGGATCCGTTGGTTTCTCTATAATCATTCGTTTTGGTGTAACCTAAAATTAAGTTGTTAGATAAATTATTTACAAAGTTGCTACGCACTTCCATAACTGTACTATTGGTAGTGCTATGGTGCCTAAATCCCTGGCTTTGAAAATTAAGAACATTAGCACTTCTTTCGCCATAATCTGCATAAGCTTTTACATAATTATGTCGTATACTTAACTTGTGAATTTGGTTAATATTCCAATCAAGTTTTAAAAATGCTTTACTGCTTTCGTTTTGTAAATCTATTTTATCGTAAGAGCCAGAATTATAATTGTATCGTTTAGCTAAAGTATCTGCGATTGATTGAGCAAGAGCTAGTGGAATTGCTGCACCGGCAGTACCGGGAGCAAAACCTACTGGTTCGCTTTTTTTTGTTATTTCGGCTGCTGCAAAATAAAACAACTTATTTTTTACTATTGGGCCTCCAATCCTAAAACCAGTTTGATAATCGTAAAAATTATCAATTTTATTTCGCTCTTTATCTGCACTTTTACCCGTAACAACTTGGTTACGGCCGCTAAAAAACACAGAACCTGCTAATTTATTTGTACCGCTTTTTGTAACCGCATTTACGCTGCCCCCGGTAAAATTTCCTAATACTACATTAAAGGGAGATAACTCTACTTGAACTTCTTGTATTGCTTCCAAACTTATAGGTTGTGTTCTAGCTAAGCCGCCAGGGTTGCCTGATGCTAAAGAGCCTCCAGCACCACTTGCCGGTTCTGTAAATCCAAAAGCATCGTTTAAAGATGCACCATCAACACTAAGATTGTTATATCTATAATTTGCACCCGAAAAACTATTGCCATTAGCTTGGGCAGTAAGTCGTGTAAAATCCTGTAAACTTCTATTTAACGTAGGCAATTGTGTTAATTGAGTACTATTAATATTATTTCCAAAACTTATATTTTTTCTACTATTTGACGATACAATTACTTCGTCAAGCGATACATTGTTTTTGCTCAATTCTATTTCTGCTATATAGTAATTGCCTAACGACAAATTAATATCTTTAACAGTATCTGATACAAATCCAGCAAAACTTGTTACTAAGGTGTAAGGTCCGCCACTCTTCATATTTGGGATAGTAAATTTGCCAGATGTATTACTCGCAACACTGTATTTTTCGCCAGTTTTTTCCATTACAACAGTTATAGATGCATTCGCTAATTCTCTTTTTTCAGTAGAAAAGATTGTTCCTTTTATGCCCGATGTAGTTATCTGAGCTGAACCAGTATTTATGAAAACATATAGAAAAAGTATAAAACAAAGAAAATGTCGCACGACAAAAAATTTATTGAGGTTATACTTTGTAAAAAGTATAACTTAAAAAATTAAATAAAGTAATTAAAAAGTATAAGCGACCATGGCAGGTGGACCTCTAAATGAAGAAGTAAAAAGGTAAGATTTATTAAATTTTATAGGTGCAAAATTAATTTCAATGTTTAAATTATTGAATAATTGAAGCAGCAGTTTTAAAAATGAAGAAGCCTTTTGTACTCTTACAACCTTAATCAAATCAATTATTGAATTGATATCTTTTCCCTTTTGAATAAGCGTGGGTTGGGGTAGATTGTTATTTTTAAAATAAGAAGAAATGTCTTTTAAAAGATGAGTAGTACACCAACTAAAGGTTGAAAATAATTTGCGACTGTAATTTTTTTTGTGCAAGGCAAATAAATAAAAACCGCCGTTTTCATCTGCACCTATTACATTCTTATCCTTAGAATTTGCATCACCATGTAATAGAATATCCTTTGTTATTGTAGCACAATCCGTACCTATAGAAATTAGTTTTTCAAACCCTTTATTAAAACAATACTCTAAAGCATTACA
>JANOTH010000135.1:0-10565 GCA_031416275.1 Ferruginibacter sp. | reverse complement strand
ATGCTCAGCAGTTCTGCATCTGCCACCGAATGCCCGGTAGAATATTGAGAGGGCATTAAAAGCGCTTTTACATTATCTGCACCTAATGCATCGCAGGCAATAGCCAATACTACAGCACTATCAATACCACCGCTGCTGCCAAGTATTGCTTTTTGAAATCCCATTTTTGAAAAATAATCTCTTATCCCCAAAATAAGGGCTTCATAAATTAATGAGATATTTAGGGTTTCGGTAAGGGTATCAGGTTTTAATTCTCTATCAGGTACAAAGGAAGCATCCTGCAAAATTTCTCCTTGTATTGTTCCATCATCATTTAAAAAAAACGACTGCATATCTTCTTTACACGAAGCCAATTTCCC
This sequence comes from Ferruginibacter sp., assembly GCA_031416275.1. Classification (GTDB taxonomy): domain Bacteria; phylum Bacteroidota; class Bacteroidia; order Chitinophagales; family Chitinophagaceae; genus Ferruginibacter. The sequence continues at coordinate 10,206 of JANOTH010000135.1, read as the reverse complement.
ACAAAGATTTGCATGTTTATCGAAAGCCAGCGAGTTACCATCAAATACGATTTCTGTTTGGCTACCTACAGCATTTACATAAAAAAGTGGAATTTTATATTTCGTAACATTTGCTTTAATAGCGGCGTGTCGGTCTTCATCATGCGTGTAATCAAAAGGCGATGCAGACATGTTAAGCATTAAATCAGGCCCTTGTTGAATAAGATTATCCATTGGGCAATTCGTATAAAGCGGATTATCACCGAGGTTCCAAATGTCTTCGCAAATTGTTAAAGCAATTTTTCTGCCTTTGTACGCTACAACATTCCATTCTGTGGCTGGTTCAAAATAGCGGTCTTCATCAAATACATCGTAAGTGGGTAAACAGGTTTTATATACAATCTGCTTTATTTCTTTATCTGCTAAAAAATAAGCTGCGTTAAACAAATCTTTCCCTTCTCTTTTTGCATTGCGGTGGGGCGCACCAACTACAACAGCAATACCATCTGCATACAATTTTATTTTATCAATAGCTTCGTAACACTTCTCTATAAAATCATTAAAATATAAAAAATCTCTTGCAGGGTAACCACAGACAGACAATTCGCTAAACAGAATAAGATCCCCGTTTTGCTTCTTTGCCTCAATTATTGCATCAATTATTTTAGCTGTATTTGCTTCAATATTTCCTATATGATAATTCTGTTGTGCTAAAAATATTTTCATTATGCTGTATTTGTGCCCGGAAGTTTAGATTTGTATTATATTTTGTAAAGTTAAATATCTAAAGTATGCGTTTGTTATTTGGTTTAATAATTATGATCTCTTTGTTTTCCTGTAATACACAAAATAAAATTCCTGATGTATCAAATATTAAAGTAGAACTGAATACCCGACGTTTTGAGCAACAGTTTTTTGCACTTAACACCGGTAATATTATGCCGCAATTAGATCAATTAATTGCTGCTTATCCATCTTTCGGTGAAAACTTTATGGGAACTATTCTAGGTATTGATCCGCAATGGCCCGCAGATACAACAGCAACATACATAAAACAGTTTATAGCTTATAGCAGAAATATTTACGACACGTCTCAAAAATATTTTAAAGATTTTTCCCCTTATGAGAATGAAATAAAAAAAGGTTTACAATTTGTAAAATATTATTATCCAGCGTATAAAATACCATCAAAAATTATAACCTATTTAGGCCCAACGGATGGGTATGGCGATATTTTAGATGATGAAGTTTTTTATATTGGGCTTCATGTTCATTTAGGAAAAGATTTCCCTTTGTACAAAACAGCGATGGTGCAGGAGACTTATCCTGAATATGTAACTGCACGCTTTACACCAGAATACATTGCCATTAACTGTTTAAAAAATATTGTGGGTGATATGTACCCAGAAAAAACTGAAGACAAAAGATTATTGATACAAATGGTAGAGAAAGGAAAAAGGCTTTACTTGTTGCAACAATTTTTACCTGAAAAAGATGAACATACAATTATTGGTTATACTGCTTCTCAAATGAAAGATTGCTACGAACATGAAGCTGCAATTTGGGATTTGTTTGTGCAGAATAACTTTTTACAAACTGCAGATAACAACCTTATAAAAAACTATGTAACCGATGGACCAAAAACGCAGGAACTTGGCGAAAAAGCCCCAGGCAATATCGGTTCATTTGCAGGCTGGCAAATTGTAAAAAAGTTTGCATCAAAATATCCTGATATTAAACCTGACAGCCTTATGAAAATTGACGATGAAAAAATATATGCCGAGGCAAAATACAAACCTTAAAAATATTCAGCTATTTATGAGTAACTAGTTTTATCTAATTAAAGTTACAGTTCCCTTTAAAGCAACCCTCTTAAAATCTTTATCAGTTCCCGCCACTGCCCATACATAAACCCCCGAAGGTTGCGGCTTTCCATTGTATGTACCATCCCAACCTTTTAAGTATTGGTTAGTTTCAAAAAGCAACAATCCACTGCGGTTAAAAATCCTAAAATAGGTAGTGTTTGCAAATCCCACAGGTATAGCTCTAAAAATATCATTCTGCCCATCGCCATTAGGTGTAAAGGCATTTGGCACATAGTAGGCGGGGCCATTTAATACCTTTACAAAAACGGTATCTGTTCCTGCACAACCAATAGCGTCTGTTACTTTTAAATAAAAAACAGCATCGTCGTTTAAAACAACAAACGGATTTTTAGTGAACGGATTTGCTATAGTTACAGTAGGCGATGACCATTCGTAAAGAGATGCGCCTGACCCTTGTAGCTGGTGTTGCGATCCTTTCACAGCAATGGTATCTCTACCTGCGTTTGCAAATACTACAGGCTGCACAATTACATTTACGGTACCTGTAGAAACAAAGTCACAACCATAATCTGCCACTGTTGTTGTAGCCGTTAAAGTATACAGAGTTGTTTTTGTGGGCGATGCAAAAGTTTGTAATAGTGTGTCGTTTCTAATACCTAATGATGGTGTCCATAAATATTTTGTAACAAAACCCGGACTTGTAACCCGTGAAATTGTAGCAGAAAGCAAAGTAGAATCATTTAAACAAATAGCAGCAGCTTGCCCTGCATCAACAACTGGTTTTGTTCTTACAGAAACATTTATAGTATCAGTTTTTACGCAGCCGCCAAAGGTTGCCTGTAAAACATAATTGCTATTGTTTAGTGGCTTTACTGTTGCATTTAAAATTGTGATGCTGTCAATTGTGCTATTGGGTTCGTTCAGCGAACGCCATTGGTACTGGGCACCTGTAGGCGTAACTGATGGAAATAATCTTAGAGGAGTTCCTTCACAAATAGTTGTATCGTTCCCAATATTTAGATTTAAAAAATTATCAACGTTAACTGTTATTTGCGCCCGTGGTCCTTCACAGCTTCCGCTTGCGGTAGAAGTAGACTGGCTTACATAATACACATACGTGGCCGGAAAAACATTTGTTTGTACCATTGGCGAAGTTGAAGTACCTGTACCACCGGTAGCATTTGCATACCACAATAAATTTGCACCAATTACAGAATCAGCTAATGGCCCAACTGTTTGGTTAGGGCAATAGTTTATGAAGCTCGAAACAATTGGAGCTAAAGGAGAAGCGGTAATATTTACGATTATAGACGATCTCGGGCTTTCACAATTACCTGAACGCTGCGAAACGTAATAGGTTGTTGTTCCCGCTGTGGCGGAAGAAACAATGGGGGTGGTTGTGCTGGCAGTACCACCTGTGGCTTGTGTATACCATTGTAAATTAGAGCCACTAACTACCAAAGGATTCGTTGGTGCATTCTGGCAGTAGGTTTGGGTTGGAGGTACAGTTGGCGCACCAAGTGTAGTGTTTACATTTACTGTTATGGAAGATCGTGGTCCCTCACAACCTGCAGTTGACTGGCTTACATAATAGGTAGTTGTGCCAACATTTGTTGTTGAAACTGTGGGCGCAACCGGGTTGCCTGTACCACCAGTTGCATTTGTATACCACAACAAATTGGTTCCCGTTATAACAAAGTTCATTGGTGTTTCGCCCTGGCAGTAATTTACTGTTGGCCCCACTGAAGGAGCCGGCGGTGTAGCAGTAACTACTACCATAATTTCAGCTCTCGGGCTTTCGCAGGAACCAGCGGACTGGCTTACAAAATAAGAAGTTGTGCCCCCTGTTGCTGTAGATGGCGTTGGCGCCGTAGTTGAAGCTGTGCCTCCGGTTGCTGTTGTATACCATTTTATATTTGTGCCAGATGCAGAAAGTTGAGTAGCAGTTGCGCCTTGACAATAATTTACTTGCGGCGTTACCGTTGGAGCCATAGGTGATGCTGCAACATTTACTGTAATAGCCGATCTTGGACTTTCGCAAGTTCCTGCAGATTGGCTTACATAATATGTTGTAGAGCCGATGGCCGATGTAGATGGTACCGGTGCTGTTGCATTACCTGTGCCACCTGTTGCCGAAGCATACCAAAGTAAGTTTGAGCCACCTGCAGTTAATGCAGGTGCAGTTTGATTTTGGCAATAATCTAACGGTGAAACAACCACCGGCGCTGCAGGTGTGGTTACAATATTTACTGTAATCTGCGCCCGGGGTCCTTCGCAACTAGCAGAACCAACATTCGTCTGGCTGACAAAATAGTTTGTACTACCCAATGCTGCCGTAGATGGTGTTGGTGCTGTAGCAGAACCTGTGCCGCCGGTTGAAGAATTGTACCAAAGCAAATTTGTTCCTGTTGCCGTTAGCTGTACTGTTGGCGAACCCTGGCAAAATACCAAAGGACTTGTAACAGCAGGTGCTGAAGGAACTGCAGTTACATTTACTGTTACTTCAACCCTTGTTGGGCTTTGGCAACCTGATATTGTTTGCGATGCATAAAACATAGTAGTTCCAACCGATGCTGTTGAAGGCGTTGGTGCAGTTGAAGACCCTGTACCTCCGGTCGCAGTTGTGTACCAAAGAATATTTGAACCTGTTGCACTTAACGTTGTGGCGGTTTGACCTGCACAATAATTAAAAATGGAAGGGCTTGCTGTAGGTGCAGCAGGAGAAGGATTAACAGTTACAGTAATTACCGCCCTTGGTCCTTCGCAATTAGATAAGGTTTGACTTACATAAAAATTAAATGTTCCTGCATTGGTAGTAGATGGAACTGTAGCTGTTGTGCTTCCCGTACCACCCGTTGCGTTGGCGTACCAAAGTAAATTTATACCAGTAGCTTGTAATGCCGTAGCTGTGGCTCCCTGGCAATATGGTGGTGGATTTGTGACTGTAGGAGCGGGTGTTGTAGTTATACTAAATGCCCGGGTCGACCCTGCTGCTACCGGCAAACCACAATTGTCAATAACAGTATTTCCATCTGCACCGTTATTTATGGTTAAAGTATAACTACCGTCTGTTAGCGGGTTTTGTAGATTAATAAAAATGGTATCTGTTGATAGCACTGTTCCACTACAATTTGTGGTTACAGCATTAATAGTAGGGCTGCCTGGTGTAATACTAAACTCTGATCCATTGGCTGAAATACTGCTGCAAAGGACTTGTTGGCTTAACGCTACTTTTAAAATACTACCTGTGCAATTTGCTTTTGTAACCTGCGTAATGGTTGGCGGTGTTTGGGGTGGAATGGTAAAAGCAACAGGTACATTTGGTAACATAGGGTCGTTACACACATCTAATAATGTATTTCCATCACTACCATTATTTACAGTAAGTGTATAGCTGCCCGGCGGAAGTGGGTTTTGCAAATTTAGAGTGAGTGTTGTAAAAGCATTTGCACTGCTGCTGCAAGCAGATGTAACGCTGGTTATTACATGGGTGCCGTTGCTGATTGTAAATTCCGTTCCCGCGGTGGTAAGGCTAGAACATAAAATATCTTCCGAAAAATTTACTCTTATTTGCGATGGATTACATCCAACCTGCGCAACGCTTGTTACTGAGGGAGGAAGCACATTGGTGATAACGGCTGTGCCACCTGTAAAACTTAGGTTGTAACCTTGCGTGCCTGATGAAGAAAAGCGAGTAACCATTAATAAATAATCGCTACCTGCTACCACCGGAAGAAGCCTGTTAAACCTTGGTGTAGGGCCCGCACAATTTAAATCTACTGTGCCTACCGATGAACATCCTGTAGCACCGGTTGCTGCACTTAAATTTAGCGAGACCCTTAAGTTTGTTGTATAAACATCAGCGGGTTGTCTGTTGGTTATGTCCATTAATTGCCAATCATAATCATCTGCAGGATTATTTGGCGTTATTAAAAATCCTAGTGTGCCCGAGTTGTAAATATGTATGCTATACCAAATTGAACTGGCTGAGCTAACAGCATCAGTACAGCCACTTGGCGGAAGATCAGGACCTGTACAAGCTGGCAAAGAAGTTTGTGAGAAAACGAGTGCTCCGCAAACAGGGTTACTGGTTTGAGCCGTTCCTCCTTGGGTAAAACTAGTACAAGGTGGTTGGGCAGTGGCACTAAAACTACAAATGAAAACTAAAAAACAAAAAAAACGCATAAATTGAAAACTTAAGACAATAAAAATACGAAAAAAATGACCGTTCCGACTTACCTAAAAAGAGGTGATACCATAGCAATATGCTGCCCCGCAGGGTATATGCCAGCAGAAAAAGTTATCAACTCCATCAATACTTTAAAAAGCGAAGGATACCATGTAGTTGTAGGAGAAAATGTAGGCAGTACATCACAAAATTATTTTAGCGGTACAGATGCAGAACGTATAAAGGAATTGCAAGGTTTCTTAGATGATAAAAATGTGCACGCAATTCTTTGCGCAAGGGGTGGCTATGGCATTAGCAGAATAATAGATAAACTGTGTTTTAAAAAGTTTCTCAAAAACCCAAAATGGCTGGTAGGTTTTAGCGATGTTACCGTTTTACACACCTATCTTTTTACCAATTATAAAATAGTAAGCCTACATGCTAGCATGGCGGCAGCATTCAATAATGACGGTGTAAATGGAGAAAATGTGCAAACTATGCTTGCTGCATTAAAAGGTAACAAAAGCGACTATCATATTCTGCCAAACACAGCAAATAAAAATGGAGAAGCAACAGGCAAACTTGTTGGTGGCAATCTTACCTTATTTACAAATGGCATCGGCACCTCATCAGATGTAAATACAAACAATTGTATTTTATTTTTAGAAGATCTGGATGAGCAATTATACCATATTGACCGCATGTTTGTACACTTAAAAAGAAGTGGAAAATTAAAAAAACTTGCAGGATTAATTATTGGAGGCTTTACCGATTTAAAAGATACAGAAAGACCTTTTGGCAAAAATATTTATGACATTGTTTTAGAGCTTGTTGCTGAATACGATTACCCGGTTTGTTTTGATTTTCCTGTAAGCCATGGAGATGATAACGTAGCACTTAAACATGGAATTAAGCACAAATTAATTATAGCAAATGATGGCGTGCTGCTGAAAGAAATATAATTACCCCACTATAAGTTTACTACCTAAGTAAGGAATCGATGGTATTAAAATAAATTTTAGTACTGTTTAAATTATTGTGAGATGCGCCGTCAACAGTTATAAACTTATCAGTGTTTTTAAGTTCTCTTTTTAACTGTGCCGCACAACGATAAGGTATTACATTATCATTGCTGCCATGTAAAATAACAATAGGGTACTTAACATCTTTTAAAAACTTACCGGTAGGCAATTTATAGTTACTCATCATTTCGTTTGGATACATAAATGCATAACTGCAAAATAAAGACGGAATACTGTAGTAAGGTGTTTCTAAAACAATTAGCCTTGCGTTTGTGCGGCTGGCAACATTGGCTGCAATACCTGTACCTAAAGACTTACCGTAGATAATAATACTATCTGAATTAAATTTTGCATCAACCATTTTTTTAACCTGTATTGCCTGTTCGTATAATTTTTCCTCCGTTATTACTCCGGTACTTTTTCCGAAACCAGGGTAATCTTCCATCCAAACTTCGTAACCCAATTTTAAAAATGGATCTGCAAATGTTGCGTAATGTTCAATATTTTTCATGTTACCATGATAATAAATTACGGCGCCTTTAACAGGAATATTATCAGGTAAAAATTTTATAATACTCATGGTATCCGTTTCATTAAAAGCAATATTTAATTCTTCAAAACGACCTTTAAATTTATACTGATAACTGGGTGATAATTTTTGTGGATGAAATAAAAATTTATCCTGCAGATAAAACAATGCAATACCAATGGACGCATAAACAAGTGCTATTATTTTTAACCAATTAAATATTTTTTTTCTGTTGAAAGTCATCATTGCAAAATCAGTATTGTAAAATATCTCTAAGTAAATTATGGTACGCCGAAAATGATGGCAGGTTATTATGTCCACCACCATCTATGCGCAACAATGTTATTTTATTTGGGTTTATCTGCTGCAGTTTTTCGCTGTTGCTAATTGGTATTAAAAAATCTTTTGTACCATGAATAATGTAGGTATGACAGTTAACGTGCTTCATCCATTTATCTGTACGCAATTGGTAACGCAAAATATACCGAATTGGAAGTATAGGCATAAAGCGTTCTATTGCTTTTGCAAAATTAAAATAAGGTGCATCAAGAATTAAATATCGCGGCTTGTTATCGCTTGCAATTTTTGCTGCAAATCCGCTGCCTAAGCTTCTTCCGTAAACAATTATATGATGCTCTGTATACTGCACCGAAAGTGTATCATAAACAAATTGCATATCCTTCAACATATCACGCTCATTGCGGCTGCCGGTACTTTTACCAAAGCCACGATAGTCAACCAACACCACATCATATTTATACCGCAAAAAGTCTTTTGCATATTTTGCCCATCCTTTTATGCTACGTGTGTTGCCGTGAAAATAAAGCACCAACCCCAAAGGTTCTTTTACACTAAAATGCAATCCATTAATACTTACGCCAGGTTCTACATCGAAAAATAATTCTTTAAAAGGAATATCGTACACATACTTAAAATCTTGCTGCAGTTTTTCTGGCTTAAAAATAAAACGCTCCTGTATAAAGTAAACCAGCGCAAGCAGAATAGAATAACCAATGATAATATAAAGTAGTGTGCTGTTCAATTGAAACGGAAAGTAAACAATTATTTTTATTGTGCAGTTTCAGTTTTCCATGCCTTCATGCCGCCTGTAAGGTTTATGAGGTTTGTATAACCATATGCAGCTTCTAATTTCTGAATTACAATTACGCTTCTAATTCCTTTTTCGCAATAAAATATTACAGGTTTATCTTTTGGTATATTTTGTACGTTTGGAAGTACGTTTCCCATTGGGACCAACTTTCCACCAATATTAAAATGTTCGTGTTCAAAATCTTCTCTAACAGCTATAAGAACATAATCTTTCTCTATTCCCTCTATTTTCTTTTGTAATTCTATGGCAGAAATTGATTTCAATAAGTTCATTTTTTACCCTAGTGAAATAAGTTTCACATAGTGGTTCCATCTTTTGTCTTTAATCTTTTGTCTGATATCTAGTTTATTTTATCTAAGAGAATAAAGTAAAAAAGAGTTGCGAAAATTTCTCAATCTTATGTCTAATATCTAGCACCTAACATCTAGTACCCTTCTTCTTCATTATGAAAAACCCTTTTCATTTTCAATTTTCCAACGGGTGCAACTACAAGTGCAAATTTTTCAACCAATACGTTGCTCTGTTCTAAACCAAAGCCACGTTCTTCGCTCAACGATATCTCCTTTATCCAAAAATATCCTTTCATCACTAACTTTTCAAAAAACGGTAATTCATTGTCTTGGCTAAGAAACTTTTCCAACACTATAAATTGAAAATCGCCCACTACATTATTTTTCTGCTGACTTTCGTAACGACTTGTAATATTTACCTCTCGGTTTGCTACAAGATCTTCCACTACTCTCTTAAACATTAAATTAATTTTTGGCGCTATTCTAAAGCCTAATCTAAATTCAACCCTGATAATATCGTTTGGAATTATATGTGTAACGGAGTATTCATTTGTATAAGGTTCGTCCAGTGTATCTACATGTATAAACCAATAAATATCTGCACGTTTTGGCTTACCGCTAAGTATACTGTACATTATTTTATGCTCAATTTCCTTTGGGTTATCGGCACTCGTTAGGTATACAAGATGTGTTGCATATTTAGGAACAGATGTATCGTTGCTTAACTCTTCCAGCTTTGGTACATATTCATCTACCCTTACAAATTCAACATAGCGGTTTTTAATTTTGCGTGCTCTGTACCAAACGTACATTACAAAAAACATCATACAACCAATTAATAAAGTGATGTAACCACCATTGACAAACTTATGCATCAATGCAACTAAAAAGGCTATATCCACAACAATATAAACGGCTAGAAACAAGTAAATATATTGCGACTTAACTCTATGCAGCACCATATAATTTGCAAATAAAATAGTTGTCATAGCCATTGTAGTTATGATAGCAAGCCCATACGCAGCCTCCATTTTTGACGATTCCTGAAAGTATAAAACCACGCCAACACATCCTAAAAACAGCAAAGTGTTTATGCCTGGTATAAATATTTGACCACGTGCTTCTGAAGGAAATTTTATTTTCATTTTAGGCCAAAGGTTAAGTCGCATTGCCTCATTTATGAGCGTGAATGACCCTGTAACCATCGCTTGGCTTGCAATAATTGCTGCAGCTGTTGCTATAATAACTCCGGGTACAATAAACCATTGTGGCATGAGATCG
>JANOTH010000134.1:0-3398 GCA_031416275.1 Ferruginibacter sp. | reverse complement strand
TAACATTTTTATCTCTTCAGAAACGCCATACGTAATTGCAGCGGAAACCATATTAAAAGGTGCAAGCAAAATACCACAACCATAAGTCGTATGAATTTTATTGGAGTTATCTCCCGGCAACCAAACCCTGCCGTTATCCATAAATGCCATCAACCCGGCTTTTCCGTTAAATATGTAAGACCTTACTTTTTTGATATATCGAAGTTCAACGTTGTTATAAAAAGTAGACTTTCCGCTAAAACGCTCTCTTCTGAAACTCCTAAGATCATAAGTCTCTCCTATTGACGGAAACTGATAAAACAGCGGCGTGCCACCTGTTATAGTGGAGCCCCCGGTTTTAATGGCCAGTGATATTTTTGGAATAAGGGGAATAAAAAATTGTATGTTGCCTGAAAACCTTTGGAATGATCTTTCGTTCTGCTTTAAATTTTGCGTATGCTTAGCAATCAGAGAAAATGTAATTCCTTTCTGCGGCAGAATAGAATCTTTCACATCTGCAAAATCGTACTTCATTTGCGCTCCAGTAAAATTATCAGCCTCAAAAATATTCGGCGTAAATGCCATACCACTTTTAGTAATAAATCTAGAGGTATCCTGCAGCACTTTTACTCGCTGATAAAAACCGGAAATATTGATATTGCTTTTACCTGTTCGGCGGCTCACACCTAAGTTTGCCATAGCTTCCTCTGTTCGCAATCTGTAGTAGTTCCTGTCGGTTGTAATAAAGGGCGTTTCATTTCCTAGCCCAAAAAAATTGATCCAACGCTCCTGATCGTAATTGGCCCTGGCATTTAAATCCCATTTCCCAATGAGTTCCGGGAAAAGACCGATATACGTAGTACTGAATCCTTTTTGTGGAATTGAGTAATCAACATCAACACTTTGCCGGTATGCAAAGGGAAGTTTACGCCATTTACGGTTCAAAAATTGGTAACGTACACCTGCAAATAATCTGTCAGCATCATTAAAACCAACATGTGGAATGAGGCCTTTTTTATCGGGTAAAAAAGCCTGATAATTATATACATGAACAGCACTGTCTTCTGATAAACGCATCTTTGTATTATGCCCTTTTTTAAAGTAGTTATCTGCATTATCATAAATATAATTACGCTTATTACCATTAGCAGTAGATTCGTCAATAATGGAATCCCTATCTATGCCCCCTATGATCCTTGTATTTATTTCTCCGTTCATTGCACCGGTAATTTTATAAATATCATTACCACCAAGGCCGTAAATCCTTATCTCATCCGTTTCCTTTTCTTTAAAAATACGGCTGTAAAAAGGAGTACCTGTTTTTTGCCGGTTTGCATTCAGGTCAAAAATATTTACTGAAGTTTCATTATTTGATAGGTAATTTATTTCAACATAATCATCCTGCTTTGTTCCTACCACTTCAGATTCTTCTGCCATTAGGCCATAATAATCCCTTGCATATTCAAGCAAATAAGAGCGGCGAGATTTCAATTTTGCAATTAATTTATTTCCCCTGATGGCATATATTTCCGGTGGCATATTTTTAATAGCAGTTTCTATTACATTATCTGTAAGTTGTTGCTGCATATTGGTCGCAATAGATTCCCAATCTGAACGTACAAGTTTATTAGAAAATATCCTATCTATAACCCGGTTGATTGTTGCATAAGCCTTTACATTATCAATAGTATAATCAAATTCCTGAAAGTATTTCATCCCTGAAAGCCTTACAACAAGATTAAGTAAAAAGCCATCACGGGTAGAGAATGCTTGGTCACGATCAGTTGGTACGGGCTCATAAATTGTTTTGTCGCCTTCTTTTGTAATACCCCATTTCCATTGTTCTATATGCCGGTCAAAATCTCCTATCAGAAAATCCAACAATCTCGCTCTCACAAATGATTGCTGATTTACAGCGTGATTGCTGTTGCCATATATTTTTGGCATTATTTCCTCGGTATCAAAAAACTCAGAAAAATTTCCCAGATTATCTGCATCACTCCAATCTCCTTTGGGGCGCTGCTCAAGCAAATAAACTTTTTTAGCATAGGTTTTATTGAGTGAATCAAGTGCCGGTTGCTCGGGTAGATAATAATAAACCGGATTGGTATGCTTTACACCTACGGCTTGCGCCAATGCGGGTACACCCAATGCTCCGTAAGGATTAGACATAGAAACTTGATCGTTTACTAAAGCTGACACAAAAGTGCCATGGAATATTTTTGGAATAACCTTCTCTAAAGATTTATCAACAGAGCGCAGCGCATATTCTTTATCGCCCTTTGTTTTTAATTGCAGGGATTTAGATTGGTTACTGCCTCCAAGCTTGTACGAGATAAGACCACCCCGCAAGCTGTCTAACCAAATAACAGGTAATTCAACCGGGGTTGTCCATTCCTTGCGGTAATTATGCCCCCATAAGGATTGATAGTATGCCGATTTTTTATACTGCGCGCCTGCACTTACTTTTATGTATTTTGCAGAATCACCTGCAGGCTTTAACTGAGCAAGAGATAATTGAGCACAGAACATAAAAACGGCAAAAAAACTGCCGACAATAGTGGTAAAATTTTTCACTAAATCTATTTTGATTGCACAAAGGGTTCTAAAACTCTGCCAAAATCAACTGATTTGGCAAAAGCAAGCATCTATTTGATATTTTGAGCGTAAAATTTGTCAAGATTTAAAAAAAGAGACTGATAAACCCGATGATTTACCATTTTAATTTATTCAGATCACCTCTTTCCCCATGTAAATGAATTAAGATTAATTTCCCCGCATGGGCAGCATTCCTGTGGCTGAACGTCTTATGCCTGTTTCTTTAAACGACCTTATCGGTCAGCAACATCCAACAGGCAAAGGCGCAGCTTTTGTACACAATACTATGCTGTTGTAAATATTATTGCCGGAGAGGGTTAAAAAGGAGTTGTTATAAATTTTGATTCTCTTTTCTATTTGTAACATCAATCATGCAAAAGGGAATTTGAATATGTTTGCTAGCGACATTAACCATCAAGTAAAAAAAGCTATTTTTAATTCCACAACATACTCATTCCATGAAACATACAATCCTTCTTACATCCATTTTTATTTTATTGTTTTCTGCCAATGGCATTGCACAGCAACCATCCTCAAAAGCAGCCTTTAAATTAGATTACGAAAAGTTTACCCTACCCAATGGCTTGGAGGTGATTTTTCACATTGACAGATCTGATCCTGTTGTGGCGGTGTCACTAACAGCTCATGTGGGCTCTGCCCGGGAAAAGGCCGGCCGCACAGGCTTTGCGCATTTGTTTGAGCATTTGTTGTTTTTAGAATCTGAAAACCTCGGCAAAGGCGGTCTCGATAAAATGACTGCAAGAATAGGAGGCTCGGGCGCAAACGGCTCTACCAACCAAGACCGTACAAATTATTTGCAA
>JANOTH010000133.1:0-2384 GCA_031416275.1 Ferruginibacter sp. | reverse complement strand
TTAACCTTCAGGATCATCGAATTAATGGAGTATTTATAGAACTCTACAGGTAAAGGATTAAAATTTTCATCTGTACCCATCGTTAACATTCGTAGCTGGTTGCTGTTGTTTGAAATATCATCGCCGCTCCGGTAACCTAATAAGCCGTACACAGGAAAGGTGATTGTTTTAGAAGCATAAGCCGGATTGGGGTAAGGGTTTCCGTTTTTATCTTTAAACTCAATGGTAACGCTAATGCTATTTATTTTCCAGGCATCGGTAGCCCAGGCTTTATTGTCGTAAATAACAGTAACTGCAAGGCCCCTTTGTTTAAAAAAACAAAGTGTGTTGTAGGGTGAGTGTAAACCACCATGCAGACCAGGTTCCATTCTACGGTTCGGCAACAATTCTGTGGTTGAGTTGACTGCAATTTCGGGGGCATAGCCGCTTTTGTCAGCAACGTCTCCAACAGAAAAAGCCACGCTTGCATTACGGTTGGCCACACCTATATAAAAATAGGCGAGTGAATTATTGGCTTCTTTATTATCGTTACCTGTTTGTACTGTTATTTTTGCCGTTGTAAGAAAATAATCCCCATTCTTTATGGCACGGGCAGTAATATTTGACTCGACTGTATTGTTATTTTCATTCGCTTCTTCTATCCGGTTATCATTGTCAACGGTAAGTGTGTATTTGTAAGTTGCACCGGTAGTAAGTTGTTGTTTCAGCAACTCTATGATCCCCGTAATACTTTCGCCAGGCTGTAATATTGCTTTTCCATTAGCATACAAATTAGCGCCTCCACCTAAAAAAGGAAGCGCATTGCCATTAGACACAAAAGCCCCTTTAATTCCGCCACGATAATATTTGCTAAGGTCAATAGGTTCTGATCCAGCATTGGAAACGGTATAGTTCACCCGGTAATTATTCTCCTCAAAATTAGAAATGTCGTCTATCCTATCTATGATTATTTTTAAATCTGTGACCTGTATTGGTGGAGATCCTACAGGTGCAGCATTAGAAATAGTTTTTGTGTTTACAGGTTGTGCTGTCTTGCTCAGCGGCTCTTTTAATATTACTTGCGCATGCGAAGCAATTGCCAACATAAAAAAAATACAGTTAATTACTATGGTTTTCATTTTATCCCATTTTAGTTTAATTAAAAGTAAAATGGATGGAAGGATTTGTTTATCCCTTAAAAGGAGGATTTTTAGTATTTTGTCCCGGCGGGGTTTTCGCACATATAAACCATAAACTATAAATGCACTAACTGCGAAACCCCGACGAGTTAATGAGCCTTACATTTGCAGAAACCAAACCAATATGGTAACAAATAACTTGAGCTATAGTAGAGCAATTTTCTCCGAAACATCATAAAGATTTGTAGATTTAGATTATTACAACGCTGAGTCTTTCATGCGTCGGGGTTTCACGGATTGTTTATAATGTATAAAAGTGTAAACTTGTGAAAACCCCGCCGAGACTTCATTGTGAAAACCCCCGCCGGTACAGCATGGGAGTGGGTCAATTGAGTGCTATCAAAGGGGGCGCCATGCATCGAAGCGAATAGTTCAAAAAAGATGGAACCAACTATTCATAAAGTCTAAGAGTTGTAGTGCCAGCATAAAAATATTTGCGATCTTCCCTAATATCTTTTCAAGTTTTTTCCAGTTTACTTTTGATTTGTTGTTTTTAGACATAGTTTATTTTTAAAATAATGATTGATAGAATACTTCAATTCTAAAGTGTAGAAAGGGCATAATGACATTTCTACAAACTCTTAAATCAAAAATAAAACAGGCTCAGAGCATAGCTGATTTTTGTGGGTTTATTTGTATAAAATGTGCGGTGCAATAAGAAGAACTCACTCAGCTACTTATTTTTTTATAATCCTTTTCTTTTAAATTGTGACAAAACTGCTATATGAAATTGTATGAGCAACTGCTGCTTGCTAAGAGTGAGGAAGATGTAAAGGATGCTTATATAAAAGCACTCGGCCTGAAGGGCTACTCAAAAAACCTGATAGATATACAAACCAAAGAAATTTGGTTTGAGGCAAAAGATACTCCCAAGCACAGCACGTACGCCATGTTTACCCAGTTGATGCATTATGTGCAGGATGCTTTGAACAAAGGTGATTACGTGCCACCCTTTTTGGTAGTGATAGATACCAAAAAAGCAGCCATTATGAAGAGTGAAGATGTGCTGCCCTTCCTTGCTAAGAAAACAATTAAATGGGGTAGGAGTGCAAGTGCATATACGCCGGAAGCCCTCGATGCCATATCTGCACATATAGGTACACACTTTGTAAGTTTTAAAATAGAAACGCACGAAGAAGAGTTTATAAGCACCATAAAAGCAGCTATAAAAAATGGCGATATTATCCGCACACAAATAACGCCTGA
>JANOTH010000132.1:0-2535 GCA_031416275.1 Ferruginibacter sp. | reverse complement strand
TGGATTTAGAGATCGAAATGCATCAATTTTATTAACATGTTTTACCTTATTGCTCTTTGCTGTTCCTTTTTATTTTTTTGTACTCACATTAAATTCAACCCGTAAAAGTTCCCATGCTATTGTAATTTTTCCTTTGCCATTTTTATCATCTACTATATAATATTGTAACCGTTCTGTTATATTCTTTTGTTTGCTTGGTTTTACTTTGAGTCTTACTACATCATCTTGCTGCAAATAATCGTCCGTTAAATGCTGGTCCCAGTTTTTGTTGATAATAATCGTCCATTCTTTTTTACCTGGGATAGTGAAGAAGGCATATTTGCCTTTTGAAATGCTTGTACCCGCTACTATAAAATCTTTATCAATTTCAATACTAGTTGCATAGTGTGCACCTGTAACCCACACATCACCATAAGGAACTAACCCACCCCAAATAGTTCTGCCACGTACGCCGGGAGAATGATAATTAACAGTGATATTGGCATCACCTATTTTACCTACTGCAGCCGACTTTATACTGCGCTTTGTAGTATCGCCTTTTGCATTTGGGTTGTAACAAACTTCTTCCGTTTTTTTAAGACCCTGTGCTAAAGTTGTATTCATTTGTGCGCTGAAGAAAAATAACACTGCACTTACAATTAAATATTTCATTTTCAATTTTTTTACTCTTTATAATCAAATCAAATCACTACTTTTTATTTATGAATTTAAAACGTATTAGTATTTAAATATTTTAAAAAAAACGTGTTTGTTGCAGCTGTTGCTTTAATGTTTATGACCTAAATGTTTAATTAATTTTATTTCTATTTTTTAGTTCGTACCTGATTAAAATACTCGCAGATACTTTAGATAATTTATCTTTCGGACTATTGAGTAATGTTTGCGTATTATTAATTTTCCAATCTTTTTCTCCGAAGCTGCCTGTATAACCTACTTGTAAACCAAGGGAACTCTGAGGCCGTTTTCTTGAGGTTACAAACGTGCTAATTCCAACTCTGTACAGTGCAAATGCATTTGTGAATACCAATTGCTCGGTATTTTTTCTGGCATTATTTGTAGCCAGCACACTATCAAAAGCAACAGAAGAAATGTCTCTATTAAAAGAAGCAGTAAATTGTTCGTACCCTAATCCGACATAAGGAAACAATGAAACACGGCTTGTTTTGATTAGGTTGTAACCTACATCTATTGACCCACCAAGAAACCTTGTCGAACTACTTTTTTTATTTTTATCGCCACTTAAACTGCTCCCAAAATTGGCACTGTAACCAACAATAAATTTATCGTACTCAGTAAAAAAACCAAAATGTAATGTGCCTGTTGTATTTTTTAATTGTTCGTATTGTGGATATGCTTTTATACGACTATTTAGATTACTAAATTTCTGAAAACTGATTCCGTGTGAGTGAAACAAATAACGTTTCAACGATGGTTGTGTTTTTGTTTGTGCATCAGTTTTTATTGTAAAAAATAGAAATGCAACAAATAACATCTTATATCTCATAAGGCTTTTTTAAAGATATACTTCGCAGTATGAGTACTGCAAAGTATATCTCGTTTATTTTTATTAGTTAATAATTAGTGCTTCATATCCTTCATGTCATCGTGCTTCATTTCTTTCATGTTTGCGGTAGTACCTTCTGCAACATTAAAAACAAAATCGCTTGTGTATACTTTTCCTTTTGATTGGTACTGAATCCAACCGCGGTAAACACCTAGTTTATCAAATGTGGTATGTAAATCAAATTTGCCACCTTCTACACCGGGATGTACGTGTAGATATTTTTTATCTGTTAAGCTAACGACTACCATGTGCGCTTTTGCGCCCAAGTAATCTTCCAATGTATTTACATCTACCTCTTTTCCATTTTGCATCATTACTCCATTAATATGCATAGGCATGTTGGTTAAAAATTTACCACCTTCAGGAGCCAAGTTCACAGAAAAACCATCACCACCATCGCCGGTTAATTTATCCGCACCATATTTTTTTGCAGCAGGTGTTGTTCCGCTTACGGCTACATTTAAAACATCTACCGTATGGTTACCACCGCTTGGTTTATAGTCAGCAAACAAAGTGTATTTGCCTGCTGTTGGAAATTTTTCTTTTACGCTGTAAGAGCCATCAGCATTCAACTCCGGGTGTATGTGATCGAACCAACTTAAATCTTCACTCACTGCAATGAGGTGTATTTTTTTTGTATGCTCTACATCCAACGGAACTTGTTCAGCGGCGTTGTCTTTTTTCTTCGGGGTCATTATTAAATTAACCTCTTCATTTGGGTTAACTGTTGCAGGGTTTGTACTAAACTGCATAGCCACATTACTTGGTGCTGCGGCGTTGTCATTGTGCTCAAGCTTCATTCCGCATTTAGGACATTCATCACCTTCTTTGCCTGTTACCTCTGGATGCATTGGGCAAGCGAAAATATGGTCATCGCTATGTGCCATTTCGCTTTTAGTTGTATCAGTTGAAGTTGTTTTTGTTTCAGTACTACTGTTGTTGCAAGCGGTAAAAAGAGTACCAATAGCAAT
>JANOTH010000131.1:0-32945 GCA_031416275.1 Ferruginibacter sp. | reverse complement strand
CCGCAACTGGTCGCAGGGTTTTTGTAAACGCTGCAGGCCAAGATGTATTGTTTGATTTTTCTGCAACTAACCGTTGGACCTTTAGAGATGGAAGTACAGCACCGGCAATTGATTTAGCAGCAGATGGCTATTTAGCAGGCAATGCCCTACCAAAAGTTTACGGCGGTATTGTAAATAATTTTTACTTTAAAGGGTTTGATTTAAATGTTGATGTTATTTATAGCTTGGGTAACAAAGTTTATTTTGGTAGCAGAGCAGGTTTGTTAGATCAAAGATTTTGGAATAACTCAGTTGATGTAAAAAACAGGTGGCAAAAACCTGGGGATGTTTCTCAGATTCCAAAAGTGATTTTCAACGATAACATTTCAAATGGTTCTGCTTTCCCTATAGATGCAAATTTATTTAATGCGAATTTTCTACGCTTTAGAAATATTGCATTGGGTTATTCTTTAAACAAGAAGATGATAGATAAAATGAGAATAGGAAGTTTAAGAGTTTATTTACAAGCGCAAAATCCATTTATCATTACAAAATATCCTGGTAGTGACCCTGAAATTTCTGTTAATGGTGGAAGCGCTCTTACTCCTGGTGTTGATAGAAACACGATTGGGCAAACAAGGACTGTGACTTTTGGAGTAAATGTTGGATTTTAATAAACCCTAAAAAAATAAAATTATGCGTTCGAAGAAAAATATCAATATAATATTAATTGCTTTTTCAATACTAACTGTTTTATCTAGTTGTAAAAAGGAAAAGCTAAGCCCGGTGCCTCAAACGTTTTTGAGTGATTTGGTTGCATTTGGATCTCCGGATCGTATTGCTCAACAAGTAACAGGTGTATATTCCTCTCTTAAAAATGGAAACTTTTTAGGAGGAAGAGCAATCGTGTACGGCGATGTTAGAGGTGAAGACTGGTTGAATGTTACAGGTAATGGTGTAACAGCGCTTCAAATTTGGAACCACAGTATAGTAAGTACTGATAACCAGGTAGAGGGCATGTGGAGTATTGCTTATGCAACTATTAACCGAGCTAATGTTGTTTTAAAAGGGTTAGATGATAACCCAACTGTTATAAGCCCAGCACTAGCAAACAGCTATAGAGGAGAGATTAGGTTTTTAAGAGCATTGAGTTATTATTACCTTACTACATTCTATGGTAAGAAACCATTTGCTGCAGACAATGGCGCTTCTTTAGGTGTACCACTAAGATTAGTGGCTAACCAATCAGCTGGTGGTGAAGCATTAGCAAGAGCAACACAGGCACAGGTTTTTGCACAAATTTTAGCAGATCTTACTTTTGCTGAGGCAAATTTACCTCTTAACAATGGTGGCCCTGAAAACAATGTTGTAAGAGCACATCGTAACGCTGCAATAGCGCTAAAAACAAGGGTTTATTTACAAATGGGCGATTTTGCAAATGTTATTACAGAAGGTAACAAATTAGTGCCTCTTACGCCACCGTATACAGCAAGCAGTGGAATTGCACATACTTTAAATGCAAATTTTACAAATGTGTTTCGCACTCCTTACCAAGCCTTGGAATCTATATTCAGTTTACCAATGAATAACACCAATACCCCGGGGGGACAAAATGGTTTATCATTATATCATAATGCAGAGTTCAGTTTAAACAACACAGGGCCTGGAATAGTTTTAGACCCAAATTGGAAAGCAACAGACACAAGGAAAGTGTTGGTTACTTCTTCTAACAGGTATCAAAAATACAATGATGATATTAACAACTACGTAGCAATACTTCGTTGGTCAGAAGTGTTACTAAATACAGCAGAAGCACTTGCACGCCAGGCTACAGGTATTGACGCAAGAGCATTGGCGATACTGAATACAGTTCGCCAGCGCAGTGATGCAACTACTACTTTTGTGCCTGCAACAAAAGAAGATCTTATAAACTTAATATTAACGGAAAGAAGAATTGAGTTTTTAGGTGAAGGGCATAGAATGTGGGATATACAACGTCAAGGTCTTTCATTTCCTGTTAAAGGAAGTGCGCCAAGTGTAGCACCAACAGCACAAAATTATGTTTGGCCAATCCCTGCAAGTGAATTGCTTTACAATAGTGCATGTGTTCCAAATTAGTATAAAATTGTTTCAATAAAGTAAAACCGCTGTCTATTTAGACGGCGGTTTTTTTATAATTACTTTTATAAATGTTGAGATTCTATTTTTAAACGGCTTTATTATTCTTGTATTTTAATGTTGCTCGTAAAGCTAAAAAGCGCTTGATAAATCGCAAAAAGGGTTTTCCAATTCTTCGCTACAGTGATGATCTTATACCTCATTAGGGCTGTTCTTAATAGAATTTCCTATCCTTTTAAAAACATTTCCACTTTTTGAAAACCGCTATACTCAACCGCTCGTATGAATTGATTATATTTAACATTGATTGTTTGTACATATGGAGCTAGTATTGCCTTATATAAACCCGATTAGTTTTGCCAAGTCTTTGGTAAACGACTATGGCTTTAAAAAAAAGGAAATATGGAATGCAGAACACCTTGATATGCCTGCTACTACCGGCAATGGTTCTTTACTGATTTTTATTAGAGAAGATATTCATTTTTTTAGAGGCAAATGGGCATTTAATGAACGTACCATTTTTCATTCGAGCGACCCGGTTGGTAAAAAAGGTATTGTTGATTTTAGAATAAGCGCATCAGGGCAAATACATTCAGCCGCCATTGAGGGTTGCCGCAAGTTTGAATTTGATACCACCAATGTAGATGGCATGCGGATTTTTATCCCTGAAAAATATTTGCCAAACGATAAAAACAAACTCTTTAAAAAGTTTGATCACTATTGTTTAAATCCTGACATAAATGCCCTGCAACAAAAACTGTTTTCAATTGATTATACCGAAACAGGAAATTCTATTCTATTAGAAAGTAAAATATTGGAGTTTATATTTTTTTGGATGGAGTACCTGAAAAAAGAAGATATTGGCAAATATTTTAAAGACCTCACTGATCATCAACTCAGCTGCTTACAAACAGCCAAAACCATTTTAGACCAGAATATCGCAAACCCCCTACACATCAAAGAACTCAGCCGCAAATCAGGTATAAATGAATGCGATTTAAAAAAAGGTTTTAGGCAGCTTTATGGTTTACCCGTTAGGCAGTATATTATTAAGAGTAGGCTTGAGCAGGCTCGTATTCTTGTTACAAAAACAGATGCGCCCATACTTGAAATTTGTTCAGATATGGGGTACACAAACAGAGGACACTTTGCTCAACTGTATCAAAAATATTTTGGTGTAACGCCTTTAAATGATCGACTCTCTTTAGATATGAACGATATACATTTCGGCAAAAATGGCAAACAGTTGCAATAAACATATTCCCGTTTCGTATCATAATTACTCCCGTTTCAATAGCTGTGCATGCTACCAAAAACAAAAATTGCATAACATTTACTTAACATTATAGTAGAAAGTAAAGTTTAACGAATTGCTTGTTTATGTTCAATCTATCTGTCATACTGGAGGACAGTGCAGCTAAGCACCCTCAAAAGCCTGCATTTACTTTTAATGAGGTCACCTTAAATTTTGCACAAATTAACGCAGCTGCAAACGCTATTGCAAATGGGCTTGTAAATATTGGTATAAAACCTGGTGATAAGGTTGCACTTAACTGCTTAAACCTTCCTCAATTTCCTATTATATATTTTGGCATTTTAAAAGCGGGTGCCGTTGTTGTACCCCTGAGCGTTTTACTCAAAAAAGATGAGATCGCTTTTCAGTTGGCCAACAGCGATGCCAAAGCATTTTTTTGTTTTACTGGCACTGCGGAGTTGCCAATGGGTAAGTTTGGTTGGGATGCATTTAATGATACCAACACTTGCGAACATTTTTACATGATTATGCCGATGCCCGGTATGGTCTCTCCAATTGAAGGAAGTGTAACCACTGAAGTGCTAACTAAAGACCAGCCATTCACTTTTGAAACGGCTCAAACCAAAGGTGATGATGCAGCGGTAATTATTTATACATCGGGCACAACGGGGGTTCCTAAAGGTGCTCAGCTCACCCACACCAATCTTTTTTGCAATGCACTTATATCAATAGATGTGCTGGAGCTTGTTGCATCAGATACACAGTTATTGGCATTGCCTATGTTTCACATTTTTGCCATGACGGTGCAAATGAATGCAGGCATTTATAAAGCTATTCATACTGTTTTATTACCACGCTTTGATGCTGCAATGGCATTTCAATTGTTTCAAAAGCACAGTGTATCAGTATTTGCGGGTGTACCCACCATGTATTGGGCGTTGCTAAATCATAAAAGCGACACTGTAAAAGATGAAGAAATTACAAAGCACCTACGTATGTGTGCATCTGGCGGTGCATCATTACCGGTAAAAGTATTACACGAATTTGAGGCGAGGTTTAAAGTGCCCGTTACAGAAGGTTATGGCATGAGCGAAGGGTCACCAATTGTTACATTTAACCAACCAAAGGTTGGAAGAAAACCCGGCTCCGTTGGAACACCGGTGTGGGGCGTGGAGGTAAAAATAGCCGATAATGATGGAAACGAATTACCCGTAGGTGAAAAGGGAGAATTATGGTACCGTGGGCATAATGTGATGAAAGGATATTATAAATTACCCGAGGCAACGGCCGAAGTATTAACCAATGGTTGGCTACACTCAGGCGATATTGCTGTGAAAGATGTAGATGGTTTTTATTTTATTGTTGATCGTACAAATGATATGATTATAAGAGGTGGCAAAAATGTTTATCCACGGGAAGTGGAAGATGCTATGATGCGGCATGAAGCTGTATCGCTTGTTGCAGTTGTTGGTGTGGCGCACGAAGAAATGGGGGAAGAAATAAAAGCTTTTGTAGTACTTAAAAAAGATGCATCAGCCACGCCGGAAGAGTTGATAAGCTGGACAAAGGAACAAATAGCATCGTACAAATATCCACGGCAGGTGCAGGTTGTAGAAGCCTTGCCGATGACGGCAACGGGAAAAATATTAAAAAAAGAATTAAGAAAACACGCCTAAAAATTTTAAACAAAACCAAATAAGTATTCCAACCCTATCCCTTTACTCATTAACTAAAAAATTATCATGTTAAAAAAAATCTGTTTTTTAATTTTATTAATGGTTCCACTTTTTCTGCTCGCACAGAATAAAGAAATAAACGGTACTGTTACGAACGCCGCAGGGCAACCCGTTGCAGGTGTAAGCGTGCTGGTGCTTGGTACTTTTAATGGTACTACTACTGATGCTAATGGCAAATACAGTATTAAAGTAACGCCGGGTAAAAACACGCTTGTGTTTTCTGCCGTGGGTTCAACAACGCAAAATGTTGCTATCACAGATGCAACTGCTGTTTATGATATTAAATTTTTAGAGAGCAGCTCTCAACTTGATGCCGTGATAACCTCTGCATCGAGGGTTTCGGAGCGTATTATGGAAACACCTGTTACGGTTGAATCTATCAATAAGCGACAGTTGGAAATTAATCCATCTGCTGATCTACTTTCCGGTTTATCTCGCTACAAAGGAATAGATGTAAGCCAATCAAGTTTCTTATTGGGTTCATTTAGTACGAGAGGATTTAACTCTGCAAAATCAGAAAGGGTTATTCAAATGATTGATAACGTTGATTACATGGATCCATCATTATCATTGTATGCAGGTAATATTATGGGCATACCCGAAATTGATATCGAAACAGTTGATATTATACACGGTGCCAATTCTGCATTGTATGGTGCAAACGCCTTTAACGGCGTAATAAACCAAATAAGCAAAGATCCTTTTAAGTATGAAGGCTTAACATTGGCAGTTCGTGGAGGTTCTCGTAGCCTGCTCGATTTAAACGCAAGGTTGGCTGTGAAGCTTACACCAAAATTGGCATTTAAAATAAACGCTACATATCTCAAAGCTGATGAATTTATAGCAGACAGTGAGGGCGCAAGAAGTTTAGGGCTCGTGCCAAATAACAATCCTGCAGGCTCGTCACTTGGTTGGGATGCTATTAATCGTTACGGCGATATTGGTATTAACCCTAATACACTAGCATCTGCAAATATGCTGCGTGCAGCGGGTTTCCCTACAGTTAATGGCACCCCAACTGGCGCATTAAAAACTTTTTTTTCACAGGGTTTTACAGAAAGAGATTTATTGGGACCTGATTTTGAAGCAAAAAATATTCGTGTAAATCCATCATTGCATTATTTAATTACCAATAAAATTAAAGCGAGCTATGAGTATAGAAGTGGCAATGGTGCAGCCATTTACCAAAGCTCCAACAGGTATAGTTTTGATAAGTATGTGGCTAACTTAAATAAGTTTGAAGTAAAATCAGATAAGTGGGCGCTACGTGCATATCGCAATGCAGATAAGCCGGGTAGAATTTACGATCTTTCCTTTTGGGGTACAGGTATAGTAGCGCAAGAAAGATATACTCCGGGTCCAAATCCTTCAGCGGTTGAAACAGCAGTTTTCAATTCAATTGCCGCAAGCAATCCTGTGTATGCAACAGTATTTGCAGGTACGTACACCAATGCATTTTTAAGTGCTCGCAATAACAACCAAAGTGTAGACCAGGCACTTGCATTTGCTAGAGCTCAGTCCGCGAATGTAGTTCCATTCGCAGGGCCATCAGATCCACGTTTTAATGCAAACCGCACTACTATCAGAGATTCAAAAACAGGGAATTTTAAACCACAGATTGGTCCAAATTCTTTCTTTTGGGATTATAGTGGACAATATGAATTGCCTGTAAAAATTGCAACCGTTATTGTTGGTGGTTCATATCGTAAATACACATTAAGGTCAGATGGTACCTTGTTTTCGGATGGTGCAAAATCGCCACAAGGCAAGCCGGTAAGGAACAGCATTAGCAACGATGAAGTTGGTGGATATGCACAAGTACAAAAAGCATTATTGAAAGATATGCTGAAATTATCAGCAGCAGCAAGGGTTGATAACTTTCAAAATTTTGGTACACGTTTTTCTCCACGTATATCAGGAGTACTAACGCTTGGCGACAACAGGCAGCACAATATTAGGGTTAATTATGCACAGGCTTATCGTTCGCCTGCACAAATTGATCAATATATTACATTAGATATTGGGCAGATATTATTACTAGGAAATATAGGTTCAGGCTTTCAGGCATTACCATTAAATATTGGCGCTTTGTTGGCCGCCAACCCAGGCAGTACGCCTAAAACTTTTGAATACCGTGTGAGCAATTTAAAGCCAGAAAAAGTGAATACCTACGAAGTAGGTTACAAGGCATTGATATCGCCTAAAGTTTTTGTAGACCTTAGTTTTTACAGATCAAATTATGATGACTTTATTGGTACAACCCGTTTTATTGGTAGAGAAGATGGTACATCGCCTTCCCTTACGCCCGATGCAAGCAATGCACCAACAAACAGAAACAGATCAAGAGCAATGCAGGTTTGGATAAATGCGGATAAGGCAGTTAAGACAAAAGGTTTAGTGGTAGCATTCGATTTTTTCTTGAACAAAGCATTTAACATTACTACCAATTACACATTGTCAAAAATTGATGGGCTTGACAATACTGCACCTATTACAGCAGTGCCGGGCTTAATACTTGGGTTTAATACACCTGAGCACAAATTCAACTTTGGCATTAATGGTAAAATCACCAATAATTTATCATATAGTACCAACCTACGTAGCATAAGCAGTTACAATTATTTTATGCCGTTTGATGAAGGACTTATTAAAGGCTTTACAACAGTTGATGCACAGTTTACGTACAAAGTACCTAAAGCTAACAGCACGTTCCGCTTAGGTGCAACAAACATTGGCGATGTAGCTGCTTTTCAGGCATACGGTGCGGCACCAATAGGCAGAATAGTTTATGCAGGTGTTATATTTGACAGCAACATATTTAAGAAAAAATAAAGATTGATTTAATTTTTAAGCGGGTACTAAAATGAAAATTTTAGTGCCCGTTTTTGTTTTTGGGGAGACCATTGAATATGAAGGTCTTTTTCAAATGGGTCACTTTCTGAAACTACAAGGCTGCAGTAAGAGATAGTTAAAAAGGGGATTGACTAAACCAAAAACCTATAAGGTTTTCAAAACCTTATAGGTTTAGCCAGCAATCAATATCGGAAAGTGAATTTTAGAAAGGTATTTAAAGACCTTAAAAGCAGGTCATTTGAGTCTAAATAAATTTTTTACTATTACAAAATAATTGGGCCACTTTCTGAAACTAAAGTGCTGCGCTAAGAGATAGATAGGAGGGGATTGAGCAAACCAAAAACCTATAAGGTTTTTAAAACCTTATAGGTAAAGCCAGCCATAAAATTGCATAATAAATTTTTTACTGTTACAACTTAATTGAGGGATTTTCTGAAACTAAAAGGCTGCTGTAAGAAATAGATAAACAGGGGTTTGAGTAAGCCAAAAACTTATAAGGTTTTTAAAACCTTATAGGTTTAGCTAGAAACGCAAACCTGCCGCAGCAGCCCTTTGCGCTGGAACAATAAAAATAAAAGTGTACTTAAGTTAGGCAAGGGCAAACACCCAGTTACGACGTTGAAATTTTGACTTTTAAACTGTCATTTTTTAGATAAATCACGACAATTTTTCATTCTAAAACTTTAAAATTTGCCATGGCACAAGGATTGATTTTTTGAAATTGATATTAATTTTTAACCATTTAAAAAGGAGGTTATTATGACACTCGTAAAAAGAAATGGAAATTTATTAAATCCATTTCCTGTGCTTTTTGATGATTTTTTTAACCGGGATATGTTTAATTGGGGGCACTCAAATTTCTCCAATACCAACACCACTATTCCTGCGGTAAACATTAGAGAAACCGCAGAAAATTATGAAGTAGAAGTGGCAGCACCCGGAATGTCTAAAAAAGATTTTAAAGTAGAACTTGATGGAAATTTACTTTCCATAAGCTCCGAAACCAATCATCAAAAAGAGCAAAAGGAAGATGAACTTTTTTCCCGTAAAGAATTCAGTTATCAATCTTTCTTAAGAACTTTTACACTACAAAAAGATGTAGTGGATATTGAGAAAATTGAAGCAAGGTATGAAAACGGCTTGCTGCAGCTACTCATTCCAAAAAAAGAGGAGGCTAAGCAAAAGCCACCAAGGCTTATTCAAATTTCCTAACCAGTTACTTTTAATTTTAAAGAGTTGCCCAAAATAAAGGCAACTCTTTTTTTTTAAGATCAATAATAAAATTATTACTTTTCGTGCCTCAAAACCAGGCGGTAGAATTTTAAGATTATTACAAAAAATTAAACGCATAAAACTCAACACTGCAGTATATTGTACAATATAGTTTTGTAAGTAATATATAATGGAAATCAATTTTTTTAATATAAAAAATAACAATGCCCGACACAGATAAATGCCCACTTTGTAACCGTGAACTAGCTGAACCAATTGTGCGCCATCATTTAATACCGCCAAGTAAGGGCGGTAAAGATTCACCGACTGTGCCTATGCATAAAATTTGCCAGGCTAAGGTACACGCCGTTTTTACCGAAACAGAATTAAAAACATATTATCACACAGTGGAACGAATTAAAGAGCATGATGATATTACTAAATTTATTAAGTGGGTTAGCAAAAAAGAACTTGAATTTTTTGACACGACTATTAAAAAGAAATAGTTAAGATTAAAAATATTACTTCCCAGCAAGGTCTTGCCCCCTACGTATTTACATTTTAGCGAACCAAAACGCATCGCCCCCGTAGGAAGACCTTTGCTGCGAAGCATAATTTTATTATTGTCTTTTATTGCAGAAAGTGCAATTGCAGTCATGCCTTGAGGCACAAAAAATACAGACCCCAAAACCTGCATTGAAAGCACTGCTCTGTGCTCCTCTCTTTTTTTATTGATTATCCTCTAACATTTGATCTGGCCCACAATATAACTTCTACCACTTTGTAGAAGCACGTCCCAATATGGCAAAATGGGTATGTATTTATAATAAACATACTCTCTACCCGTTCTAAAAATCAACTTCTTAATTACACTTTAAAAAACTAACACATGAAGAAAATTACTTCCCTTGGTAATGTAAAGTATGTTATGATTGCCTTCGCATTTGTAATAATTCCTTTCTCTCTTTTTGCTCAAATACCTAGTGGTTTTATAGCCAAGTTTCCGTTCGATAACAATAGCCCCGTAGATGCAAGCGGGAGTGGTTATGACGCTACATTTTCCGGTTCTGTTACAGATCTAAATCGTTTTGGCACCGCAAATTCAGCGGTTGCATTTACTCAAGGTACTTCTAAGGGTTCTTTTCCACTTTCACTGGCTTCAGCAGTGCAGACCGATTTTAGCATTGGCTTTTGGTTTAAGACTACCATGGCGGCATCTAGTCATCCACAATGGTATGGAGGCAATGCACTTATAGATGCTGAAATGGGAGGAGTGACCGCCGATTGGGGAATGGCACTTATTGATGGTGGAAAAGTAAGCTTGGGTATTGGCAATTCCGATATCACTATCAAGTCTCCATTAAATACTTACAACGATGGCAGCTGGCATTTTGTAACTGCTACACGCAACGCTGCAGCAGGTACCATTAGGTTGTATATGGAAGGTGTAGAAGTTGTCTCAAATACCGGTACATATACAGGTGCGCTTAATGCTCCTAACAGTATTGGAATAGGTTCAAACCCGGGTGCTAATGCAGCTGCATACACCGGTAGTATCGATGATGTTATTTTTTACAATCGGGTATTATCGGACGCAGAAGTTACCGCTTTGTACAACAGTCTAAGTGCAAGTGTGCTTCCACTTAAATGGCTTTCTTTCACAGGTACTTGGCAGAAAAATAACTCGCTCTTACAATGGCAGGTGGCAGCAGTGCAAAACAACCACCACTTTGAAATTGAAAGTTCCAACGATGGTATTCGTTTTATTCAAAAAGGATCGGTAGCCAACAACGGCGGTACAGGTAACACTGCTGCTACATCGTATACTTTTTTAGATAACAATGCAGCTACAAAAAGCCCACTGTATTACCGCATCAAGCAGGTAGATATAGACGGTAAATTCACTTTTTCAAAAACCATCAAAATGTTAGCAGGTAATGGTATTGTAAAAAAACCGACCATACAATCCAACCCCGTTGCTACGCAGTTAGTATTGCTCAACGATAACCGTTCACAGGTATACCAGTTAGAAATTGTAGATGCATCGGGCAGACCAGTCATGAACAAATCTGTAAAAAATGCTGAGGCAGTTATCCGTACAGATGTGCAGCAATTGAAGGCGGGTTTTTACACAGTAAAAATGCACACAGCAGATGGGGTAACTGTATTGCCATGGATAAAACAATAATATTTTAAAAGCATGCAGCCCTTCAGATAATAACACGCAAAGGCATTCACAAAGCCTACAAGCAGGAAGCTGTACAAAAGATGAAAAAGAGGCTATCTCATAATTAAAAATTGGCGCTGAGATTTGCTTAAACGACTTTCCTTCCCCGATAGGGATCCGAATAAAAAGAGGCTGCCTCGTACTTATGAGACAGCCTCTTTTTTATTAAGTTCAAAGTAGGCAGAAAGTATACACTACATTGAAAAGTTGGTTGAGGAACGCAACGTTAGGCAAAGGTCGAAACGTTGTTGAGAAATAGATCTATTTGTCTTTCACAAAAATAACTTTAGGCAACATAGCATGTACACCAACATTACCATCTACCAACTGTGTAATGTTTACATCTACAGCCATGCTACAAAGCATGTAGGCATCTGCCTGCGACATCGATTTTTCTTCCATCAGGTATTTAATCATTTCCCTTACAGCGATATGTGTTGCAGCGTTTAGGTCTCTGTCGCAGCCCATGGTAATGACGTGGGTTACGGTTTCTGCCCTTGGCCATTCCTGCTTTTTTTGTTTGTGTACAATGAATTGCAATTTACCTATCAATGAAGTTTCTATTGCAGTAATATCTACCTCACCATTGCCCTGTGCAGCATGGCCGTCGCCAATTTCAAACAAAGCGCCTTTCACAAAAACAGGAATAAAAAGCCTGCTGCCTGCCACTAATTCTTTGTTATCTAGATTGCCTGCATTTTTCCATGGTGGAGCACTGTTCCATTTACCCACTTCCTTTGCTGGTGCCACACCCATACTTCCAAAAAAAGGTCGTAATGGAATCTGGATATTGTTTCCAAAGTGTCCAATCATTTTTTGTTTATCAAGTGGGATGATGCTCATTTTCCTTTCAAAAATCTCATCTGATAAAAATCCATTTTGTCCAATGGCATTGTACCCATAAGCAGTTGCAAGCTGGATAGAATCAAAGACTACTTCTAAAACATCTCCCGGCTCAGCTTCTTCTATAAATATTGGTCCTGTAAGTACATGACCACCAGGACCTTTTTCTTTTACCAATTGTACCTCTCTTAAAGCAGGTTCTATATCCTGAGGCGATACTCCTGCAGCTTCCAATCTTTCAGGGGTTGAAGTAATAAGTGTATGCACCCTTACATAATTACCGGATTTAATACTCAGCACAGGCTTTGCTTCTGACCAATAGTAACCAATAGCAACGGTAGTGGCTGAGGGCTCTAAAACATAAGGATTTGATACGCTGCCTTTATTTTGGGCATGTGCTGTTTGCAATATGGAAAGTAATAAAATGAGTGTGCTGATTTTTGTAAACATTTTCTTTTGCATGTTTTTTATTTATTTGGCATTATTTATTTTGCCGACAAG
Source organism: Ferruginibacter sp. (assembly GCA_031416275.1). GTDB lineage: Bacteria > Bacteroidota > Bacteroidia > Chitinophagales > Chitinophagaceae > Ferruginibacter. The sequence continues at coordinate 20,221 of JANOTH010000131.1, read as the reverse complement.
GCAAGCAATTGTTTTAGATAATCGCCCCAGATAGTAGGGTTGGAATGTGTTCCATGCCCGGAAGTTTTATCCGTGATAGGTAATAAAATATACCGCCCGTTTTTTACTTTTAAAATTTCTCTATCCATTGCTTTTAGCTCCGGAGGATTAACCTGATCATCAGCAGAATTAATGGCAAACAACGGCGCTTTAATCTTTTGAAGATGGGGCGATGGATCGTAATTGCGGGAAGCATCTAACTGGTAGATAAAATCGTTTGCATCCAGCGAAGTGGTATATCTATCTTCCATGGCTGCCAACATAGAATCAGCCATGGCTCTTGTGGGTGCTTTTGTTTGCCATTGCAAGGGTACACTCACCATAAAAATTAGAGAAGAAATGGCACCAGTTAATCCAACTTTAGGCTGGTGCTTGTAGGCACCACCCTGCCATGCGGGGTCCATTTCAATAAGGTTGATGGCCATTTTACGAAGCATGCGGTTTCTTCCAGCAATTTCTACAGGTAGGCTTGCCAATGGCAAGAGTGCATCCATAAAATCCGGATAGGTGTAACCCCATAGCCATGTATGCATACCACCCATAGATGTACCCATTACCAAGCGCAAATGGTTTACACCTAAATGCTGTGTAAGCAATAAATAATCTGCCTTTACCATATCAGTATAACTATATTTTGGGAACGCCATGTGTAAACCATCGCTAGGTTTGCTTGATTTGCCATGACCAATACCATCGGGTAAAACAATGAAATATTTGTTGGCATCTAACAAGCCTCCGGGTACAAATAAATTACCTGCAAATAAATCGCTTAGAAATTGTTTGCCACTGCCGGTGGTGCCGTGCATGATCAACACAGCATTGTCAACCACGCCGTTTTTATTGCGGTGCGGCTGCCCTATTGATGTGTAATGGATGTTTAGCTCCGGCAACTTTTCGGTTGTTTCAAATTCAAAATTTGAGAGGACGTAATCGCCCTCAACGGGTGGGGGAAATTTCTGCTGGGCTTGGGTTTGAACAGCAAATAATAAACTAATTAGAAAGAAGAAATAATAGTTACGCTTAAGCATCTGGTAGTGATGTATTAAATTAAAATGATAAAATAGCTACTTAGATAATCTAAGGTAAATATAAAGGCAACAACAGATAATTAGAAATAATTGAACAACCAAGCCCCAAAGTGAGAAAAGCGGGGGAAGGTTTTCTTTCTCAGCAATGTCTCGCCCCTTGGCGGATGTTGCGTCAATTATATTCGTCCATCATTTTTAGCGAACCAAAAGCCACAAACCATTGCTGCTAACTAAAGTAAAAATGCCTCAATAAACTATAATCGATTTTTCTTATATTTAATCCCTATCCGGCCGCTGTGTACATCAACCTTAAAAAAGTTTTATGAGCACTAAACTGTTTTTTTTAGCATCCTTTGTTGTTGTATTGTCACTCGCAGGTTTCAGGTACTCCATAAAAAAACAACATCCCCAAGCCATCTCCCGAGAAGAAGTGTATAAGCAACGATGGGCCATTCAATGTTCGCCTGACTGGACGCAACTCAATGCCGACAGCCTTGCCAACGGAATAGGCGTATTACCCGGCTGGGGTAGTTATCGTTGGGATATCAATAGCACTGCCGACAGTGCCCGCTATTATTTTAACCAAGGCATAAACATGTATTATGCATTTCATGTTATTGAAGCCATGGCTTCGTTTAAAAAAGCGGAACGTTTTGATGATAATAATGCCATGATTTATTGGGCACAGGCATTGGCTTATGGTCCCAACATCAACGACTTTGAATATACCGCCTCATCCGATGCTTTTGCTGCAGCCCAAAAAGCGCTCTCGTTGCAAGACAATTGTACTGCAAAAGAAAAAGCATTGATTACTGCCATGGCTTTTCGTTATACTTCAGACACTACAGTGAGCAGACGATCCCTCAATCAACTTTATTTACAAGCCATGAAGAATGCATTTCTTTCCTTTGGGCAGGATGCTGATGTGTGTACTTTATATGCAGATGCAATAATGGTGCAACATCCTTGGGATTATTGGAAACACAACGGCGAGCCACAACCTTGGACTACCGAACTTGTAAACATTCTGGAAGGAGCAATAAAAATAAATAACAGCCATCCGGGTGCTAACCACTATTATATTCATGCGGTAGAGGCATCTAAAAATTCGAAAAGGGCAATGGAAAGTGCTGATAAGCTTGGTAAATTGATGCCAGGCGTTTCGCATATGATACACATGCCGTCTCACATTTACATACGCAATGGCGAGTATGCAAAAGGTATTAAGGTAAATGAGATGAGTGTAAAAGGTTATGATAATTACCTTGCCTTGTACCCCGCAGTACAAAACAATGCAGGTCTTTACCTTGTGCATAATTTGCACATGCAAACCAACTGCGCCATGATGAAAGCTAATTATAAATACAGCAATAATTCGGCGATTGCAACTCGTAAAAGTGTAGATACAAATTACCTTTCTATGCCTGCCCCGGGCGGTACATACATGCAATACCTTTACATGACGCCTTCTGTTAATAATGTTCGCTTTGGTAAATGGGATGCTATTTTAAATGATGCAGCAGTGAATGAACAACATGTTTATGCATCAACATTATGGCATTGGGCAAGGGGAATGGCTTTTGCCGGAAAAAATAAGTTTGCCGAGGCAGAAAATGAATTAAAAATTGTGAAGGAAAAAATGCAACTGCCAGATATGTTGGTGGTGTTGGCACCATACAATGCACCTGCGGATGCAGCTAAAGTAGGCGTAAAAATATTGGAGGGAATTATGGTCGCAAAACAAAATGACTTTACCAAAGCTATCCGTTTATTAAATGAAGGCGTGGCACTGGAAGATGCAATGATTTACAACGAACCTAAAGATTGGCTACTTCCTGTAAGAGAATATTTGGGAACGGTTTTATTACGATCAGGCAACGCTTTTAAAGCAGCAGTTTTTTTTGAAGAAGATCTAAAGGAAAATCCTAATAATCATTGGGCATTGTATGGTCTTTATAAAGCTTTACAACAACAGAAAAAAAGCGCTGCCGCTAAAATAATTAAGAAGCAATTTGATGTAGCTTTTGAGAATGCTGACGTGGAGCCGGGCTTAACATTATGAGCCTGCGTTCCTCATAAAAAAAGTAGGCAGAATCTTTTAAGTGTACTTTTAAAACGGTAACAAATTATAGATGGTTAATTTTCAGGAAAGGGTATTATTATATCCTCAATATTGCCGCCAATTTATATGTAGTGAATCGCTGATCACTATGTTCAACTGCCCGCCTGAAGCTCGTTTGATGAAAACGAAGTTTGCCGATTTGTGGAGCCACGAAAATTATATTTTTTATGTTTTGGAAGGAAAGAAAATATGGCATACTTCTCACGGTGCATTCGAAATTGGTGAAGGCAGCTGTATACTTGTAAGAAAAGGCGCTTGTATTTTAGAACAGTTTTTTGATATTGGTTTTTGCCTTGTGCTTTTCTTTATACCTGATGATTTTATTTGTAAAACATTACAAAATAAAGCTGTGCCCGTTTCAAGTGCTACTGCTACATGCAGTCCTGTAATTAAAATAAACAGTTCAGCAACGCTGAACTCTTTTTTTGCATCTATGTATTCCTATTTTGCAGATAATTTAGAACCTGACAAATCATTACTCGAACTAAAATTTAAGGAGCTGATTTTAAATATAACAGACAACCCGCAAAATGTAGAGGCACGTTCGTATTTCTGTTCTTTAATGAATGAGCCTCAATCAGTAACATTACAAAGGGTGATGGAAGATAATTATAGCTTTAACCTTAACCTGCAACAGTATGCAGTATTATGCAACCGCAGCCTCTCTGCTTTTAAACGTGACTTTAAAAAACTATTTAACAACACGCCTGGTAAATGGTTGTTAGAAAAAAGGCTGCTTCGTGCAAATTATCTCCTAGGTAGCAGTGGTAAAACTATTAGTGAAGCAGCATTTGAAAGTGGATTTGAAAATACGTCACATTTTAGCCGCTCCTTTAAACAGCGCTTTGGCATTTCGCCATCCTCCGTTAAACAAACATTGGTGACCTGAACCTTTGAGCAATATTTTTGGACTTCACAACAATAATCATCTTTAAACACAAAAGTAAATTTGTTGTACAAGAAATTATTCAACCTTACTATTTGTAATTGTTTTTAAAACTTCATTACGAAAATTTGATAGCTGTTGTATTATTTTTTATAGTGAAAAATTAAAGTGGTCAACATTATATTCCTTCATTTAAAAAACTTAAAAAATGAATCCAAACAAAGTATTATGGGAAAAAGGTGACTTTACCCGCATTGCCGAAAGCATGAGGGAAAGTGGTGAAGCGCTTATAGCTTCGCTCGCAATTACAAAAGGTATGAGTGTGCTTGACCTTGGTTGCGGAGATGGCACTACAGCCATACCTGCAGCAAAACTAGGTGCTCATGTTTTAGGTGTTGATATTGCACGGAATCTTGTAGAGGCAGGCAATATCCGTTCAAAAAAAGAGGGGCTATCAAACTGTACTTTTCAGGAAGGCGATGCATCGGATTTAAATGAATTACAAGACCAAAGTTTTGACCTTGTCGTTAGTATTTTCGGAGCAATGTTTGCGCCAAAGCCGTTTGATGTTGCTAAAGAAATGGTACGTGTTACCCGCCCCGGAGGTAGAATAGTTATGGGAAACTGGATTCCGGGAGATCCTACACTTGTAGCCCAAATATTAAAAATTAGTTCAGCCTACACAGCACCGCCACCAGAGGGTTTTGTTAGCCCAATGTTGTGGGGGGTTGAAAGTAATGTAATTGATCGTTTTACAAATGCTGGTATTGCCAAAGAAAATATCTCCTGCACAAAACAAACTTTTACATTTACTACGGCACTGTCTCCATCAGCTTTTGTAAACCTTTTTAAAAACTATTATGGTCCTACTATGAATGCTTTTGAAGCAGCAGAAACCAATGGAAAGGCTTTAGAATTGCAGCAGGAATTAGAGACCTTATTTACTAATCAAAACAAGAGCGGTACACAGGATTCTACAACCATACCTGCAAGTTTTTTACAGGTAAATGTTCAGTGCTAAAAATTTTGAAACGAGTTAGTATTATGTTTTAAACAGTATAGAAATGAAAAATGACCATCGCACTGCGCCTGTACAAATCACCAAAAAAGAATTTATAAAAATTGGTTACCAATTAATAGATAGCATTGCTGAATTTTATGATGCCATCCATGAAAGGCCGGTAACTACTGGCGAAACCCAAAAGGAAATACAATGTGTGTTGGGAGATGCTGCTATGCCTGAAGATGGCACTTCGGCTGCGGAATTGGTTACCAAAACTGCTGATTTGTTACTCAACCATTCTCTACTCAATGGGCATCCAAAATTCTTTGGTTATATAACTGCTTCGCCAACCCAAATTGGTGCATTGGCTGATTTGTTAGCGGCGGCAGTTAACCCCAATGTGGGGGCAAATATTTTAAGCCCAATGGCAACTGCTATTGAAAAGCAAACAGTGAAATGGCTTGCAGAATTTATTGGTGTTTCGCCAACTTATGGTGGGTTATTGGTAAGTGGCGGTAACATGGCAAACTTTACAGGTTTTTTAGCTGCAAGAACTGCCAAGGCTCCCCAAAATTTAAAGGAAGATGGTTTAGCTAGTGTTGCAAAAGAAATGGTATTTTATTGCTCAAAAGCAACCCACACATGGATTGATAAGGCTGCGGTTTTATTTGGACATGGCACTAAAGCACTGCGATGGATACCTACATTGCCTGACAATACAATGGACACCGCTGTTTTATTGCAAACAATAAAGGACGATATCAGTAAGGGTAAAAATCCATTTTTGGTAGTTGGCACTGCGGGTGATGTTAGTACAGGTGTGGTAGATAACCTTGCTGGATTAGCAGCAATTTGCAAAGCACATAATTTATGGTTTCACATAGATGGGGCTTATGGAATACCTGCAGCCGCAATTCCAGATTATAAAAATTTATTTAATGGTATAGAGGAAGCAGATTCTATTGCATTAGACCCACACAAATGGTTGTATGCGCCGCTGGAAGCAGGCTGTATTTTAGTAAAGAATCCGCAACACTTAACCGATACCTTTAGCACACATGCAGCATATTACAATTTTGATAATAGTGCTGACGAACCGGCTCTTAATTTTTACGAATATGGTTTTCAAAACTCCCGAGGTTTTAGGGCATTAAAAGTATGGATGGCTTTGCAGCAGGCTGGGAAGAATGGATATATAGAAATGATAAATGATGATATAGAACTTGCCAAACTATTATTTGAAGAAGCACAAGAGCATGAAGAACTAGAAGCAGTAACCCATAACTTAAGCATCACAACATTGCGATACGTTCCTTTAAATTATAATCAGACAGATAACAATGATCATACCTTCTTAAACACTTTGAATGAAAATTTGTTGAATAGGTTACAGCAAATGGGCGAAGTGTTTTTGTCTAACGCAGTGTTGGCAGAAAAGTATTGTTTAAGAGTTTGTATCGTAAATTTTAGAACCTCAAAAAAAGATATTTATGAAACTATTGAAATACTAGTAAGGGAAGGCAGAAAAATGTATGAGCAACTTCAATTTTCAAAATAATTTGTACGCTTAAGCATCAAAAATTTCAAGAGATAATAATGGTTAAAAAATAAATATTATGCAGAGAAATTCTATTGTTCAGGAACAGCAGGCACCATTAAGGGCCTCGTATGCAAATTACCCAGAACTTGCTATGGTAACTGATGTGGCAATTGTGGAAGGGAATAATCTTGATGATCCTTTTCACACATCAGTAACTATTAATGATGAGCTTTTAGTACCTTTTAACATTGGTGTTCATAGAGCTGTAGGCGGCCTTCATGATTTTGCAAACCCGGGAGATTTGCTCTGTGCTTCGCTGGCAGCATGTTTTGAAAGTACACTTCGGATGGTTTCAAATATTATGGGTATCCGTTTAAAGAAAACTTTGATAATGGCAACTGCACAAGTAGATGTAAGGGGCACATTGAAGCTTGATAAAAATGTGCCGGTCGGTTTTCAGAGCATGGATCTGGATGTTGATATTGAGGTAGATAATTTGGTCGATGAAACAACTTTATTAAGATTAATTGCATCAACAGAAAAATGTTGCATCATATTTCAAACGCTTATAAAGGCAATACCAATTAATATAAATAACAAAAGTATTTTCAGGTGAAATAATACGATGTACTGTTTGTTGAGGCTTTTTACTTCAAATTATTGCAGCTTAATACAAACTAACTAATATGTTTTTTCTTCAGAAGTAAATGCAATCAAATAATAATTTCACATCTTTACGCACAAACTTTCTTCCTCATTAATTTGTAAATTTGAAGATGCCCGACATTGCAAACAGAAACGATGCACCTTCCAAAAAAAAGATTTTTTACCCCATAAAAAATCCGCTCAAAAATTACCTTATAAAATATGACAGAGAAGTAAAGCTACCCGTTCAATATTCAGATATGATGCGGTTTACTTACTCATCACCATTGTTTGATAAAAACGGTAAAGACACGCTCTGGCAAACTGTTGTGTATGATGAATCAGAGATGAAAGAATTGCATCCTGGGCTTAAATTTATTTATGCACTTATGAATGCATCGGGGCATTTGGAAGTAATGCAACATTTATCTGTATCGAGAATTGATTACTGCACTTTTGGAAACTCAAAACCGTTTAGGGTAAGAATTATTAATCGCTTAAATGACAACTACGATCATTTTTATGTAAAAGTTGCAGATGCAAGCAGGGTTTACGGGCTGGAGTTGGAACATATTTTATCGCCAAACCGTATTAATTATTTAACCGATGGTAACACGTTAATTGAGGAACACATTGCAGGCTTACCCGGAGATTTATTTTTACAAACCTTACAAAACGAAAGTAAATTTAACCAGATAAGAATTTGCAAAGAGTTTGTAAAGTTTAATGAGCGTTGCTTTGTAAGATTGCTAGGTGATATGCGCTCGTATAATTTTGTTGTAGATATTACGCCAGATATTGAGGGCAACCAATACCGCATAAGGGCAATAGATTTTGACCAACAGTCTTACGAAGGCAGATTAAACCTCTACCTACCACATTATTTTAAAGAAAATAATCCATTGGTATTTTTAGGCCTGGAGCATATTACGGAAGAAAGTATGCGCCAATACCAACAGGAAGAAAGGAGCCTCATCGGCCACAGAGAAAAACTTGGGAGAGCACGCCTTAAAGAATTATTTGAAGCGTCTTTGCCTGATGAAGTTGCACCTGCCGATAAAACAGCAACATTGGCGAAGCAGCTCTCAGACTATCACAAAGACGATGCTTTTTTAAAAATAACACACATGGGTAAATTGGTGCTGGCGCATTTGTATAAGTGTTTGGAGTTGGCTTAGCTTGTCATTTTTAATTCCTCATTGTAATAGTGAATGTGGCGCCGATATCATTTTTTATTTCCATAGCAGCGTCCAATTGTGTTACGAGGGTATTTACCAGTTTCATCCCAAAAGCTAATTCATTTTTGGTGTTTGTGTATCCAGATCCGTTATCTGAAACCTGCAGTATAAGATTAGTTCCCTTTTGTTCGATTCCTACATTTACTTTCGGCTTTGAGATACTATTAAAAGCATGCTTAAACGAATTAGTGATTAACTCATTTACGATTAAGCCAATTGGTATTGCCTGATCGATGTGCATGTTTGGGTGTTGTAAATTAAACTTGCTAATTATAGCTGTTGATGTGTAACCAAAACTTTCGGCAATAGAAACGGCTAGGCTCTCCATGTATTCTTCTATATTAACTGCCGTTACTTCACGATCCATATACAGACGCTGGTGTATCATGGCCATGGCTTCCACTCTTTTTTTACCGTCTTCTAATGCTATTCGGGCTTTATTATCTTCAATTCGGTTTGAGTGTAAGGATAAAAGGCTGGATACCACTTGCAGGTTATTTTTTACCCGATGGTGTAATTCTTTTATTAAAGATTCAATCGCTTTATTTTTTTCATTTGTAGTTTCAAATGCTTTCTGCAGTTCAATTTTTTGTTTAAGAATAGTGTTTTGTTCCCTGTCGTAGCTGCGCCGAAACAATCTAATAACGATCATCGTAAAAAAGAAGGAGTAAATGATAACGGTTACATGGTCAGCAATTCTTTGTGTTGAAGAAGTATAGGCAACCGCCATATTTGGAAATAAATATTCAAACAAAAACATAGCTAATATTGCCACAGTATACATTCCATACAACCATAACTGCATTTTTGGAGGAGCTATCAACAAAAAAATATTAAGCATCATTATGAGTAAATAAATAGTTGGTCCGGCGGATGCGCCATTAAAAAAATGTAAAGGCGAAAGAATAAAGATGGCAGCCAATGCATAAATAATGATAATGCTAGGAGTAAAATATTTTTTAATTCTTGCGATATAAAATATAAAAACTGAAATAATTATGCCTGCAATTGCAAGCCAAACAGTGGCTGGGTGCAGCCCTAGCAAATAATTTATGATAGTTCCTTGTATACAAAATACGGCAAGCACGAAACCTGATAGATTAAAGATCCGGTGTTCAAACCGAAAAGAATCTTCATCACCTGCAATAAATAGATAGAGCCGTTTTAGCATAGGAGTAACGTAATGTATTAATTATTTTTTACCATTCATTTATGTAAGTAGAAAAAATTGGCATTACTTTTTTATTCTTGCAAACTTTTTAAACAGATTCTTTCTCAGCAATGTTTCGTTTGTAAGCGTATATTTTAATTACGGGGCATACATTAATGGAATTTTTTTGCAAATGTTTCCAACCAATTTTATTTTTTATATTCTCTTTTTTTAATTTTAAGCATGAAAAAAATTGACTTTAAAGCAGGACTTTCTTTCGGTATAGGAATGACCATATACTTTATTATTCAAAATCTTTGGACGAGTGATGTCATGACCTTAAAAACTATTGTTGTAGCAATTGTTTCAGGTGCAGCTGCAGGTTTTACTTTTGCTTTAATTATAAGTTGGTTCAAGTCTTCAAAGTATGGCGGGGGCGCAACAAAAATTGACACAATGCCTGATGAAGACATTCTTTTTGAAACCGCAGCAAATCATTTTAAGGGGGCGGAAGATGTAGGTGGTAAACTCTATCTAACAAACAAAAGAGTACACTTTAAATCACACAAGTTCAATATTCAAAACCACGAGGTCTCAATTTACTTAACTGATATTGACCATGTTGAAAGATATAAAAATGTAGGAATTTTTAACACAGGACTTACCATAAAATCAAAAGACAATAAGGTTGATAAATTTGTAGTGGAAAAGGCCGGGGAATGGGTGAAGAAATTGGGAAAATAAATGAGTTCATATTTATTTTTCGCAATTTATCTTCTGTCTTTTGTGTTGTTCCGTTCTACTTATAATCGGTGGTTTTTTGATTGATGATGTTATTTAATTTTATAAGAGACTTAACTCCAAACATTACGAAAGCAAGTGCTAATATTCATTAATTCTTTAGATTTTCATTTTTTAAAAGCTATCTTTTGATACAAACTCGTTGTAGGAAATAGTTTTCAATATATAGCTATATAATAAAAAACCTCCGCAAAATTGCGGAGATTAAGTGGGCCCACTAGGATTTGAACCTAGGACCACCTGATTATGAGTCAGGTGCTCTAACCAACTGAGCTATAGGCCCTTTCTTTCATCAAAAAACCCTTTGCAGGTTTCCTGTTTATTATGAAGGAGTGCAAAAGTAAGAAATTTCACTATAAAAATAGTAAAGAAAACAAAATTTAAAGTTGATATAAAATTTCAATTCATCTTACTCGGATAATGCCTCCAAATAGGAAGCTATTTTAAGAAAAAGCGATCATTACTAATTCTTTTTGTTCTTTCTTATTTTTTTAAGTTACGGGTACTGTTTAAATGAACCGAATGAATTTTTTAGAGAGCACAAAGAACCTTACAGAAAATTTTTTCGTACCAAGAAAAAAGTTGAGAAATTAATTTGTTTATATTTAGGAACGATTTATTGTTATCATGCCTAAAAAAGAAGAACTTAATTTTTACGCTATTGCCGAACTACAGCAAAGAATTGCTGAGTATGAAGATGCTGCTGCGTATAAAAAATTATTTTTTTATTTTTTCTTACCATTAAAAAGTTTCTCATATTCTATTGTAAAATCGAAGGAATATGCAGAGGAAATTGTTTCAGATGTATTTGTTGAAATATGGGCGAAAAGAAGAAAGTTGATGGAGATTGAAGACCTGAAGATGTACATCTATATAAGTGTAAGAAATGCCTCATTAAGAAAATTTCAGCAAATCCAAAAAAAGAAGATCCTTTCATTAAACGAACTTTCTGTAGAGATGGTGAGTGTGGAGCCTGATGCTGAAACAGCCATGATAAGTGCCGAGCGCATTAAACAAATAGAAAATGCCATTGATCAACTTCCTCCGCAGTGCAAAATAATTTTTAAGCTTGCCAAAGAAGATAAACTCAAATATAAAGAAATAGCGCAATTGCTTGCTATCAGTATAAAGACAATTGACAACCAACTTTCTTCCGCTTTAAAAAAGATAGCTACCGTTTTACAGCTTCCTGTAAAAAGAAACACTGCAAAATAATTTTTAGCCGCTAGGGGATTTATATTCTTTTTGTATCTACTATGTTACACCATCATGCATAGAGATAGAATTTTTACTTTAATGTCACGCAAATTAACTGGCGAAGCTACCAATGCGGAGCTTTTAGAACTAGATGAATTAATTAAGATTCACCCAGATGCTGATTTGCCTGTGCAAATGATAAATGAATTTTGGCGTATCCCAACCGATTCAGACGACGAAGAATTTTTAGAAGCAACCTTTCATTTGCATACCGAAATGCTACAAAAGAAAGGATTTCATTTAAATAGTTCCCAAACCGAAACCGGAGCTTTAACACTCGAAGCAAATCAAATTACCAATAAAAAAAGGAAACTATTATTTATAGCAGCAACTACTGTTATTGTTTTATCAGCATTATTATTTGGTATTTATGCCAATAATGCGGGCAGTACGAATAATTTTAAAAATAAAATTACCAATAGCGAGGTAACAACAAAAAAAGGCTCTCGTACAAAAGTGCAATTGCCCGATGGTACAACGGTATGGCTAAACAGCAGCAGCAAACTTACATACGACAATCAAAATTTTGGAAATGTTATTAGAGAAGTTTCATTAAGCGGCGAAGCTTATTTTGATGTAGTAAAAAACAAAGCGAAGCCTTTTATTATTCATACAGCTAAAATGGATATAAAGGTATTGGGAACGGTGTTTAATGTAAAATGCTACCCAGGCGAAAAAACGACTGAAACAAGTTTGATACATGGGAGTGTAGAAGTGTCTTTAAAAGACAGGCAGGAGAAAATATTGATGAAGCCAAACGAAAAACTGATACTTATAAATGAAGACAAAATACTTGCAGAAAAAAATACTTCAAACACAGATAAAAAAAATAAAGAAAATTTATACAAACCAATTATAGAACTCAGCCACTTAACAATGTATCCCACCACCGGCGAAATTGTAGAAACAGGGTGGGTGCAAAACAAATTGGTGTTCACCAATGAATCTTTGGAGGATGTGGCATCAAAAATGCAGCGTTGGTATAGTGTAACAATTGTAATAAAAAATGATCGGTTAAAGAGGGAATTGCTAACCGGTATTTTTGAAAAAGAAACCATTCAGCAGGCTTTAAAGGCCTTACAATACACCACGAGGTTTAATTATAAAACAAGAAACGATACCATTACTATTTCAAACTAAAACCAACACATGAAACAAAAAACTTTTACAAACACCTCATAAATTAAATACGGGAAATGTTTTACCATTCCCCGCTGTAGTAAATCCAAATAGGCGTTGATAATGGGCCGACTAAAACTTATATCAACACCAAACATCACTACTAAAATATAAATTTATGAAAAAAAGTATAACGATTGTAGGGCTGATCGATGCCCTAAAAAAGCCATTAATAATTATGAAACTATCAATGATTCTAATTGTTTTATGCAGCTTCCACTCTTTTGCAGGTGCCAGCGCACAAACCATTACACTTAACGCAGATAATAAAGAAATTGTAAAAGTACTTGCCGCTATTGAGAAGCAGGGCGATTTTCGCTTCGTGTACAACAGCAGTCTGAAAGATTTAAAACAAAAAGTTTCAGTTTCATTTAATAATGCACTCATTAAAGATGCATTGAAACAGCTTTTTAACGGCACTACCCTAACCTATATACAGCTGGAAAATAACCTTGTAGCCATTCGCTCGGGCAATGCTGATGTTGTGGATATTATTGTGACAGGTAAAATAACCAACAGCAATGGCGAAGCAGTACCAGGGGTTTCTGTAAGAATAAAAGGAGCTACTACCGGCACTTCCAGTGCCATAGATGGTTCTTATTCGCTAAACGTACCCGATGGTGCAACACTACTTTTTTCATCAGTTGGTTATGAGGACGAAGAAGTTGTTGTGGGTGGACGTACAACTATTGATGTAGTACTAAAGAGTGAAACAAAAGCAATTGAACAGGTAATAGTTGTAGGATACGGCACATCAAGAAAAAAAGATTTAACGGGTTCGGTAGCAAGCATATCAGGTGCGGAACTTGCTAAACAACCGGTACTAACTGCAACACAGGCAGTACAGGGGAAAATTGCTGGTGTACAAGTTACTACCAGCGGAGATCCAAATGCATTGCCGGTTATTCGTATAAGAGGAACTGGCACTATGCTTGGCGGCGCTAACCCTTTATATGTAGTTGATGGTGTAATAAATGATGATATTAGAAATATAAACTCTTCTGATATTTTAAGTTTTGATGTTTTAAAAGATGCATCGGCAACAGCTATTTATGGTATGCGTGCTGCAAATGGCGTAATACTCATTACTACTAAAAAGGGAAGACCAGGTAGAATGATTGTGAATTATGACGCAACTGTTGGTATTAAAGAAGCAACGAGATTAGTAAACATGGCTGGTGCAAATCAATATGCTGGTTATGTAAATGAAGCAAGTATTTTTTATGGCAGTGGTGACAGTATAGTAAGACAATCAACATTGTTAAGTGGCGGAAATACTGATTGGTACGACCAAGTACTTAAAAAAGGCTTTTTCCAAAACCATAATGTTTCTTTATCTGGCGGTAGCGATAAAATAAATTATTTTTTTAGCGCAGGTTATTTAAGCGACGAGGGAATTATTAGAACAAATAAATTTGAAAGATTTACGGTTAGAAATAACAACGATTATAAAATCTCCAACAGCTTTAAAATCTCTACATTAATATCTTACAGTAAACAAAATGTACGCAATGTTGATTTGGGTGTGTTTAACGTAGCCTATCGTGCAGCGCCTTATGTTATAGCAAAACAAAATGGTTTATACGGCAATACCTCGTTATCAAATAACGTGGGTAACCCATTGTTAGATCAAGATAAAAATGATAACTCAGGTAAGGGAGATCGTTTTCAGGGAAATATTATTGGCGAATTAAAACCGCTTACTTGGCTTACGTTGCGTACGAGTTTTGGGGTAGATAAAAACAATTTTAGAAGCGTAAACTATGGTTATAAATATGCCAATGTAGGTCCTAACAATGTATTTTTAACAGCTGGCAGTAACCAAGTAAGAAACAATAGTAGCTTAGCTATTGGAGAAAGCCAAGGTAACCGTTGGGTGTGGGACAACACTGCTACAATGGCAAAAAAGTTTGGTGACCACAATGTGAATTTATTAATAGGTACTACAGCGGAGCAGATAAAAGTAAATGGCATTGGTGGTAGAAGATTAGATGTACCCGAAGATAAAAACCAATGGTATTTAAACGCAGGTTCATCTATTGGTGCAACAAATTTTAACGACGGTGATAAATCTACCCGCAGTTCATATCTATCAAGATTGAATTATAATTTTAAAGACAAATATTTTCTAACTGCTACTGGCAGATATGATGGAACATCTCGTTTTGCAAAAGACAACAGGTGGGGCTTCTTCCCATCAGTAGGTGCAGCATGGGTTATTAGCAGCGAAGATTTTATGCAAAGTCAAAATGTATTTAACAATATTAAGCTAAGGGCTAGTTATGGACAGGTAGGTAATGATGGTATTCCAAGCAATGCTTTCACAGCTTTAGCTACACCCGATCTTCCATATTTCTTTAATGGAGTACAACAAATAAATTTTAGACTAGAACAATTGGTTGATCCAAATATTAAATGGGAAGTAACAAGTGAAACTAACTTCGGTCTTGATTTTGGTTTACTAAAAAATAAATTAACCGGTACGGTAGATGTATACAATAGAGAAACAAAAGATGCATTGGTACGGATAAGAATACCAGGCATTTTAGGAGATCCAGATAATGAATACATCACAAACGCTGCAACCTTTTCAAACAAAGGGGTTGAATTAGGACTTGATTGGAGAACGAACATAAACCAACATTGGAAGTATAATATTGGCGGTAACGTAGCTTTTAATAAAAATAAGATTGAAAATTTAAATGGCGGTCAGGCAATACCTGATGGCGGCGTTGGTGGCCAAGGGACCACTACATTATCTGATAACGGCCAACCAATTGGTAGTTTTTATTTGTGGGAGGTAGAAGGTATTTTTCAAAACGCTACAGAAATTGCAGGCTCTTCTCAATTAGGTGCTAAACCAGGAGACCTTAGATACAGAGATGTAAACGGAGATAAAGTAATTGATGCAAAAGATAGGGTTTACCAAGGTTCTTATCAACCAAAAGTTACTTATGGCGTTAATGGCAGTGTTGGGTACGATAACTTTGATTTATCTGTTGGTGGATATGGAACAGCTGGTGGCAAAATTTACAATGGTAAAAAAGCTGCACGAGGAGATTTTAGAGACAATATAGAAACCAAAGTAGCACAAAACCGGTGGACACCTAATAACACAAATACAGGTGTGCCGAGAGCGAATTTAAATGAGCTCCCTGCATCTACTTATTTTTTAGAAAAAGGAGACTTTTTTAGAATAAATAATTTGACTGTAGGATATACATTACCTGTAAAAACATTGGCGTCAGTAAAAATGCAGAGCTTAAGGATATTTGCAACAGTGCAAAATCTGGCTACGTTTACTGATTACAGTGGCTTTACACCGGAAATTAGTAGCGGTAATGCTTTGGCAGGTGGTATTGAATCATCAATTTACCCTACCACCCGCACCTTTGCATTTGGTGTTAATGTTGGTTTTTAAATTATTCACTTTCAACGAAAAAAAATGAAAAATAAATATATAATTTTCCCACTTTTATTGTCAATGGTAATAGCAGCCGGTGGTTGTAAAAAAGACTTTTTAGAAGTGCCACCACAGGGCCAAACCACTGAGGTTTTAGCACTTACTGATCCTGATGCTGCCGCTAAATTAGTAGGTGGGGTTTACAATACTTTATATTTTGGAGGTTTTGGTAAAACGACCGTAGGTTTTTTATGGGTGTTGGCAAACGACATAGCAAGCGATGATGCAGATAAAGGGAGTACGCCGGGTGATTTTTCTCAGGCAGGCGAAATCGATAATTTTACACACACACCGAACAATTTTATTTTCGATAATATTTGGAACGGCCATTTCAGTGGCATTGTGGCGGCTAATAAAGCAATAGATGTTTTAAGTAAAAGCACTATCGACGCAGCCACAAAAAATAGGTTGTTGGGCGAAGCGAGGTTTCTTCGTGGTTTATATTATTTTAACCTTGTTCGTTTTTTTGGTGGGGTACCAAAAATTATTTCTGTTCCATTACCAAGTGAAGGCAACAGCGATGCTTTAAACACACGTGCTACTGCTGCAGAAATTTACAATGTGATTATTGATGATTTGCAGTTTGCAACAGATAATTTACCTCTTAAAGGTGACTTGGCTACCCAAACCGGTCGTGCTAATAAAGGGGCTGCACAATCATTTCTTGCTAAAGTTTATATGTACAGACAAAACTGGCAAAAAGTATTCGATCTCACTAGCGCAGTAATTACCTCAAACCGCTATTCATTAGTAAATGATTATAATTTAATATTTAGGGAAAGTAATGCTGGTGGCGGTGGCATAAACAATAGCGAATCTATTTTTGAAGTGCAAACTGGTGTTAATGTAAACGCCAATGCTGTTAGCCCTTTATTCAGCAATGGCCAAGGGCCAAGAGGCCGAGGTGGATGGAATGATTTGGGTTTTGGTTTTAATACACCAACATCAAATTTAGCAACTGCTTATGAGGCAGGAGATACAAGAAGAAATGCAACAATTATTTTTATAAATCCTACTGTGCCTGGGAATAGCACCGGAACGGTTTTGTGGGATGGTTTCCGTATACCATCAAAAGACTCAGTAGAAAACGACAGGTACAGTTACAAAGCTTACCACAGCGCTGTTGCGGAATCTCCACAATTGGACGCTAATAAAGATACGAAGCCTAAAAACATACGGTTAATGCGCTATGCCGAAGTGTTGCTAATGTATGCCGAAGCAGCAGCAATGTTGGGTAATGCTGATGGTGCAATAAAATTAAATCAAGTTAGAAGCAGAGCAAACTTGCCTACTACAACCTTAACCCAAGCAAATGTTTGGAGAGAAAGAAGAACTGAATTGGCAATGGAACAAGACCGTTTTTTAGATCTTGTGCGCCAAGGCCGGGCAGGCGCAATATTGCGTGCACATGGTAAGGCATTTGTAGATGGTAAGCACGAGCTTTTCCCAATACCACAGGCACAAAGAGATTTAAGTGGTAACAGACTTACACAAAATCCCAATTATAATTAAACACAATAAAAAATAAAGCATGAAAAATAACTTTAAAATGCAAGTAGCGATATTATTCGCTGTAGTGGTTGCAACCACAAGTTGCACCAAAGTAGAAACTGATGATAATTTTACAAAAGGCGATCCGCCACCAGTAGCAGGCGGCTTCACAAATTCTTCAGAAGTAGCACCTACAAATCTTGTAGCTTTCTTTCCATTTGAAGGCACTATTGCCGATGCAAAAAACAATATTACGGGTGGTGTACTAAACGGTACAACGAGTTTCCCGGCAGGTAAAAAAGGAAAGGCATATAAGGGTTCATCAAATGCGTTTATAAACTACGCAAACCCTGGTTCGGTAGCCAATCTTACAAGCTTTACAATTAGCATGTGGATTAATACGAGTAGGCATGATGGCGGTGCTATGGGTGTATTTGCTTTAGCAAAACAGGATGGTTCGTTCTGGGGTAATTTCTTCCTGTTTATTGAAGGACAAAATCCTTCAAACCCTGAAGAAATGTTTATGAAACTGCATTTTGAAAAAAACAATGCACCTTTTGTAGAGCATTGGCTTGAGCCTAACGGAGCTTTTAGACCTGCAGATATGTATGGCGCATGGAGGCATTTGGCATGGAGCTATGATGCGGCAACATCTAAAGTTGGATGGTATATCAATGGACAAAAAAAGGCTTTGCCGCCGGGAGCTGATTCAAGGATTGCTGATGGATCAGGAACGCCGTTGGGACCACTAAATTTTAAGAATGCTACGAAATTTATTATCGGTGGTTTTCAAAATAATGCAGGAGCACCTTTTAATACTCCTGAGCCATGGATGTTGAATTATACAGGAATGTTAGATGAATTTAGAATTTATAACAAAGCTCTTTCAGAAGTAGAAATAAGTGCCATACAGGTTTTAGAAGGGCAAGGCAGATAGAATAATCTTCCAATCGATACTTAAAAAAAAGGGTACAAAACTCATAGCATTATGAAACTGTACCCTTTTTTATTTATTCATTTTTTTAATGGCAGATTATGACCAACAAATTAATATTCTTTTTTTTAGTGAGTACGTCATTATTTTTCGGTTGCAAAAAGTCAGCAGATAACAACCCTACCACTCAACCTCCGGCAACTGAAATTTTTTCGCTAACAGGTGTTACAGTTAATAGCAATAGTACCAATACCACCTTATATAATGTTCCATACAATCCCGCTATAAAAATATCTTTAAGTACAGCTGTGAAAACTTCAACAGTAAGTTCCTCTATTTCTTTAAGAAATAATACTTCAACAGTTGCTGTAAATACGGTGTTTCAAAATGGAGATAAAGATATAGTGCTTCAACCATTATCACCTCTAACTCCATTAACAAGGTATACAGTTATAGTAAATACAAATCTTACGTCTGCACAAAATGTTGGGCTTAGCGCCGGTAGTACTGTAAATTTCATTACGGCAATAGATTCAACTGATAAGTTCCCTTTATTAAGTGACAATGCGTTATTGGATAAAGTACAACAACAGACATTTAAATATTTTTGGGATTTTGGTCATCCGGTTTCGGGTATGGCAAGGGAAAGAAACACAAGTGGCGAACTAGTAACAACAGGGGGTACAGGTTTTGGTGTAATGGCCATAATAGCTGCAAGCAGCAGGGGTTTTATAACTAGGACAGATGCAGCAGCACGTGTACTTAAAATAAGTAATTTTTTATTAAATAACTGTACCAGGTATCATGGTGCTTTTGCTCACTGGGTAAATGGCACTACCGGTGTTACCATACCTTTTAGTGTAAATGATAATGGAGGAGATTTGGTAGAAACATCTTTATTGTTGCAGGGCCTAATTACAGCCCGTCAATATTTTTCAAATGCAGATGCGGTGGAAGTTGATGTAAGAAATAAAATAAATACAATCTATAATGGTGTTGAGTGGAATTGGTATAGGCAAAATAACCAGAATGTTTTATACTGGCATTGGAGTATTGATAAAAACTGGATAATTAATCAACAAATAAGTGGCTGGAATGAAGCGCTCATTGTCTATGCACTTGCATCATCTGCACCAACTCCTACAAATAGAATTTCACCAATAGTTTACACAAATGGTTGGGCACGCAACGGCGCTTTGGTAAATAACAATACTTATTATGGGTTTCAATTACCTCTAGGTCCTGCACTGGGCGGACCATTATTTTTATCTCAATACTCTTTTTTAGGAATTAACCCCAATGGTTTAAACGATACTTATGCAGATTATAAAAAACAGGTTACAAATCACACAAAAATAAATTTCGAATACTGCAAAGCCAACCCAAAAGCATGGAATGGATACAGCAATCTTTGCTGGGGACTTACAGCCAGCGATGTACCGAAT